>DAIUCM010000208.1:0-5853 GCA_036846145.1 Bacteroidota bacterium
AGAATTTGTAATTTTACAAACCCTATCTTCGCATTTATTAAAATCGTAAAAAATATTTTGCTTAAACAAGCGCGCTGAAAGAACCGGTTGAATTAAAGTATTTTATAATTGCGTTTATCTTTCTGAACCAAAATACTTATCTTTGGCGTTAGTAATTTGTAAGCGGTTTGATCAAAAGTTTTAACAGCAGTGAAACGGAGAAAATCTGGGAAGGAATTCAATCCAAGAAGCTTCCGCCGGATATTCAACAGGTTGCCAGGCGAAAACTGAGAATGATCAATAACGCGCAAAATATAAACGACTTAAGAATTCCGCCTGCGAATCATCTGGAAAAACTTTCTGGAAACCTGAAAGATTTTCACAGTATCAGGATCAACAAGCAATGGCGGATTATTTTTAAGTGGGAAAACGATAATGCTTTTGATGTTGAAATAATTGACTATCATTGATCTATGAAAAAGCTGCAAAATATTCATCCCGGCGAAATTCTGAAAGAGGAATTCTTAGAACCTTTAGCTATTACTGCTTATCGTTTATCGAAAGAAACATTTATTCCGCAGACTAGAATTGCGCAAATCATTAAAGGAAAGCGCAGAATTACAGCTGATACAGCTATTCGTTTTGCGAAATATTTCGGTACAAGCGCTAAATTCTGGATGGGATTGCAGGATGATTTCGATTTGGAAGAGGAGAAAAATGCTAAAAATGCTGAGTTTGAGAATATTCATCCGTTGAGAAATAATGCTGCGTAATTAGCTCATTCAAACCATTTTTCTACACGCACATTTATGGAAATCACAAAAGCAGAAATAGAGAAAATGGAGTTTCTTTTGGTGGAAGGAATTAAAAGCAGCGATATTGATTTTCTGGACAAAACCATTCATGACGATTTGCTTGCTTTCTATAAAGTTTCTAAATTTGGAAACATTGGTTATATTTGTCTTGTTAAATAAGCAGTTGTAAATGCGATATTTTGAAACGCGGTTTTTGAAGGAAGCAGAGGATTTTATTGCATCGCTCGACAAGAAAACTGCGCGTAAAGTAATATATAATATTGATGCTGCAGAGCAAAACAATGATTCAAAGCTCTTTAAAAAGCTGACAGATGATATTTGGGAGTTCCGGACAAGATTCGCCGGGCTTCAAATAAGGCTTTTGGCGTTTTGGGACAAATCTGGCGGGAAAGAAACGTTGGTTTTCGCCACACATGGATTCATTAAAAAAGTAGATAAAGTTCCCGCAAATGAAATTGAAAGAGCGGAGAATATCAGAACTAAATATTTCGAGAATAAATATAAAAAGTAAAGATATGGCAAAAAATGAAATGACATCTTTATCGCTTGCCGAAATGAAAGATAAATACATTGGCAAGGTTGGCACAAAAGAGCGCGATGAATATGAATATGAATTGCGTATGGATATTCTTGGCAAAATGATAAAAACTGCGCGCAAAGAAAGGAATCTCACGCAGGAGGAATTGGGCAAACTGGTTGGCGTTCAGAAATCGCAAATATCTAAACTGGAAAGCAGCGCAAACAGTGCAACCATAGAAACAATCCTGAAAGTTTTTAAAGCTTTGAAAGCTGAAATACAGTTTAATGTGAAAATTGAAAATCAGAATATTAAGCTGGCTTAAAGCATAATCGTTTTGGTTTGGGAAAAGTGATACAGGTAGAAGGCAGTGGCGATGACAAGAAAATAACAATCTTTTTCCAGGAAATAGGCCAGAAACAGATCTTGCTGAAATATGCGAAGATGAAGATTTTGAATTAACTTGCTGGTTTAAAGCATTTTTTGGAGATTTGAGATATGGAAGTCAAATTCTTATAGTAATATTATAACATGAAATACGCTGGAATTTTATTGTTGTTTGTTTTCCTGACATTAGAAAATAAGTGCTTTTCACAAAATTTGAAAAAGCAAAAGTCGGAAGATCAAGAGGTAATTAATCTTCGGAAAAAACTTATTGCCAAAAAAATGGATACTGTTTATATAGAATTTAGTATTGATACTTTTTTAATTGAACGCGAACTTAGAGGAAATCTTAAAAACACTATTTCAGATCTTGACATGAGAGAAGCTTATTATACATTGGCACAACAATATGACAGTTTAATGAATAAGTATTATAAAAGACTTAAGAGCGTACTTAAAGATGAAGATAAAAAAGTGTTGGTTTCCGCTCAGAAAGCGTGGCTATCTTTCCGTGATTTAGAGTCGAATTTAACTGAAACAATAAGCGATGAAAAGTATTCTGGTGGCGGCACTTTACAGAAAGTTGTTGAGGCAACTGAATATTTAGCTTTATTACGTACAAGAACAATAAATATATTTGACCATTACGCTCGCGCTATTCAGGCTTATTAAATTGAAAGCTTAATTTGAATAGAATTTTAACCTAAACCATTTTGCTTCACTCACATATATGGAAATCACAAAAGCAGAAATAGAGAAAATGGAGTTTCTTTTGGTGGAAGGAATTAAAAGCAGCGATATTGATTTCCTGGACAAAACCATTCATGACGATTTGCTTTGTATAGCGCCCGATGGAAAAACCATTACCAAGCAAATGGACCTCAACGCGCACAAAGCCGGTGAAATGGTTGTAGATAGATTAGATACGCAGATTGAAGAAATAAGCATTATTGGCGATACAGCCGTTTCCATCACCGTTTACAAAACGGAAGGCATAATGCTGGGAAACCCGATAGAAGCAACATTAAAATATATCAGGGTTTGGAAAATGTTCCCCGATGGCCTGAAAGTAATTGCTGCCAGTTGTTTTAAGATTTAATTTGAAGCATTTTTTGGAGATTGAATATATGGAAAAAGTCTTGCTGAACAAATGAAAAAAAGTAAATTCTTCAAGAGAGCTATACTTCTAATCATTGTACTGATTTTAGGATTTATTGCCGTAATTAAAATTATAATTTGGGATTCGACAAGATTATATGATGACTTGATAGAATTAAATATTAGATATGTCGAAATTCCTTGTGCAGAAGAAGATGTTTATTTCCAAGTTCTTTCAATAAATTCTGATAAGTTTGACTTTTTAATTGATAAGAATATTGTACTGGTAAATAGAGACAATAGCATTTATAGAAGCGAATTTTTTAAAGACAAAGCATACTTACATAAAAATTATAAGGTTACAGGAAAACTTTACAAAGCTACTGTTAATAGCGGCTATTATAATTGTGATGCAAATGCTTATAAGTTTCAGTCCATGTTTTTAAAAGATGATTTAGGAAAATTATTATGGCACGAATAATCCCAACCATTTTCTGAACATCCTTATATAGAATTTGTAATTTTACAAACCCTATCTTCGCATTTATTAAAATCGTAAAAAATACTTTGCTTAAACAAGTTGAATAACAGTAAATTAAATGCGCTTGGTTTTGATGTAGATAAGCTTACAAACTCTATTGAAAATGCAATTTCGGGCGAGGTTTTTGATACTGTTATAAGTGAGATTACAGTTTCAGAATCAAAGCTAATCAAAAAAGCGGATTGGGTATTCGACTGGAAATCGGAAAGGAAAATTGCAGAAAACAAAATATTTAAGTTAACTACGTTAAATAACCCGACAATAATTCACGGCTTAATCAGTTTAACAGATAAAGGCGACCATATTTTTATTTCGCTCATAGAAAACGCAAAATTTAACAAAAGCAAAAACAAACTATACAATGGCGTTGCCGGAAACCTTGTTGCTTTCGCCTGTAAAACAGCTTTCGAACGCAAGTATGATGGTATTGTTTCTTTTATAGCCAAAACGCAATTAATAGGGCATTATGAGCAAACGTTAGGCGCGAAAATATTTGCCGGAAACAGGATGTTTATTGATACCAGGGAATCGCTTATATTAGTGAAGAAATATTTAAAGACTTTGTGCTATGATTGACTTTAAGAAAATTGACGAAAAAGATTTCGTTTTTATAAATAAGTCGCTGACTGAAAAAGAAGAAAAGGAATTCAGTGATTTCTTAAAATCGCGCAAGAAGAAATCTGCCCGGAAGTCGAAAGGAGATAACGATAAAATGAAGCTGGCAAGCTAAATCTGTTTTTCTTATCTCACTCAAAGCATTTTTCGTAAGTTGCATATATAAAAGACTATATTCTAATTTCTATTGCATTGTTTTCTTGCTGTTTTTTCGGATGTGAAGCAATTGAGCAACATGCTGAAGTTGATGATAAGCTTGGTTATAATGAATTAGCTCAACAATCTGACGGAAATCGAATATATACAGAATCTGCTTATAATGGAGACGACCTTGAAATTCCGAACATTCACAGGCCAAAAAAAAGCGTTATTAAAACAACATTAGATACTTCATTGCTTTTTGATGTTTGGGTTAGCGACACAACCGCTCCGGTTGCAGATTTTGATGTATCACAAAAATTCTGGAATATTCAGGATTATGACGGAGATAGCCAGATTCCTTATATTCTCGAGGATAAAAATTTAAAGATTTATTATAATGACTTTCTCCAAGAAGTTAAAATTCTTTCTTTAAGTAAAGATACTATAGTCATAAAATGGGCTGATTTTGACAAAGAAACCTATTACGTTAGGTGGAGATTTTAACTCAAAGTATTTTTCGTAAGTTGCATATATGTAATTAATACATAATGGATACTTCCACAAAGCAATTTAAGTTTTCATACACTAACCAAAAGCTGCTTATAAATTTGGTTGTTATTTGCATGCCAATTTTTGTTATTGGAATGTTAGGCGGACTGTTTAGTTATTTTTCATTTATTATAGCATTTGGAATTCCAATTTTAATTTATCTGCTAAATAAGAGAAAGTTAACAAAAATTGGTGAAGCTACAATAGATGAAGATTCTGTTATTTTTAAACTTGATGATGAAACAAAAACTGTTGTTTTCAACGATTTTCTTTGGTACAAAGTTTTAAATTATGATGGTTCTACAATTTTAAAATTGGTTACAAAAAGCAAAGAAAAGCTTAAAATTACTGCAAATGATAATTTTTGTGATGCCTTTGCTTTTGAAAGATTTTGTGATGAACTTCAGAATTGTTTAGAATCTTATAAAGGTTTGCATCCTGACTCATCAATTATCCGAAAGAAAACTATTTATGAACGAAAATGGACGCTTCCTATGCTTATATTTATGACTTTAAGTGTTCTATTTGTTTTATACTATGGATATACAAAAGACAGAAATAGTCCGGTTATTTATACATCGATAGGAATTTTAATTGCTATGTGGTTCGCATATTTTAGAGTATTATCAAAAATCAGAAGCTAAACCATTTTTCTACACGCACATATATGGATATAACAAAAGCAGATATCGAGAAAATGGAGTTTCTTTTGGTGGAAGGAATTAAAAGCAGCGATATTGATTTCCTGGACAAAACCATTCATGACGATTTGCTTTGTATAGCGCCCGATGGAAAAACCATTACCAAGCAAATGGACCTCAACGCGCACAAAGCCGGTGAAATGGTTGTAGATAGATTAGATACGCAGATTGAAGAAATAAGCATTATTGGCGATACAGCCGTTTCCATCACCGTTTACAAAACGGAAGGCATAATGCTGGGAAACCCGATAGAAGCAACATTAAAATATATCAGGGTTTGGAAAATGTTCCCAGATGGCCTGAAAGTAATTGCTGCCGGTTGTTTTAAGATTTAATTTGAAGCATTATGAGTTTTGATCCTACAATAGATTATGGACTTTTAGATTTATCCGATGAGCAAAATTTAGTCTATTGGAAGTTTGGTGAACTTATCAATACCTTGATAACTTTATCAAGCAATGCTGACAGGCAAAAAGAAATCATTGGAGCTGGTGCTGTAGCAGACGAAATGGC
>DAIUCM010000209.1:0-5745 GCA_036846145.1 Bacteroidota bacterium
CAAATTTTGCAGCGCTCTTGTTGTTTTTATTTGTTTAAACCAGTTCAATCTAAAAATTATCCTACACGTGTAGAAATTCTAATAAATGGGAAAAAGAACTGGGTTGTGATTGACCAGATAACAACTATTGATAAAATAAGAATTACCAAAGAAGTTGCTCTTTTAAAAAATGCTGAAATTGAGAAAATTAAAGCCTTTATTAAAGAGACTTTTGTGGATTGAAGCATTTTTTTGTGGAATAGAGATATGGAAACACAAACTACAATTCTATTGTATTTAATTTAAGCTTTTATATATTTGAAATATGAACATTTCCACGATAAAAATTGAACTGGCAAAACGTATTTTTGATACGGATGATTTGAATGTCTTAAAAAAAATCTCGGATATATTCAATTCAAAATCAGAAAACTGGCTGGACGAGTTCCCTGAAGAAATTGCGGATTCGCTGAATAAAAGCCTGGAACAATCTGCAAAAGGAGAAACCATTTCTCATGAAGAAGCCATGACAAACTTTGAAAAATGGCTAAAGAAATAAGGTGGACGCCGGAAGCTTTAGCACGCTTTGAAATTGTAATTGATTATCTTGAAGCTAATTGGACTGAGCGTGAAGTTATCAATTTCGTGTCATCAACCGATAAAGTAATTCAACTCATTAGTGAAAACCCGAAAATTTTCCGAAAGCTCAAATTAAATATTTACGAAGCGATAGTTACACCGCATAATATTCTGATTTATAAAGTATTTCCTAAACGCATTGAAATACTTACTTTCTGGGATACGAGGCAAAATCCTAGGAAGAAAAAATTATAATTGAAAGCATTTTTTGAGAACGTGATATATGGTGAGTCAGAAATTAATTGCATATTCATAATATGAAATTATCATTATTGTTAATTTACTTATTAATTCCAACTATATCTTTCTGTCAAACAAAGATCTATAATGATTCTATAATTACTGATATTCTAAAATATCGCCTTGAAAGCATTAATGAGAGAATTATCAAAGCAATTATTGAAGGTAAATTAAAAGTATATAGAACAGATGCGTTAAAAGATACAACAAATTTAATTCGCTATTACAGCCAAACCAATCAATTAAAAAAATCACAGAATTTAGTTCTGGTTTTTAGAAATTTTAATTCTGTTGAAAGTAGCATTCGTACAAGTAAAATAGTTTCTATAGAGCCAGATTCGCATTTTGGGCAAATGTTTAATGTCGCTTTTTCAGATTTAGATAATATAATTTCAACTAACGATAAAAAACTGCTCATAATTCTTTCTAATTTACTTTATTCTGTTTCGGAATTTGGCGAAGAGAGAATTGTAAATGACAACTCATTAAATCAAAATTTTAGAGTATTTCTAACTGAAAAAAACTTAAAATTGATAAGCAATCAATTACTAAGCGAATATGCTGAAGCTTTTCATAAAACTATAATAATAAAAGATTCAATAAAAAGAAACTTAAACGGTATTTACGAAGATACCAGCCTAAACAAGGAATTTACACAAGAGAGTTGGCGCAATAAAAACGAATTCGCTTTTCATTGGGAACAAGAATCAAATGATCCAACTTCTTTTCCAGAGGATTCAATCATATATATCTTCGATCCTTTTGAAGAAACGAAGATAGTTCTCAATACGAAATCTATTGGATTATCATATAAGTTTACTGAAGAAAAAGATAAAAACAGAATTGCAACTTTATTCATTTCGAGGAATAATAGAAATTTTGAATTACCTTCATGGCTAAAATTTATTCTGGATAATTATCTATAAATTCCATATCTCCATTCCCCAAAAAAATGCTTCAACCCATCATTGGCTAATTGACAAATCGGCTAATTGGCTAATCGAAAAATTCCTACCTTTGCAGCAAGCTTATGGAAGAAAAAATCATCATCCTCGATTTCGGCTCGCAGTACACGCAACTCATTGCACGCAAAGTGCGCGAACTGAATGTTTATTGCGAAATTCATCCTTTCAATAATCCGCCCGCTGTAGATACGCCAGATGTAAAAGGCATTATTTTCTCCGGCTCGCCCTACTCTACCCGCGCCGATGATGCGCCTTACATAGATTTCAACACTTATACCAGCGGTAAACCTTTGCTGGGTATTTGCTACGGCGCACAGATGATGGCGCACCACTCCGGCGGCGAGGTTTTGCCTTCTTCCATCCGCGAATATGGCCGCGCGAACCTTTCGTATGTAGATGACAGTAACGTACTTACAAAAGGATTGGAACTGAATAGCCAAGTTTGGATGAGCCATGGCGATACCATCCTTCATTTACCGGAAGGCACGCAAAGAATTGCCAGTACAGAATCTGTTGAAAATGCAGCTTTCCAGTTTACAGATAAACCCATCTGGGGAATACAGTTTCACCCGGAAGTGGCGCACTCTTTACAGGGACAATTGCTGCTGAAGAATTTCGTGGTGGATATTTGCGGTTGCAAGCAGGATTGGACGCCGGTTCATTTCATAGAAAATACAGTTAAGGAAATAAAAGCTAAAGTTGGCGATGGCAAAGTGGTGATGGGCCTCAGCGGCGGTGTAGATTCATCGGTTGCTGCAGTTTTGATTGACCGTGCCATTGGCGATAATTTATACTGCATTTTTGTAGATAACGGTTTGTTGCGCAAAGGTGAATATGAGGAAGTTCTGGAATCTTATAAAGATCTTGGACTGAATGTAAAAGGCGTTGATGCGAAACAGCGTTTCTACGATGCACTGGCAGGCCAGAGCGATCCGGAACAAAAGCGCAAAACCATCGGCCGCGTTTTCATCGAGGTTTTCGATGAAGAAGCGCACCGTATAGAAGATGTAAAATGGCTTGGGCAAGGCACCATTTATCCCGATGTAATTGAATCCGTGAGTGTAAAAGGCCCTTCTGCAACCATAAAATCGCACCACAATGTTGGCGGTTTGCCCGAGAAAATGAACATGAAAGTGCTTGAGCCTTTAAATACTTTGTTTAAAGATGAAGTACGCAGAGTTGGCGCCGAACTGGAAATTCCATATAACATTCTGCAGCGTCATCCTTTCCCGGGGCCTGGTTTAGCTATCAGAATTCTTGGCGATATTACACCGGAGAAAGTTCGCATCACACAGGAAGTTGACAGGATTTTTATTGATTCGCTGAAACAGCACGATCTGTATAAAGATGTGTGGCAGGCAGGCGCAATTTTGTTGCCAGTGCAAAGCGTTGGTGTAATGGGCGATGAACGTACCTACGAAAAGGTTGTCGCATTACGCGCCGTACAAAGCACCGATGGCATGACCGCCGATTGGGTTCACCTTCCGTACACTTTCCTGGCAGAAGTTTCCAACAAGATCATAAACCATGTAAAAGGCGTAAACCGCGTTGTGTATGATATCAGCTCCAAGCCGCCGGCAACTATTGAGTGGGAATAAAATCCTGAAAAACCACTACAAAACCATGTGGATCTTAGTACTCGTTTCCGTGTTTTTCAATACGGCTGCCTGCAATTTATTCCGTAGCCAGCCTACGCAGCCGCCTGTTTCCGAAACGCCTAAAAAGGAAGAGCCGGTTGTAAAAAATGAAGAGCCGAAAAAGGAAACGCCTAAAAAAGAAACCAATAAAAAAGGGCCTATTTTTTCCGGTGAAGACAGCCTTGCGCGCTTATATCCGGAAATAAAAAAGCAGAAATACGTAGTTGCAATTTATTTGCCGCTTTATCTGCAGGTTGCGGAGCGCGAGAAAAACCACAAAACAGCCATTACGGTAGCGCAGGAATTTTACAAAGGTTTCCTGATGGCTGCTGATACTTTGCGTTCCTGCGGAAAAGATTATGATATTCATGTTTTTGATTCGGAAGACCCGAAAAATACATTCTGGAGTGTAAGCAATAAATGGAAAGAGCTGGATGTGGACCTGATTTTTGCGCCGCTTTTAGAAAGCAAAATGACTTACCTGGATTCCGCCGCCAAACGCATGAAAATCAACCTGGTATCGCCATTGCAGGTTTCTGAAAAGTGCGATACAAGCCGCCGTTTTTACCTGGAATCTATTCCATCTTCTGAAACCATTGGCCGCAATACAGCAGAATATTTCAAGCGCGCTTATCCTGATTATAAATACATTCTTGTAAACGAAAAATATACCAGCGATAATCCAATTGCGAAAGGTTTTGCTGTGGCAATGAAAGGCGTGGATTCATTCCATGTGGTAGATTTCGGCGATAAAGGACCAAGCCGGTTTACACCACAATATAAACTGGGCGCTAAAAATATCGTTTTTGTTCCTGCAAAATACGAAGTTTTCGTTGCAGGTTTAATGTCGCAATTGCGTGTTGGCCCGGTTATCCCAAAAGACGATCCAAAAACGCCTGATGTTGATGAATCTATTGTAACAAATCCGCAACCGCAAAAGGAAATTATAATGGCGGGATTGATGAACTGGCAGTTTTTCAAAACCATTGAGGGAGATTTGTGGGAGAAATTCAAAGTTCATTTGGCTTGCCAGTATTTCATTGATTATAAAAATCCGGATGTAAATGTTTTCATCGAAAATTACCGCAAGCGTTACAACGAGGAGCCTTCTTCCTGGAGTTTTATGGGTTTCGATGAGCTGGTTTATTATGCGGGAATGCTCAACAAGCACGGCAAGTATTTTCAGCGCGGACTATATATGGCCAACCAGCCAACTTTGCACAGCAACTACCAGCTTCAATTCGATACCAAATGCGGCGGCTGGAGAAACATTTACATCAACATGCTGAAGTTTGAAGGCTACGAGTTGAGGAAAGTTGAGTGAAGCGGTTTGCGGCTGCGTTTGCTAAATCGCTTATAGCCATCGGGTTGAAAACCGATGCAAGGCTTTTCACAACGGATTGAAATCCGTTGCTACAAAATTTGACCGTTCCTATGGAACTGGTATTGAGAGTTAAAACGAGTTCCGTAGGAACGATGCAATATTGTAGGGATGGAATTCATTCCATCCACATTTTCATTGATAATTGCTCATTGAACATTGATAATTGAAAAATGCGCTTCCCACACAGAATCCAGCAAATACAGACCATTTTAGATTCCTACAAATATCCGGAACCGTTTGCGCAACCTTTAAAAAACTATTTCAAAGCCAATCCAAAATTCGGTTCCAAGGACAGGAAACAACTTCGCGAACTGACTTTTGCATATTTGCGAACCGGAAATTTATTTGCAGAATTTGATCTTGATAAAGCTTTGGGTTTAAGTCTTATTTTAACCGGGAAAACAGAATTATTCGGCAAAGAGGAAGCATTTTTTAACCAAGGCATATATGGTGAAATCGCGCGATTACCAACCATCGATGAACGGTTAAAAGCATTACAAAAAATTCACCCAGAAATTTCAAAAGAAGACATTTTCACTTTTTCCAATCTGGTTTCGGAAGGTTTTAAGAATGAGGAATTTATAGAGAGCCATTTGGAGCAGCCTTTGGTTTGGATTCGTATTCAGCAGGGGAAAGAAAAACTGGTTGAAGCGGATCTCAAACAAAATTTCATATATCCTTTAGCTGAAAAATACCTTGGTTTAGGATTTGCGCAGGATACAAAACTTACGGAATTACAAAGTTTTCAGAAAGGCTGGTTCTGGATACAGGATGCTTCTACGCAAAGCGCGGCGGATTATTTAGGTGCGAATGAAAATGAGATTTGGTGGGATTGCTGTGCCGGCGCGGGTGGAAAAACTTTATGTCTGGCAGATAATGTTCCTTCAGTAAAAATTTATGC
>DAIUCM010000210.1:0-5641 GCA_036846145.1 Bacteroidota bacterium
GGGTAATATTTACCTCTTGGCTAATTTAAAAAAAACAGATAGTATTGATTAAAAGTTTTTTACGCTGAACCGGGATGAAAATCTCCAGTTACCAATATACACAGTACTTATTGTGCGTATGTTTTTGCGTACTTAGCTTTCCATTGCCTGTACTTTGCCAGGTAATGGCTTACAAATCTACGGAAGTAATACAAATTACCGAGCCTGTTTTCCAGGGCCAGCAGGGCGCCCGCATATTAAAAGTAGAAATTGTAACCAAAGGCAGTACAACACCTATTAACGTACAAGGCCTGCATTTTAATACGCGCGGAACAACAAGAGTTGCGGACCTTAGCAATGCCAGGGTTTTTTACAGCGGCACTAAAGATATTACAAATATACAAACACCGGCAAGTGCTGTTGAACTTGGTAGCGTTATTAAGAAGCCGCTTGGCAAAATGAGCTTTAATTTTAAGCAAAAGCTTGCCGAGGGCACTAATTATTTTTACCTCACCTATGATATAGGAAGCATGGCGCAATCGGGGAACCTAATTGATGCCAGCCTTGACTCGCTCAAGGTTAACGATACAATGATTTACCCAATAGTAAAATCGCCGGTCGGCAGCCGTAAGGTCGAAAATTTTGCCACTTTCTGCCGAATGCTCGTCAATACGCCAAACACAACGCAGCAAAAGTTAATAGGCATAACAAACGTAAAAATTGGCGCAAAAATAAATAATGCAACTGCCGATGATGATGCGGTTACTTTTTATCCCACACCACGCGTTACCACATACAGGCTTGAGCAGTTACCTGTAGAAATTAAAGCCGGAAGCGGGCATGATGAGCAGATAGCAGCCTGGGCCGACTGGAATAACGATGGTTTCCTGGACAAAAACTCCGAAGAGATATTTTACATAAAGCGGCTGGTTGCAGGCGAAACTTATAAAACAAATATTTTAATACCCTGCAGTGCCACTACAGGCATACATAAAATACGTATTGCAAGTGATTTTTACAAGGAACAAAAACCAGAACCCTGCCATAACCTTATTTACGGTGAAGCCGAAGAATATTTAATTGAGGTACTTGAAAAAGATACAGTTTTTGTGAGCTTTTCGGCAGATACGCCTGCATACCTGTCATCGCGCATTTATTTTAAAAATACTTCGGCTGCTTATGGCAAAGTTAAGTACGAGTGGGATTATAATGACGATGGAGTTTTTGACGAAACAACAATTAACGGCTCGTATATTTTTAATACCAGCGGCAAAAAAACAATAAGCTTAAGGCTTACGCAAACTACCTGTACAGATACCTTTATTTATATTTATAAAGATACAGTAAATGTAATTTACCCAGATACAAATACCAGTTCCGATTTTATTAGCAGCACAAATTTTGTTGCCATACATGAGCCTGTTTATCTTACCGATCTTTCATCAGGCAACCCAAATTACTGGAAATGGAAAATTACACCTGAACTTGTAAATGGCCAGGCAGCTTATATTTATATAAATAATACCGACTCGTCCTCACAAAATCCGGCTGTGATATTTAAAGAATCAGCTATTTTTACCGTAAGCCTAATTACAGCAAATGCCAATGGCAACCAAAGCACAGAAGTTAAAACCAACTATATAAGTACAACAGGCAACATTACACTTTGCAATACTTCCAAAACCGATACTGCACGCCAGCAACAGGGCTTTGTTTATGATAACGGCGGCCCAAACCGCATATATACAAACAGCCAGAAATGCTTTGCCGTAATTAAGCCGCCATGCGCCCAAAGCATTAAACTTAGTTTTAATACTTTTGATGTATCGGCATATATGAGCACCGGCGGCGGCGATTACCTGCGTGTTTATGATGGTACAAACAATAAAGGAACGGCATTGCATGACTCTGCCGGCTTTTCCAACGGCTTCCAGAACAAGCTGCCAGGCAATGTTGCCTTTTTACCGCCTACAGTAACAGCGCATTCGGGAGCCATGTATTTAGAATGGAACTCCGATTCGGCCTTTATTGGCAACGGATTTGAAGCGCAATGGCAAACCATTCTGCAAAACATACCCAAGCCTAAAGCATCATTCAACAGCCCCGATACGGTTTATGAAATGCAGAACATCAGTTTCATAAATATATCTGAAGGCAGCAACCTTAAGTATTTCTGGGATTTTAATGCCGATGGCGAAACCGATTCAGTAACAGCAAACGCAAATTACAGTTTTACAACGGCAGGCACGTACAAGGTGCAGCTTGTTGTAAGTAATTGTGGCGGTACCGATACTTTCACCAAAAACATAACTGTATTAACGCCTGCCGCCCTGCCTGTTGCCGACTTTAAATCGGGCTTTACAGCGTACAGGGAAGGCGATGTTGTTGCGTTTACGAACCTAAGTACTAACAACCCATACCACTATTACTGGGTAGTTACGCCAAATGTGGCCTTCAACGAGTATGAATTTGTTAACGGCACAAGCGAAAATTCAGCGAATCCGGAAATAAAATTCTATAACGCCGGCGTTTACAGCATTCGCCTCGAAGTAAAAAACAGCCTTGGCAGCGATGGTATCACAAAGCCTAATTATATTGCGGTTTCAACACAATGCTCGCCAGAGTCTAAAACCATCAGCAGCGATATTGGCATAACATCGGTTAGTGTCACCAATATATCGGGCGAACCCATCATTCATCAAACATCATCATCCGGCGTTGTAGCTTACACATTGTTTTCTTATAAGGAACCTGTACTTTTAGAAACCGGCGCAACTTACCAGGCAGAAATAAAACGGCCAACAAAATTCAATAAAATAAAAGGCAGCATTTGGATTGATTTGAATGATAACGGTTTTTTTAACGATCCGGGAGAACTTGTATATAAATCCGATACTATTACTGGTGATACCTGGGGAGGTAAATTCACTGTACCAGGTGCTATAAATCCTGGTATAAGCAGGCTTCGCGTTGGCGTAACATATATAAGCAACAGCTTAGTTACATGCGGCAACAACATAATTGCTGAGTTTGAAGATTATACAATTGTACTGAGCGCCGATAAAACCAAACCGGTAATAAAGCTGCTTGGCCAGCCAACCACATATATTGAAGAAGGCGCAACATACAGCGATGCCGGAGCCGAAGCATTTGATAACGTTGATGGCAATTTAACAGGTAAAATAGTAAGCAGCGGCATTGTAAATACAAGCATTACAGGTGTTTATCAAATTCAATTTGAAGTAAGCGACAAGGCAGGCAATAAAACTGTTGCCTGGCGTAATGTTATTGTTTTCGCCGATACTACTCCACCTAAAATAGGCATTTTTGGCGGCGACAGCGTTTATGTTGAGGTTTACAACAGGTATATTGAGCAGGGCGCTTTAACTTATGATAATGTAATGCCACAGCCCATGCTTATAACAAGCGGAAAGGTTGATACAGCTAAGCTTGGCATATATAAAATAACTTACACGGCAACAGATAGCCGTGGCAATAAAACCATAGCCGTACGCAGGGTTTTTGTGGGCGATACAACACCGCCAAAAATTATTTTTGCAGGCGGAGATACAGTAAAATGGCAAATTTATAAGCCCTATAAAGATTCCGGCGTTACTGTAAAAGATAATTACTGGCCCGAGGTTTCATTAACCCGTAAATATGTAATTGATGAAAATAAAGCCGGGCTATATAAAATAACTTATACATCCAAAGATCCATCGGGCAATAGTACCGTACGTATTAGATTTGTAAGAATCGGTGATTTTATTCCGCCGGTAATTACATTGCCATATGATACCTTTATTCTGGATGTCCATCATCCTTTTAAAGATCCCTCTGTTCGCATGACAGATAATTTCTACCCTTCATCACAATTAAAAATGGTAAGGCAGGGCTTTGTGATGGAAAACAAAGTAGGCACCAATATACTCAAATACTTTGCGCGCGACCCTGCCGGTAACCTGTCAGCGCCAAAAACGCTGGTTGTGCTGGTAAAAGATCGTGAGGCGCCAAAAATTACGCTGATAGGGGAAACCGTAATAAACCTGAAACAATGGCAGAAATTTTATGAGGAAGGCTATATAGTAACCGATAATTACGATACTTTTTCGAGGATTGAAATTAGCGGAACCTTTGAAAATGCCAATATACCAGGTACTTACGCCCGCATTTACCGTGCAAGAGATAAATCGGGCAACTTATCGGAATACGCCATGCGCATAATTTACGTGGAAAAAAGCACAAGCAGCATGAATGAAACTGCGGGCGGTAATCCCCTTAACCCGGTAAAAATATTCCCTAACCCGGCAAACAGCAATATTCATATTTCGGCCGAAGGCCTTGAACGAACAACAGTAGCCAATATATTTTTAACCGATGCCTTCGGAAGAGTTGTAAAACATATCTGGCAGGGAAGATACAACGGCTCCACCATTACAAGCGATGTCAGCGGGCTGGCAGCGGGTATTTATTTCATACATATGGAAGCCGAAAACCAGCGGTTTACAAACAAGCTGGTGATCAGCAGGTAAAACCAAAGCATTTTTAGCCTTTGCTATATATGGGAAAAGCTTACTTTTGCTGTTAAAATCAATTCTAAATTCATCAAATGAAAAAGATAATTCTTTTCGCCTCAGCGCTGTATTTTATGGCCGCCTGTAACGAACCCGCCAATAACAGTTCATCGCAAAGTCATGATGGCCATGCGCACGATTCCGCGCATAACCATGAAGGTACGGGCCCGCAGGATTCCGCACAAGTGCTGTTTAAAAAAGATGGTATTTCGATAGCCTATTTCGAAGAATCGCCAGATTTTCCCGACGCGAAGCTGACATATATGAAACCCGATATTGATAAGCCGGTAAAGGAAGGCAAGACACTTTTTCAGTACAAGGTTGAGAATTTTCAGCTAACCGAACAAACTGCAGATGCGGCGCATAAACATTGTAATAATTCCGAAAAAGGGCAGCATATTCACCATATACTTAATAACGAGCCATATACAGCACATTACACCGATACCTTCAGCAAGAATTTAAAAGCCGGCCATTATGTAAACCTCGCTTTCCTCAGCCGCTCGTACCATGAAAGCATCAAGCACAAAGGCGCTTACCAGCTTAACCAGTTTAGTGTTGGTAAGGCCGAAACTAAATCAACTTTTGATGCCTCTGCGCCGCACATGTTTTACAGCCGCCCGAAAGGAGATTATGTAGGCGCGGATACAAAGAAAATATTGCTGGACTTTTACCTGGTGAATACGGAATTATCGGAAAACGGAAACAAGGTGCGCGCAATAATTAACAAAACCGAATTTATGCTTACCAAATGGGCTCCTTATGCTATTTATGGTTTACCAATGGGCGAAAATACCATATCGCTTGAGCTGGTAGATAAAGATAATAAAGTAATTCCCGGGCCATTTAATAAGGTGGAGCGCAAAATTACCTTGAAAGAGCAGTAAAATATTATATCTTACTAAAGCGTAACAAAGCGGCAATTATCAGTTATTGATAGTTGCCGCTTTTTATTTTCAATATAGAATAACCGCTAAAAAGCTTCAATACAAGTTATTTGTCATTCTTAACATGAACTTGGGAATTTGTTGACAATGGCACGCGTAAATACGCGCGCCAGCAACGCATTTCAGTCAATTTTTCTATCA
>DAIUCM010000211.1:0-5484 GCA_036846145.1 Bacteroidota bacterium
ACCTATTCCTGCTAAAATTAATATTATTGCAATAATCTTTATATTTTTTCCGCTCATGGTTTTTTTTGCTAAACTATTAATAATTAGTTTAATTAACAAACACCATATATAGAAATCTTATAAAATTCTTTCTTTACTGTATTATCAACCCCAACCTTTTCGACAAATCAAGCACAGCCGGATTCAGCTCAACCATTCTGCGGAATTTATCGGTATCGGAAACCATATATTTACGCATTTCCTCTTCCGTAGCTTCCTGCACTTCGAACTCTATTTTTACATTGCTGATGCTGAAATTCGCGTTCAGGAAATCGTTTAAATTCAGCTTGTCTTCCAGGAAAAGATTTTTCAGGATCTGGTTGCCAACAGAAATTTTCACCACGCCATCATCGGTAATTTCAGGCTCTGTTTTAGTGGCGGAATGATATAAATTGGTCTTGTTGCGCTCCTGCAAATTCTGGATGTAACCTTTCCAGGCAGCTTTAAATTTTTCGCCATCCGCGCGTACATAAACTTCCGGCTCATCGCTTTTGGCTTCCTCTTTTTGTTGTGCCGATTGCGTTTTCACCTTTTCGCGCAAAGCACTTAAGTTAAACGGCGATGTTTTTATACCATTTGCAGCGGTCGATACAGGCTTGGAAATTGGTGCAGCAACAGCTTGTGGTGTAACTGTATTTACAGGCGCAAAATCATTATTTTCAACAACTTCTGCATTAATTTTCTCCTCAACAACCTTAATCGGCGGTGCAGGAATTACTGGAACATCATTGGAAGAGGAGACTTTTTTTTTTCAGCGGCAGGAATGCCATTTTTCGCCAAATTCAGTGCATCGGGCAAATGGCAGAGTTTCATCAAAGCAAGTTCCACATGCAAACGCTGGTTTTTGCTGCTCTTGTAATTGATATCGAACTGGTTAAGAATATTCAGCGCGGAAAGCAGGAAACTCAAAGGCATTTTCTGGCTCTGCTCTATATAGCGGTTCTGCGTTCCTTCACTTAATTCAAGCAAACTAACGGTTTTTACATCCTTGCAAACCAATAAGTTACGCAAATGCTCGCTCATGCCAACCAGGAAATTATGCGCATCAAATCCTTTCGCCAAAATATCGTTGAAAAGTAAAAGGCTTTCGGTTAAATTTTGCTCCAGGAAATAATCTGTAGCGCGGAAATAATATTCATGGTCCAGCACATTCAGGTTCTCTATTACATGCTGGTACGTGATCTTATTGCCGGAAAAAGTTCGCACGCGGTCGAAAATAGAAAGTGCATCGCGCATGGCGCCATCTGCCTTACTTGCAATTACATACAGCGCTTCTTCATCGTATTCAATCCCTTCCTTCGCACAAACATCCTTCAGTTGAACCATCGCTTCTTTTACGCCAATCCTGTGAAAATCATACACCTGGCAGCGTGAAAGAATAGTCGGCAGAATTTTATGTTTTTCGGTCGTAGCAAGAATAAAAACGGCGTAGCTAGGCGGTTCCTCAAGCGTTTTCAGGAAGGCATTGAAAGCCGCCGTACTCAGCATGTGAACCTCATCTATAATATATATCTTGTATTTCCCGCTTTGCGGCGCGAAACGAACTTGCTCCGTCAGGCTGCGGATATCTTCCACAGAGTTGTTGCTTGCGGCATCCAGCTCATAAATATTAAACGATTGCTGGTTCTGGAAACTCTGGCAGGCATTACACGTTCCACATGGCTCAAAATCGGCTGTAACATGTTCGCAATTAAGCGTTTTGGCAAGAATACGCGCACAGGTAGTTTTACCCACACCGCGCGGACCACAAAACAACAAAGCATGCCCAAGCTGATTTTTTTTAATCGCATTCTTCAATGTATTCGTAATGTGCCCCTGGCCGATAACGGTATCGAAAGTGCCCGGCCTGTATTTTCTTGCTGAAACGGTAAAATTACTCATCTTGCGCTGCTCCTCTGTCGTGTAAAAAATGGCTTAACCTTTGGCTTCCGGAAATCGTATTACAAAAGAAAAACCTTAAAGCAAAGATACAATTTCTTCCATGCGCATTCATTAATGAACAGGGTTGAAATGAAAGTATTTTTCCACAGAACAATATATGGGCTAGTAAAATTTCAAAGTTGTGGATGGATTGAAATCCATCCTTACAAAATTTGATCATCCCTCCGGGATTTTGTTTACGCTCCGAACCAAGTTCCGTAGGAACGGCCAATATTGTAGCAACGGATTTTAATCCGTTGATGAAAGCATTTTTTGAGGAAATGATATATGGAATTAACCCCGCCTAAATCCTCCCCCAAGGGGAGGACCTGGGAGCTCCGACTGAAAGTTTGAATTTTATATGAATAATGTTACTCCGAAGTGAAATCCATATATACATTTGCGAAAAAATACTTTGGTTTTTGAACACGATTAAAATGATTTTTGGTAATCACGGTTTACATATATACACGAGTGAAAAAATGCTTTAAATTAACAACAACCGATACACGAAAAGTCCTCCCCTTAGGGGTAGGATTTAGGTGGGGTTACAGCACAATTTCAAATATGTATTGTTAAGCACATCGAAGTAGAAATTAACTTTGGCACAGAAATAGAAATCAAAATAAAAGAGACATAGAAATACAAGTATGGGAAAAGCATTAAAATACATTTTCGTTACGATTGGAATTTTGCTCGTGCTGATTGTTGGCGCGGCAGTTATTATTCCTTTTTTGTTTAAAGATAAGATAATCAATTTCGCCAAGGCGGAAGCTAACAAGAGCATCAACGCGCAGGTAGATTTTGATAACGATATCAGCATCAGCATTTTGCGCACATTCCCGAATTTATCGGTTGGCGTAAATAACCTGAAAGTAATTAACAAAGCACCGTTTGAAGGCGATACGCTGGCTTACATTCCTGAATTGCGCACAACGCTGGATATTATGAGCGTAATAAAGGGCGATAAAATGGAAATAAAATCGTTTTATCTCGGCCAGCCCAAAATAAATCTATTGGTGAATGACAGCGGCGTTGCCAACTGGGATATTACTTTTCCGGATACAGCTGCAACTACTACAGATACGGCTACAAATTTCCGCATGGGATTAAAACGTTACGAATTGGCCGATGCAAATATTGTGTATGACGATCGTTCTATGGGTTTTTTCGCCAAGCTTGTTAATATGGATCATACCGGGAATGGCGATTTTACGCAGGATGTTTTCGACCTGGTAACAAAAACTACAGCAGAAAAACTTACTGTTGGTTATGGCGGTGTAAAATATTTAACGGATGTCAAAACCAATCTCGATGCGAAATTTAATATAGACATGGCCAATTCCAAATATACTTTTAAGGAGAATGAATTGGTTCTGAATGATCTGCCTTTGAGTTTCGATGGATTTGTTGCCATGCCGACAGATGATATTGATATGGATGTGAAATTCGCAGCGAAAAAGAGTGAGTTCAAAAGCTTCATCTCTTTAATTCCTGTAATTTATGCGAAAGATTTCAACAACTTAAAAAGCAGCGGAACCATGGCTTTCAGTGGTTTTGTGAAAGGTAAAATGACGGAAACTTCTTACCCGGCTTTCGATATAAAACTGAATATAAACGATGGATATTTCCAATATCCGGATCTGCCGATGCCTGTAAAAAGCGTATTTGTAGATACAGATATTGCAAGCCCTGGCGGCGATCTGAACAACACTGTTGTAAACGTAAAACGTGCATCGTTTAATCTTGCCGGTGAACCATTCGATGCCAGATTATTAGTCAAAACGCCAATGACTGATCCTAACCTGGATGGCGCAATAAAAGGCCGCGTGGTGCTGGAAAATATGGGCAAAGTAATTAAGCTGGATGAAGGCACAAAACTGGCAGGAACGGTTAACGCAGATGTTACCATGAAAGGCAACATGAGCGCTATTGAAAAGGAACAGTACCAGGATTTTAACGCTGCTGGATTTATTACCGCGCAAAATGTAAACTACGCAGCCAAAGATCTCGCCCAACCAATAAATGTAAATTCCGCAAGGTTAGATTTTAATCCGCAAACGGTAAAACTCAGCAATTTCGCTATGACTGCCGGTTCCAGCGATATTAAGGCTGATGGCGTTTTTACAAATATGCTGGGATATGTTTTTAAAGATCAGCTGCTGAAAGGTAACCTGAACATGAGCAGCAATTTCTTCGATGTAAACCCATGGATGGCGCCGGATAATGCCCCTAAAACCGAATCGGCGCCAATGGAAGTGGTTGATATTCCGCAGAATATAGATTTTACATTAAATGCCGATATGAAACATGTTGTTTATGATAACCTCGATTTAAAGAACATGAAAGGCAATATTGTAGTGCGAGATAAGAAACTGAATTTCAATAATGTAACTACTGAATTACTGGATGGTAACTTCACCATGAATGGTTTTTATGACAGCCGTAATATCAATCAGCCATTAGCTGATATGAAGCTGAAAATTAACCAGATAAGCATTCGTGAAATGTTCACCAAATTCAATACCGTACAGGCATTTATGCCCATTGCGAAATACATGACCGGTAAAATGAGTGCCGATCTGAGTTTGAATACTTTCCTTGGAAAAGATATGATGCCGGTTTTATCATCTTTAAGCTCTATTGGCCGCTTGAATATTCCTTCCGCGCAAATATCTGATTATCTGCCTCTAAAGAGAATTTCAGATCAGCTGAACCTTGCGCGTTTCGATCCGCTTCAGCTAAAAGATGTTCGTCCTTCTTACTTTATAAAAGATGGAAGGGTTGGTTTAAACGAGCCTGTGAAATTCAATTTAGATAAAATTGCAGCTAATTTAACCGGCACAAGCGGATTGGATAGAAGCATGGATTATGTAATGGCGCTTGATATTCCTGCCGCTGAAGCGAAGAAATTTATGGGCGACAGGTTGCGAGACATGATGAAACAAAGCGGTGTAAATTTACCTGCCGGTGTGGAATTGCCTATACCCAATATCGTTAAAATGGATGTGTTTATTACCGGAACAATGGATAATCCTGTGATAAAAACTTCATTGAGAAACTTCGCTTCGAATACTGCCGATGCCATAAAAAACAAGGCGAAAGAAGAAATTACCAAGAAAGTTGATGAAGTAAAAGAAGATGTGAGCGCAAAAGTTAAAGAGCAGCGCGACCGTATAATGCGTGATGCGGAAGCCAAAGCAAGCCAGATTCGCCAGCAGGCGAACCAGGCAGCAGATGCGGCAAAAAATGAAGGTTACAAGGCAGCACAAAAAGTGGAAGATGAAGCAACCAATCCTATTGCCAAAGCAGCTGCCAAAAAAGTTGCCGACCGTATGCGGAAAGAAACCGATGAAAAAGCACAACGCATTAAAGATGAAGGCAATAAAAAAGCAGATGATGTAATGAACCAGGCACGCCAGCAGGCAGACAGGTTGTAATTGTATTTTACAAATTAATTAAAAAGCCGGGAAAGCAATTTCCCGGCTTTTTGCATATATATAATTGCGTAAAAATGCTTTGGAA
>DAIUCM010000212.1:0-5457 GCA_036846145.1 Bacteroidota bacterium
CAATTATAACAAAACACAAAATTAATTTTAATTATATATTATATTGTTTATCAAATAGTTGCACTACATCAGCCAAATACGCAATTTTATACTTTATCGTAAAAAAGTGTATATTGTAAACCATTTTCTACAATAAGCATATATGCACAAAAGCAAGCTGATACAGGCCATGCGCAGCATGAGCAATAAGGAACTGAAATGGTTTGAGCAATACATTGGCTCTCCGTTCTTCAACAAGAATGAAAAAGTGCTGCAGCTATTCGGTATCCTTAAAAAATATCACCCGGTATATGAGGAAGAAAAAGTGCAGATGGAGAAGATTTTCCCGAAGATATTTCCTAAAGAAAAGCTTGATGAACAGAAGCTGCGCTATGTAATGACCGATTTAACCAAGCTTGCGGAAGATTACCTGGCTTACCTGGAATTTGATAAGAACGAGATCTATAAAAAACACCTGCTTTTAAACGCTTATGACAGCCGCAACCTGGAAAAGTATTTCTCAAGCACTATAGATGAAGCAAAGCAACTGCAGAAAAAAAGCCCTTACCGCGATGTAAATTTTTACTTCAACCAGCACCTGCTCGAGGACGATTTTTACCTGCACTCACTTGGCCGGGCACAGCGCACCATAAATACATCTTTACAGGAAGCAGTAGATAATCTGGACCTGTATTACTTATCGAGCCGTTTGCGTTACAATTGCGCTATTTTAAGCCGGCAGGATCTTTTACAGGAAACTTATAACAACCTGTTCCTTAACGAAATATTAACTTTCCTTTCCAAAACTAACCTCGAGAATATTCCCAGCGTATCTATATATTACGGCATTACCATGCTATATATAGATTTTGAGAATGAAAGCCATTACATGAAGCTGAAAACACTGCTGGATGCTTATGGAAATGAGTTTCCGCCAGATGAGCTGAAAGACATGTTTACCCATGCATTAACCTATTGCAGCCGTAAAATAAACGCAGGCAAAATGAATTTCCTAGATGAAATGCTTGAGCTTTACAAGAGCATGATTGAGAAGGAAATAATTTACGAGAATGGTTATATTTCGCCTACAAACTTTAAAAATATAGTTACACTGGCTTTACGAACCGGGCAACTCAACTGGACAGAAGAATTTATACCATCCAACAAAACACGTATTACGCCCGAATTCCGCGATAGTACGTATGCCTATAATCTTGCAAACCTGCATTATTATAAAAAAGAATTCAGCAAGGCATTGAGGCTGATGCAAACCGTGGAGCTTAACGATATTTATTTCCACCTGGATGCGAAAGTATTGTTGCTGAAAACATATTATGAGCTGGATGA
Organism: Bacteroidota bacterium; assembly: GCA_036846145.1. Taxonomy (GTDB): domain Bacteria; phylum Bacteroidota; class Bacteroidia; order CAILMK01; family CAILMK01; genus DAIUCM01. The sequence goes on from DAIUCM010000212.1 coordinate 1,327, forward strand.
AGCAGAGCCATTTTACTCGCTGGTTGATGCCTTTACCAATTACTTAAAACGAAATAAATTAATATCGGATGTACAGCGCAGCGTATATTTAAACTTTGTGCGCTACGCTAAAAAGCTTATGCAGGTAAGGCTGGGCAGCAAGTTTTCGCCAGTGGAATTACGTACAGAAATGCAGAAACTGCAAGGCGTGGCCAACCTGCAATGGCTGCTGGAGAAAACCGCCGAACTGGAACAGAAAAGCAGCCGCTAAGCATGTGTTTTAACATGAACATTTTACGGAGGTACTTCTTTATACAGGAAAAAAAATTCAAATCTTTTATATGGAACCTCAACATCTTTCAATCAGATCGCTCGGACTTAAATATGGCATAATTGCAACTATTGGATTTATTGTAGTTTTCCTAATTGCCCGCGCAGCAGATATCAATTCGCCATTATTTCGCTTTGTGAATTATATTATACTGGCAGTGTGCATTGGCCTGGCGCTAAACGAAGCAACCAAAATTATTCATAAGCACAGGATAAACTACTTACCAGGTTTGGGCATTGGCTTATGGACGGCCTTTACAACCGCTTTGCTGTACGCTTTATTTATGTTCATTTACAGTAAAATGCTTAATCCCGATTTTGTGGAGCAGGTAAGGCCTTACCTCCCGTTCCAGGATTATGTTAACGCCGGCATGCTAAGCTTTGTAGCTTTTGGTGAAACATTAGTATTCGGCGCAATTTTCAGCTTTGTAATGATGCAGTTTTTCAAACGCAATCGCGCACCGGAAGCCGAGGCTTATGAAGAAGCCGCGGAACGGAACGGAGAAAAAGGCGGCAACAATGCAAACGTGCAATAATTACTTCGAAGCATTTTTTACTTTACCCTTATATGTAAACATCACAAAAGCAGCTCCGTAAAGGCTGCTTTTGTGGTAATTTGAGAAGGAAGAAGATGTTAGACTTTAGATGTTAGACTTTAGATGTTAGACTTTAGATGTTAGATATTTGATGTTAGATATTTGATGTTAGATATTTGATGTTAGATGTTAGACGCAAGACAATAGATGCAATATTTTAAACATTATATTTAGACATTAATTTGATATAGCTATCTGAAGATATTTAATAATAAGTATTAGGTCAAAAGTATTGGGAATTGTGTGCTGAGTATTGAGTGCCGAGAAAAAAGAAGATTAAATATTTGTTTATTAGCGATTTACAGCTCATGCCAAAGTGTAATTTAATTAAAACTAAATTTATCCTATTACTTAATTGGTTTACTTCACATACACTTTATAGCTAAAGTCAATGATCCAACATCAAACATCAAATATCTAATATCTAACATCTAAAGTCTAAAGTCTAAACGGCCAACGAAAAACGGAACATGGAAACCAAGAAAGAAATTGTAAACGACTGGCTGCCGCGCTACACCGGCACACCTTTGGATGGCTTCGGTCAGTACATACTGCTTACCAATTTTATTACCTATGTAGAAATGTTTGCAGAAAAATTTGGCGTGGAAATTATTGGCAAAAACCGCCCGATGCAAACAGCCACCGCTAATGATATTACTATTATTAACTTTGGCATGGGAAGCCCAATGGCGGCAACGGTAATGGACTTGCTTTCGGCAGTAAAGCCGGCTGCGGTATTGCTCTTAGGAAAATGCGGCGGCTTAAAAAAGAAAACAAAGCTGGGCGATCTCATACTGCCCATAGCTGCCATACGCGGCGAAGGAACTTCAAACGATTATCTTCCGCCGGAAATCCCTGCTTTACCAAGTTTCAGGCTGCAGCGCGCCGTTTCGTCCATGATCATAAAACATGAAATGGACTATTTTACAGGAACCATTTACAGCACCAACAGGCGTGTTTGGGAACATGATAAAGAGTTCAAACAATATCTTAAAAAAACCCGTGCGGCTGGTATAGATATGGAAACCGCAACCATTTTTATTGTAGGTTTCGCAAATGAAATTCCGCATGGCGCTTTGTTGCTTGTAAGCGATAACCCAATGATGCCGGAAGGCGTTAAAACCAGCCGCAGCGATGCAAAAGTAACCGAACTGCATGTTAAAAAACACCTGGAAATTGGTATTGATGCGCTGAAGGAACTGAAAAACTCCGGCGCTTCGGTTAAGCATTTACGGTTCGAGTAAAAAATCCGGCAAAAAATAATACCAATTTAGAATGAATATTGCGCATTTGAAAAGTGTGCTGTGAGCTACAGGCCACAGAGCTTCGAAGCATTACTCCCTGGTTTCGTGGCATACAAACCAGCATTATTTACGCATTTATCATTCTATAAGGGAATAATTTTCGCCATATATATGCCAGCCGAAAAATGCTTTGAACAAGCAGCGCAAAAAAGCATTTCTGTACTTGTATGAAAACACTGTACTTATTACGCCATGGCCAGGCCGAACCAAAACAGATTGAGCCAGATGATACCCGTAACCTTACACTTACAGGCCAGAAGGAATCGCTGCTTACAGCCGAAAAACTGCTGAAAGAAGGCTTAAGGCCCGATATAATTTTATCAAGCCATGCAAACCGCGCACACCAAACCGCGCAGATTGTTGCCGAAACGCTGGCCTATCCCGTAAAAAACATACTTATTGAACGCGATATTTATTATACCGATGAAAGAAGCCTGCTGGATCTGATTACCGGTTACGAGGATAAATATGCATCGCTGATGATTGCAGGTCATAATCCAAGCATTAGTTACCTGGCAAAAATTTTATCGAAAAACCAGTCGCACGATATGCCAACCGCAGGCGTACTTGTATTGCAATGGCAAACAACCAAGTGGAATGATATTTTGAATCATCCAGCAAAGGAAATTCTATATTTTGAGCCTGAAGTTTAGTTAATTAGCTGCGAAAGTGCATATATAATACCTGCGAAAAATACTTCAGCAGTAAGCTATAATTCAATATCGCTCTTTTCTAATGCAGCCTGAAAATCTTCTGCAGGCGTAACATTTGCCATGCGTGTGTATAATGATATTAGTGTGCGTACATCTTTCTCGCAATAGATACGTATGCGTTCGAGCGAATCGTCAAACCAGTAAACATGCGCTACATCTGCCCCGCTGATGTCGTCTTTCGGGCTTTTTATATCGAAACATGCCGCCAGCAATGCCAGTGAAACCTTTTCGGCATAATTGCCAAACTTCCAAAGCTCCATGGTATCTAAAAGCCATTTGGTGCTCCAGCTTTTCGAGCCCGCGGTATTCAGCAGTTTTGGCAGGCGTATGTTATTGATCATCATACGCTTGGCAAGAAATGGAAAATCGAATTCCAACCCATTATGCGCACAAAGAAAATGCTTGTTGCAATCGTAATAATGCTTCTCCAGCATGTCTTTAAAATTAGTGAGTATTTCCGCCTCGTTATGGCCGTAGAAAGATTTTACATCGCTGTGCACTTTCTGCGTAGTTTCGCTATATCGGAAATAGCCTGCTGAAATACATATAATCTTGCCGAACTCCGGGTGTAGCCCGGCTTTATGGAAAAATGATTCTTCGGGCGTTAACCCATCATTGCTATATCTTTTTGCTTTTGCAAGCCACAATTCTTTAAAAACCTCGGGCAGTTCATCATAAGATTTTGCTATGGGAACTGTTTCAATATCAATAAATAATATACAGTTTATATCTGTTGTATCGAGTACAGAAGTAGATCTCTGGTTAGAATTAAACACGCCGCGCCTCCATTTTCATTAATTTCAAAGATAATAATTCAATGGTCAATTATCAATAAACAATTACCAACGAGTTTTCCACCATTGCGAAGTTCAGTACCTCTTTTTATCAATTACGAATTAACAATTACGAATTACGGATGCAGCTTCGCGGTTTTCTTTTTTAGCCAAGACGCAAAGTTAACCGCTGATTTTAATGATTTTATGATTCCGTTGATTTTGTTTTTTGATTATTAAAGCATTTTTTGTCTAATTGATATATGTGATTTAATTGTAAGGTTGCAAGGTTTAAAGGTTGCTTCGCATCGCGGATCATTCTTACATTCATTCAATCTTTCATTATTTTTTTCGCATCGCAGCATTCGTAATTCGTAATTTAATGTCGTTTAGTTAAGGATTTTTCAAATGTATCGGTAATTTCTATATAATTGTT
>DAIUCM010000213.1:0-5455 GCA_036846145.1 Bacteroidota bacterium
ACTTACTTTCTTTATTAACTATTATAATAAATCATTAGATTTTTAACATGACCCAGAATTCTTCTATTTTGTAATCATGAAACCGATAAAGCTTATAATAGTAGAAGACGACCGGGAATTCCTCAAAGGCATAACCCACATGCTGAACCTGAGCGATGAAATAGAACTGGCCGGTGTTTTTAACAATGCTGAAGATTTTATGAGCGATTTTAATCGCCTGGAGCCGGAAATTGTACTGATGGATATTGGCCTCCCAAAACTAAGCGGCATTGATTGTATAAAGCAATTAAAACCATTAAAGCCGCAGGTACAATATTTAATCTGGAGCACTTTTGATGATGATGAAAAGATCTTCGATGCGCTGAAAGCCGGCGCCGGTGGTTACATCCTTAAAACAGCTACAGCGCAGCAACTTATACAAGCCATTTGCGAGCTGAACAAAGGCGGATCGCCCATGAGCAGCAGTATAGCCAGGAAAGTAATTGCCTCATTTCATGCGCCGCAGGTAAAACAATCGGAATATAATCTTACACCTCGCGAAAACGAAATACTGGAAAAGCTGGCCAAAGGCTACCGCTACAAAGAAATAGCAGCAAAACTTTTTGTAAGTATAGAAACCGTACGTTCGCATGTACATAACATCTACGAAAAGCTGCAGGTTTCTTCGCGTACAGATGCGCTGAACAAAGTATTTTCCCGCCCATAATTTTTCACTTGCACTAAAAAATACCACGAAAGTGTGATTGCCAGGCTTTTGCCTGCATTTTACCTTTGTAATATTAATGTATTAAAAGTGCATATTGCAGCCAAAGCATTTTTTGCAGTTACCTAATATGCAAAGGTTTGTCTACCAGCCACTTAATTTCATAAACCTATATTATAAATCAACACAAAACCATCAAAATAAACTAATATTATTCAACCTAAAATTTACTGTAATGAAACTATTGAAACTATGTATTTTTGTGCTGTTTATTGCGTATGTTGAAAAAACCCAGGCACAAAAAAATATAAACTATACACTTGTAAGCGATAATCCGTACCGTATTAACCAGCTCTACTTTAGAGTGCAGCCAATTTATTTTGAATATTTCAAAGGCAATACCGCTTCATTTGGCGGCGCGCTTGAATTAAGGTACGGATGGCAAAACAAATACCTTTTACATGTAAGCAACCGAAAATCTTACGATGTAATAGCAGAAGGCCCAAGTGAAGAAAATTTTATTGTGCGAGATTTTGCAGTAGAATATATTTTACTTGATAAGAATGTTAAAAAAGATATAAGTGTAACCTTATCCAGTTCTACATCCGAAGATGCCCGATACCGTTACACATATTCTAAATTCATTAACGTTCCAAGCGCGGTAAGGCGCTCATTCGGCGTAAGAGGCGGTGTTTTCAATTATCAGTCTCCATTCATGGTTTCTGAACTTAGTAAAGTAAATACTTCATTAATTAAAGGGAATCTGATTAGATCTACATCGGTATTTGGCGGATTATCTTACAATATTATACACAATACGCAAATAAGGGTAAGCGGCCTCCGAGGCATAAAAAGTAACGCCAAATGGTTAAATATGTATGCAGATGTTATGTACGCGCCGCATTTAGCAGTGGCCGATATTGCGGACTCTTTACAGGAAAACATGAGCAGCGAGAAAAACAGGCTGGGCTGGCGTGCAGGCCTGCTTGCCGATTTTCATACCACAAAATTCCTTACTTTTGGCGGAAGGGCAGAAATTGGTTCGCGGCCGGGATTCAAGAATAATGGCTTTTTCCTGTATTTCGGCATGGGCGCAACTATTGGCTTATGGAAAGATAAAACAGATTATACCAAAGAGTAAAATTGCATATAAGCTGAAGCCAGAAAATGCTTTTTGTTTTATTACAAAAAGCATTTTCCGTATGTTTGATATATGGAAAAAGACTTGCTTAAATTAATAAATGCTTCTAAAGATTTTGCTGAGAAATTATTGATTGATTATAAGGAGTTTTATCCATTTGGGGCAATTATTGATACAAGCGGAAAAGCAAAAACAGTTGCTTACAGTAAGGATGACAATGATTTCCCTGAAAGTTTAACCATAATCAATGGCCTGACAAAGCATCTTGATAAAAGATTAAATGAAAATGATATTCTTGCTTACGCTATAGTTTATGATGCGTATATTAAAGAAAAAGGAATGGATGCGATATGCATACAATTAAAACATAGAGAGTCAATTGAAAATCTTACCTGCTATTATTGCTATAAGATTAATACAGAAGGAGCCCTAACATATTATGAAGCCTGGAGCGAAAGATCAAATTAGCAAATCTTTCTCCATCACTCTCTCTGCTGGCGCAGGATTTTGCGCTGCGGTTCTTGGGCCATAGGTTTCAAGGCATTTCCTATCCAAATATAACATGTAAAAGCAAAAAGCACAAGAAACGCTGCGCTAAATCTTGCGCCAGCAGATGTGGAAATTTTATTGAATCATCAACACTTACATTTCTTATAAGAAATAAGAATAATCCTTTTACAAATAGTTAAAGCATTTTTTGAAGAAATGATATATGGCAAAGTAATCGCAAATCCCTTGTTGCGTGTTTTCACCAACAAGTGCTAATACGATTATTCATTTTGGTGATAACAATAAAATGGGTTTAAAACGTTACACTCAGAGAGTCTGGGTCTAATGATGCACTAATTTCCACTTCGTTCAAATTAGCGCCAGCTTAGGGTGATAACACCAAAACGGGATTTAAAATACTTTTTCCAGGTATTGTTTTACTCTTTTTTCACACAAGAACAAGCGCCAATTTGCACAAAAATCAGTTAATTTTGGCAGCCATATTATTCTGTAACAGATGAAAATAACGCATTTATTCCTGCCTTTCCTGTTTATTGCCTGCATTTATATATCAGGATGTAAAAAAAGTGAGCAACCACCTGCCAAAGAAGAATATACTGGTTGGGAAAAAGTAGCGCCTATGCATGCCCCACGAGATTGGGCGAAATCCATTACAACAAAAGATGGTAAAATTCTGGTGCTTGGCGGCATTGCCAACGGGCAAAGGGTAACCACAGCCGAACTATATGACGATGCAACCAAAAGCTGGACCAGCATTGGCGGGCTGGAATGCAGCGGTACAGAAAAATTGCTGCTGTTGAAGAATGGAGATATTATAGCTACTTCGGCTAGCTCTGGCACAGGTTCTTTGTTCGTTTCGCGGTTAAAACCAGGAGCCAGACAGTTTCAGAACATTGGGCAAATTGGCACTTTAATTACAGGAACTTCCGTAAATAATTTTAACGACCTTGCCGAGCTTGAAGATGGAACAGTGGTAATAGCCGTTTTTAACAAGCTTATGTTACTGCGGCCGGGCACCAATAGCTTAGAATTATACTCCGACCCTAAAGAAGGCTATAACCGTTTCCAGGGCGCAACTATTTTACCTATGGGCGGCACTAAATTTATGACAATACAGGATGGTAGCGCCCAAGGCGGCTTTGATGGCATGCTGCGTGCATACGATATTTCCCAATCCTATGAATATAATGCCACACCTTTTGGCGACTACAAGAAAATAGGGTATGCCAATATTTCCCGCTACAGGCTAAATGATTCCACTTATTTGCTGCTGGGTGGCTTACCTGGTAATGCTGCTTTTATAGGCATAGGAGCTATAGGTATGGTGCTGGAGTTAAATACCGGAAATGTTACCTATACCGATCCAAATGTTGTAAAGCCTGCATTTACCGGCGCATCGGGCATTTTTAAACTTGCAAATGGAAACCTTTACCTGGTAAGCGAAGGCGGTGAGAGCGGCAGGCAACATAAAATATATAATCCGGCTGCAAAAGCTTATGTTGATGAAAGTGGTTATTTACGCAATGGCCAGAATGGTGTACAATTGCGCGCACCAGAGGAGTTAAATACTAATAATGCTTCTTCTGTAGCCTGGCTGCCTGGCGATGATCTTTTTGTAGTAGGCAAAAATGTGAATTATATCCTGCGTAAAAAATAATTATCCAGCTCTATGTAAAATACATATGTAGCGAAAATTATATTTTCATAAAGTTAATCAGATTTACCGGCAATGTGAATTTTGATAAGATAATGAATTCTTGAACGGTACACTCAGAGAGTGTGAGTCTTATGATGCGCTAATTTCCACTGCGTTAAAATTAGCGCGAGCATAGGGATTGGTGACTTTTTAGAAACGCTAAAGCATTTTTTGAAGAAATGATATATGGAATTTATTTTGCGACGAATTTTTACCGCTCAAAGTTGTTCTATACAAGAGAATAATTAAATTTGAGATATGGCATCTTTAAAAATAGAAATACTAAACCCGAAAGCGCTTCAGCTTATTAAAGGAATGCAGGATTTAGACCTGATAAAAATAAGCGAGGAACCCGCTTCCAAATTGCAAACTTATCTTAAAAAGATGCGAAAAAATGCCGATTTAGCACCCAGCGAGGAAGAAATTGCAAAAATGGTAGATGAAGTAAGAGTGAAGCGTAATGCTAAAAAGTAAATCGCTGCGACTGGTAATTGATACGAATTTGTGGATTAGTTTTATTATTTCTAATCGATTTTCCCAGCTGGATGAAATTTTATTGGCGAATAACGTGAAAATCTTATTCAGCGCCGAACTTATCGCTGAATTGGAAAGCACTATTGCAAAACCAAAACTAAAAAAGTATTTTTCTAAAAATGCGTTTGCTGAAATGTTAGATGTTTTTGATGATTATATAGAACTGATAACAGTAACCAGTAAAGTAAAAATTTGCCGTGATGCGAATGATGATTTCCTGCTAGCTTTGGCAAAAGATGGAAAAGCAGATTATTTACTAACCGGCGATAATGACTTGCTTGAAATTGGAAAATTTGGTGGAACTAAAATTATGAAAATTGGTGACTTTTTAGAGAAGTTAAAGCTCTAATTCCTCGCGAAATTGCCAAAATACAGTCCTTCCTTATTGTGAAATTTGTATTTTCGGCTCATCCTTATATCATTTACAAAAAGTTAAAGCATTTTTTAAGGAAATGATATATGGCAAACAAATCGCAAAACCCTTGTTGTGTGTTTTTACCAACAAGCGCTACTGCAATTTTTCATTTTGGTGATAACACCAAAACGGGTTTAAATGATGCACTAATTTCCACTGCGTTCAAATTAGCGCGAGCAAGGAGTTATATCATTTACAAAAGGTTAAAGCATTTTTTGAAGAAATGATATATGGAAAAGTATTGCGGTAAGAAGTTAAAACCCTTGTTGTGTGTTTTCACCAACAAGTGCTACTACAATTTTTCATTTTGGTGATAACACCAAAACGGGTTTAAAAACAAGGCTACCAAATTAGTAACTTTACACTTGGTGTGGACTTTGTGGGGACTTCAAGCCTCATTTTTCTTACACGGAAGAAAGAATAAGTTCTTAAAAGCATTTTTTGTAGGTTTGATAT
>DAIUCM010000214.1:0-5413 GCA_036846145.1 Bacteroidota bacterium
GTTAAAGAGAGGTGGCCGAAGGCCGGAGCGGTTAACTAAACAATGGTTACTGACAAACGGATACTATTTATATAAAATAATTTTCCATATAATGTAAAGCTAAAAAATGCTTTAATTTCTACTATAAATTAAAAAAACCATGGCCATTGAAGCGCGGCATTGGCTTATTTCCGCATCTCAAAAATTTATTTGACCTTTGTTTTAGCATTGGGCAGCAATATATTTTTATTTTAATTCCCTGAGCGCACGTATTACTGGTAATTTGTACATCAGCAATATTTTCGCTGCGCTTGCTTGTATGTATCGCTGTAAGTTCCATATGTTATTATATTGTTCAAAGCATTTTTCACAAACCTTATATATGCAAATAATAACCTTTATTAGATTGAGGATTTGCAGTTTAATGATATGAATTGCATGAAGCAGCTGCGATCATAACTTTTGCCTGAAATTGAAAGGTGCCATTACATTTTATTTCATTATTCTGGGTAAAAAAAATTGGCAACATTAGGCACCGATATTGCTTACAAAATATTTGATGATTAATGCAAACGCGAATTTTTTAGTGCTTCAAAATATTGTTTTTTAAAACAAATAATATTTTGCCAGTGATTGATAGCCTGTGAAAACCGTTTAAAGGAAAAAAACGTATTTAAGTTTACGAACAATTTTTTGCTCTACGCCTTATTATAAGGCTTATTTATGTACTGAAACTTACATACCAATTAATTTACTTTAAAATTTGCTGCTTTACAGTTAATGTTAATTTAATATTGTAGAATAAAAACGCTGAAATACCTACATTTTTTAGTTGATGTATTAATAAAATTTTAATAAATAGTTATTTTTTATTGAATATTTAATTTGAGTTTCGGTTTTGATTAATTATATTTGTTCAAAGCAATGTTCATAAATTAAACTGGCTAACTGGCAGTTAACATGTATAACTGCAAATATAAAATAACAGTATGGCAACAAGTCATCAGGCAGTATCAGGTTTGCATTTTAATAATAAAGCAGCATTTGTTATTGGCGCAGTTAACAGCATTTATGCTGGCCTTTATATTTCCGGTGTTTTTTCTTTAAAAATTTATTATATAATAGCTAAGGTAACAATTCTCTCCATCTCTCATTCATCCCAAAACTTAAATATATAATATGGTGAACTTTACACTTCCCGATTACTGCCACGGTAAGCAAGCTGGCAAGCGACAGCGGGGCATTCTGAAAAGGATCCCTGCTGTTCGACATGTAATACTGCCCATTGTAATGGCATTATTCAGCTCAGGTTTGCTGAGTGCGCAAAATTACACTTTTACAAATGCCGGTGCCACAGGCCAGAATGGCCCATCACAATCACAGGTAAATACCGCCTATACAAATACACCTTTAAGTGGTAAAGTATCTGTAATTAACGGCATACAGTACTGGATTGTGCCACAAAGCGGCATGTACAGAATTACAGCACAGGGTGCGCAGGGTTATGGTACCTATGGCGGCCGCGGCGCAAGCATGACCGGTACTTTTCTACTGAAAAAAGGCGATACACTGAAAATTCTGGTTGGCCAGAAAGGCGCTCCGCCTGTCGGGTCAGGAACGAACCAGTACGGCGGCGGCGGTGGGACGTTTGTAACCACCATGCGAAATTCGCCATTAATTGTAGCTGGTGGTGGTGGCGGTTCATGGGCATCATCTTTCAACTCCACTACTGATGCAACAACATCAACCAGTGGCAATAGTGGTGCAAATGGGCCGACAAACGGTGCCGGCGGAACAAATGGTGCTGGTGGTGCATCCGGAGAAGCTTCAACCGGTGGTGGTGGTGGCCTTACCGGCGATGGAGGTGGTACTCCGCATGGAGGAAAATCATTTACAAATGGTGGAACCGGAGGCAAAGCAGCAACTAACGGCGGCGAAGGCGGCTTTGGCGGCGGCGGCGGTGCAAACAGCTGGGACAACCGCAGGTCGGGCGGCGGCGGCGGTTACAGCGGCGGCGGTGGCGCAGGCAGTACAACAACCGGCTTCCCGGAAGGTGGTGGCGGCGGTTCTTTTAATGCCGGCTCAAACCAAAGTAACCTGGCAGGCGCACGTACAGGCGATGGCCGTGTAATAGTACAAACACTTACTTCAGGCGCAGCAAACGATGCCGCAGTATTTTCAATTGATATGGCTACCTCTTTTTGCCAGGGAACTCAAACCATACAGGCTACAATTGGTAACCTGGGTATAAACCGTATTACATCCGTAAAAGTAAACTGGTCGGTAGATGGTGTAACCCAAACACAATATAGCCATACAGGAACGCTGGATACATTTGGCGGTACAGGTTCAACCTCTGCAACCGTTACACTTGGAACCTTTAACTTTAATACAAGTGCAGCAAGAACCATAAAAGTATGGACTTCTGATCCGAACAGCACAAAAGATACTTTTAATTCTAACGATACATCCGTATCCATTCGCAGGCCGGCATTGTCAGGCAATTTCACAATTAACTCCAGTGGTACAGGCTCAAGTAACTTTACAAGTATAACAGCAGCTGTTAATGCTTTAAGTACAATAGGCGTTTGCGGTGCGGTAACTTTTGAATTAATGAACAGCACATACAGTACCGGCGAAACTTTCCCGATCACTATTGGGCAAATAAGCGGTGCCAGTGCCACAAATACAATTACCTTTAAACCGGGCAGTAGTGTTTCTCCAACAATTTCCGGCAGCTCGGCAACATCTATATTACATTTAAACGGTGCCGATTTTGTTTTAATTGAAGGTTCGAACAACAACAGCACCACAAGGCACCTGAGCATTATAAATAACAGTTCGCTTGCTAATACAGCTGCTGTATTGCTGAGCTCAGGAGCTACAAATAATATTATCCGTAATGTAAATATTGCGGCAGGCTCTAATGTAACAACCTCAACATTTGGTATCTATATAGGAGGGCCGTCTGTTTCAACAACGGGTACCGGCGCCGATAATGACAATGTAACAATACAGAACAACCTTATTACAAGGGCATATTATGGCATTTATGCCGCAGGTGTAGCGCCTTCGGGCTTACTCGATAACCTAGTGATAACGCGTAACGTTATAGGTTCATCATCTGCTACTGATTTTGTTACATTCAACGGCATTCGCATTGCAGGTACAAGCGCGGCACAGGTTACAAATAATACAATATTTAACCTGAAACAAAACAGCAGTGTAAATAATGCTGGTATTGAAATAAGTAACGATAACGCCAATGCTATGATTGCAAGGAACGTTATTACCGGTGTGCATTCTACATCAATAAGTGGCTATGGCGCGTATGGCATTAATGTTAATATTGCTACTGGCAACACAGGTATATCTATCATTAACAACATGATATCTGATATTATGACGACCAATTACAGCGCTACAAGTACATTGTGGAATGCATTTGGTATTCGCTTAACAGGTGGTACAGGGTTCAAAATTTATCATAATTCTGTATATCTTTCAGGCACACCTGTAGGAGGTTCAAACGGTACCTTATCAGCTGCGTTAATGATTACCACAACAACTGTAACTGCAGATATAAGGAACAATATTTTTGCCAATACCATGAATGGCATTGTTGGAGCAAAAAGCATGGCAATTTATTTATCAGCAGCATCCAACGTTACAAACATAAACAACAATAATTACTATGTGGCAGGCGGTTATGGCGTTGTTGGCTACCTTACGCTTGACAGGCTAACACTGGCCGACTGGAAAACAGCATTACCTGCTGATGATAAGAGCATTTCTGTGAATCCTGGATTTGTAAGTGCTACAGATCTTCATCTTACTACATCCGGCACAAAACCTGCCGGCAAATATGTTGGGGTTGATGAAGATGTGGATAATGATGTCCGCTGTAAAATGGCGCCAACCATTGGTGCAGATGAAAACAATGTAGGTAAAACAACCAAACCTATAGCTGGATTTTCGGGCAGCGATACTATTTTCGTAAGCAGCCCGGTTACTTTCTTTAATACCGCTTCACAGGATGATCCTTATTTTATGACATGGTATGTGGATGGCGTTAAAGCTAAGGATTCAATTCACCTTTTAGTAACACCTGCCGCAACAGGTACACTAAACATCTCGCTGGTAGTTGAAGGATGTGCCGGAAAAGATTCTGTTAACAGAACAATACGTGTTATAAACCCTACTGCAAGGCCCAATGTTAGGTTTATTGCTAATAAGAGCATTATAATGCAGGGTGAAGTGGTTCGCTTTACCGATATTTCAAGGAATGGTCCATCTGGCTGGAAGTGGGATATTTCACCGGATTCTACCTTTAACGGTTCCTTAAAAGTAGCACGTTACAGGTACTTATTCGGTACCAATTCAGCATCTCAAAACCCTGTAATACAATTTAATATGCCGGGTAGGTACAAAGTGTGCCTTACAGCTTCAAACAGTCTGGGAGCCAACCAGCTGTGCCGTACCGATTATATAATTGTAGAGCCAACCTATAATCTTGCTGCAGGTACGCAGGTTATTACAGATTCAGCTGCTCTAATTTTTGATAATGGCGGGCCAACCAATCCGTACACCAATAATTTCACGGGAAGTATGCTAATTGCACCATGCGCTGAAGAAATATACCTGGTAATTAGGAAGTTTGACCTGGAGTGCGGTATGGATTATCTGCGTGTTTTCGATGGATCGGACAGGAACGGAAAACCGCTGCACTGTACATCTAATACATCGGGCACAAACGGCCCTGGTTTTACCGGTGGTGTAAGGGCATGTAATACAGCAAGCCTATCATGTGTACCATCCACTACCGATACATTTGTTGCGAAAAGTGGCAAGATGTTTATAGAAATGACAACCAACGCAACAAACGCGGATGCTGGTTTTGAAGCGTACTACTGGTCCAAGCCTAAGGCGCAGCCTAAGCCAAACGCAAGCTTCACATCACCGGATTCTGTTTGTATTAATAAGGCGCTTGCCTTCACCAATACCTCTACAGGTGATGATATGACGTTCTTCTGGGACCTGGATAACGACCTTTCTACCTTTGAAATGGTTACCAAGAACGCTATATGGCCATATTACATGACCGGCAATTATACCATTACTTTACTGGCACGTAATTGCGGCGGTACAGATACCTTTACCAAAGATATTGTTGTATATGCACCAAATACGCCAAATATTTCGTTTATGGCCGACAACACTGCGCCAACAACAAACGATATTGTATATTTTACCAATACAACAAAAGAGTGCGCAGATGATTTCCGCTGGAGATTTACTTCTTCTACCGGTAAGCAGTCAGTAACATTTGTTAATGGTACTACAGCACGTTCAGAGAACCCACAGGTAGTTTTCGGCGAAAAAGGCTGCTACGCGGTACAGCTGTATGCTGCCAACTCAAACGGCGCGGACTCAT
>DAIUCM010000215.1:0-5389 GCA_036846145.1 Bacteroidota bacterium
TCCCTACGGGACTTGTTTCGGAGCGCTGAACAAGTCCCGTAGGGACGATTTCATATTGTAACAACGGATTTTAATCCGTTGAATTTAGCGGCTTTCAGTATATTTCTTAAAATTATCTAAAATGGCCTGCCAGCCGCCGCGCTGCATTTCTATATCGTTCTGGTTTTCCGCATCAAAGGTTTCCCTTACATGGGTTTTATCACCTTCAGGAATGAAATCGATAGTTGTTTTGCGGCCATCGCCCATGGTGAAAGCAATATGTTTGTTTTCCTGTACATCATCATACGTTCCGGCAAAATCGAATCCGAAGCTGCCGTCTTTTGCTTCCATACGGTAGTTGAAATTTCCGCCTTTTCGCAAGTCATTTTCTGCACTTGGGCATTGCCATTCATCAATCGCGAAATTCCAGCCTTTAATATGTTCCGGTTTGGTGAAGCTTTCCCAAACTTTTTCTACAGGTGCGTTAACGGTTGTTTCTACGGTAATTTCGGTTTTAGCTTGCGTATTCATAATTATATAATTATTTTATTGAATTTAATAAAGCAAACTTACCCGTTTCTTTTGACTTACCGCATGGCAGATTACGGCAAAATGAAGGTGTTTTTGCGCAATACTTTATAAAGCATTTTTTGCCATTTGTATATATGGAAAATGACGCTGGAATTTTAACTCTTTAGTTTCCAGCTTACGCCACCGCTAACCCAGCGTCCCGGCATGGGAATAGCGCCAAATTCGAAATATTTCTGGTTGAAGAGGTTTGTGGCATCTGCAAAAAAAGTGAAGTTTTCAACCGATTTCATCAAACGCACATCCGCCAGCCAATAAGATTTATAACCTATTCTTTCCTCATAACGAACATTGGTTCGCAGTTTTGTCCCAAAAGGTAATTTGTTTTGCAGGCTGAAAGTGAACTGGTTGCGCAGATAATCTCCAACGTATTTCGATTGTTTTTCAATTTTATCTTTTTCCGAATTGATGTGAGCATATTGCGCGCTGAAATATTCGATGAAAAACTTATCGCCGAGCCAGTTTACCGGTTTCAGTACCAGTTGCAATTCGGTGCCGCGCGTAGTTAATTGCGCATAATTCATTACCTGCCATGGCACGGTTGTGCTGTCACGCACCCAGTCAATAATATTGGTGCCTTGCTTTTCGAAAACAGCAGCATTTACAGCAAATCCATTCTTAGAATAACGCAAACCGCCTTCGTAGCTAATGGCTTCTTCAGGCTTTAAGTTGGGATTGGCAAGGTTGCGCGGATCTTTATAATACAACTCTGTATAGGTTGGCACACGATAAGCGCGGTTGGCCGTTGCATACGCGGAAAATTCCTTTGTAAAAAGATAACTCACATCCATTCCGGGATAAAACTGTACATCATAATCGCTGTACCAGCTCACAAAAAAGCCAGGATTAATATGCAGCTTTTCGCGAATTGTAAACCTGTGTTCAGCAAAAATTCCTGCATTGTAACGGTGATGATCGCCAAGGTTTGTGCTTCTGATCTGCTCACGTCTTGCTTCCGCGCCAAGGCTGGTAGTACCAAGTTTCCATGTTCGGCGTGTATTTACATCAGCACCAAAAACATCTGTTGTATGCTGGTTGCGGTAAAATGCCGGATTATCGCGTTTTAGTAAAAATTCGTCTGTATTTCGGCGCCAGTACAGGTTTTGCTTCAGCTGCCATTTGCCTTTTGTTTGTGCCGAAATATGCGCGAAAATTGTATTGGTTTCTTCGTATTGGTCCGGAAAAATATCGGCATAAAAAGCATTTGCGCCAAAGTTCCTCCCGCTGTAACCGGCGTTTGTATTCAAAGCAATTTTCGGCAGATCTATATATGAACGGTAATTAAAATTATTGATGCCGAAATCTGTATTGTGCCTGTAACCGTTTGATGATGAGCGGGAAAGTAAAAAATTCTGCTTATAATTTTTTACAGGCGCAGAAACGGAAAGCTGGTTCTGGTAGAAATCGAAATCGCCCACAACAGTTTTTACGGAAATATTGCTTTCTCCGGGTTTTTTAGTGATGAAATTAATGACGCCGCTGAAAGCATTTTGCCCGTGTATTCTGGCTGCCGGCCCGCGAAGTATTTCAACACGCTCAATTTCTTCCATTGGCACAGGCAAATTCAGGTTATGATGGCCAGTTTGCGGATCATTCACCCGAACACCATCTACCAAAATCAGCACATTTTCAAAATTTTCCCCGCGAATACTTACATCTGCCTGTACGCCTGCAACGCCACGCGGACGAATATCAACACCGGCAAATGTTTCAAGAATTTCATTAATGCTTCGCGCCGGCATATTCTGCAGGTCTGAAGCGCTGATAATTGTTACGCTGCGCGCCGTTTCTATGTATTTAGATTCGGTTCTGCCGGCGGTAATTACAACTTCTTCCAGCGATTTTACGGAATCTGATTGCGCTGAAACTGTACTGGAAATTAAAACTGAAAACTGTACTGCAGCAACAAGAAATAAGGATATTTTCATTTATTCATTGCATAAAAGTCGCTGCAAATTTTCAATAAAATTATGATTCAACGCGCTCTTTTTGCTGTATGCAGGCAAGATAATATTTGTTAAATTCCGCCCGCAAAATCCTAATCTGAAATCACTTTAGCTCTCTCAGATACAACTGGATAGTATTGTGCAGACCCAGGTAAATGGAATCGCAGATCAAAGCATGGCCGATGGAAACTTCAAGCAAACCAGGAACATTTTGTTTGAAGAATTTCAGGTTGTCTCGGTTGAGATCGTGGCCTGCGTTAATTCCCAAACCCGCATCTAAAGCATTTTTTGCTGTTTCTATATATGGAAGAATGGCTTGTTCGCGATTTGTAAAATAACTGGCGGCGTAAGGTTCGGTGTAAAGCTCAATCCTGTCGGTTCCGGTTTGCACTGCGCTTTCTATTAATTCCGGTTCAGGATTTAAAAAGATAGAAGTTCGTATGCCGGCTTCTTTGAACTTGCCTACAACATCTTGTAAAAACTGTAAATGTGTTTTGGTATCCCAGCCGGTATTGGAAGTTAAGGCACCGGGCGGATCGGGCACCAAGGTAACCTGGTCAGGTTTTGTGCTGAGAACTAAATTAATAAATCGATCATCCGGATAGCCTTCAACGTTAAATTCAGTCGTAACTAATTTTTTCAGTTCCACTACATCGTTGTAGCGCGTGTGGCGTTCATCGGGCCGTGGATGGACTGTAATTCCCTGTGCACCAAAGGCTTCGCAATCTTTGGCAACCTGTAAAACATTAGGATTATTGGCACCACGCGAATTACGCAGCAGGGCAATTTTGTTGATATTTACGCTTAGGCGGGTCAAAGCATTTTTCTTTGTGCGAAGATATGCAGATTTTGCACTATTTAAAAAACCTGCTTTCGCAGGAGTAACTTGTTATTTTTGTTTTAAAAGTTTACCGGTTTGATTACTTTCGTTCATTTTTTATTCTTTAATCTGAAGATACCTGTTAACTATTTTCTGCATGCTCCATATTCCGATCCACCAGTTTTGTAGTACGAAATATCTTACAAAATAATCGAGGAAATAAATCTTTGGCGGAATTAAAAGCTGCTGTTCTTTTTCGTATTGCATTGAATGATAAGATAATATGGCAGAAATAACATTCGAAAGCAAAATGAAAAATAAGAATACAATCGGCATAATATCCAAGGTATTGGGGCTGAAGAAATAGCTGATAACGCTTGCCGTAATTATAAATGCCAAAAATATCTGTGTATTGATTAACACTAAAAGTAACGATTTAACTGGTTTATTTTCAATAACTTGCAAGGCGAAAGCATGCAGCCAGAAAGCGTACACTAACGGCACAAGCAAAATACTTACTTTTAAAGAACCTGCGGGAATGGCAAGCAGATTTCCGTTTAAGCTTTTAAAACCTGGCATTGTCCAAAACTAAAGCATTTTTCGGCAAGTTCACATATGTATCAACTGAATTACGGATGAAACTTCAAACCATCCAGCGCTTTATCTACTTTCCTGTTTTCGCCGTATACAATTATGCCAACCAAAGGCTGATCTTCATCTGTATATTTTGCAATTTCCACCAGGTTTTCTTCCTCGTATTTGGTGGCGAATAATGGTTCTGTATAAATGCCTATTTCCAGTTCACGTTCTTTGGCGCGGTTGAAAGCGCGTTTCAGTTGCGCATCGTTATCGGCTTTGTAAATAAGGATCGGGTGTTTTATGAAGGGAAGATATTCCGTGCCGGAAAGGTTGATAAAAGCTTTTCCGTGTGTTTCGGGGAATTTTATAGCTACAGAACTTGCCAGGAAAGTGGTTACATTCAGTTTTTGCCAGTCGGCCAGATCGGTTATAATAACTATGGCAATCTTTTTATCGTACATGATTTTTTGGGGTGTGAAATTTCCCGCAAATTGCGGCTAATAAAACCAATGTACAATAACTTACAAAAGGTGATAGTTTAGCTGCGTTGCGCATGTTTTTCGCCCCAGAACCACATTTGCTTTACAATGGGGCACATAGTTTTTCCGTAATCGCTTAATTTATACTCGGTTTTGAGCGGCGGTTTTGTGCCGGTAACGGTTTTCTCAATCAGGCCTTCTTTTTCCAGTTCTTTCAGCTGCTTGATGAGGATGCGTTCACTGGCATCGGCGAACTTTCTTTTTATCTGCGAATATCTCAGCGTGCGGTTGTTGATGTAAATGAGAATTTTTGCTTTGTATTTTCCTTTGATCGTTTGCCAGAAGATGTCTATTGGGCTGTACATTCTTATTCGCTCTATCTTTTGTCCAATAATTTATCTAAATCCTGAATTAACTCATCTTTATCACTGCGATAAATTAATGTTGTATCTTTTGGTTGTGTCCCTTCATCCTTTGTGTATCTAGCAAAATTTATGGCATATTTATCACCACCAATAAATTTTATATAGAAAGGCTCATAATAATTGTCTGAATTAGCTATAATATGTCTCCTTGATAATTTAGGATTGGGATAACTAATAAAATAATAAAAAGTAGAATCTGAATCAAAAACAAATGCATTACTTCCTGTCTTATCAAATTGATAGATATTGTCAATTATGAGGATAGTGGTGTCTTCCTTATTATACCATTTCAAATAAATATGAAATTTATTGTTTTGATAGAAATAAGAAAATCCATTAGTTGAATCAAAATCCGGTTTATAGATTTTCTGATTTATAGTTTTGTTAATGATTTTGCTATTTGGAAGATTAATTTTAGAGTTAATCAAACTTGTATCAATTGTATTTATTCTCCATTGAGCATAATTTTTCTTGTATTCAATCTGCTTCTGAGAACTTTTTATTTTATCTAGATTTAATATTGAAAATTCTAACAACTTTAATGTTAAGGAAGCGTCAAATATCCTACTGACC
>DAIUCM010000216.1:0-5326 GCA_036846145.1 Bacteroidota bacterium
CTAAATTACTGATATATAACTTAATATCTAAAAGAGGATCTATTTGTTCAAGGAATGGTTATTTTTATTTTAACAGGAAATAATTTTAACTTATCCAAGAAATGGAACTGATTAGACAGAAATAAAAAAAGCCTGCAGAACTATTTTCTGCAGGCTTCTTATATGGGAAAATTATATATGCTTTGTTAATTACGGATCATGAAACCAAATGCGTTCTGCGGTTTCGTTAAAGATTAAGATTGCTTTTTTATTTGAATTACAGCGGATTAACCTAATTACCTGGGAAATGATTTAAATGATGTAGCAGGCTTATTCGAGATGAATTGTAGCAGCTTTTTCCATATATAGACTTACAAAGAAAAACGTGAACTCAGGAATTATCGATGTGTAAATCAAATTGTTGCTAATCATCCATATAATATACTTTCCAAAAATGCTTTAAGGGAAAATAATTTTTAAGAAATAGCTGGCGTTGGGAAACGCAGAGCTCATCCACACGCATTTGAAACGCGCGCGAGCCGCTTCATTAGCTGTAGTGGAACGGCTTTTCCATATATACACTTACTGAAAAATGGTTTGGAGCATAGGTTTTCAGACCATTTTTTATTCCTGCATTTTCCAGAACCATTTACCGTTGGTATCCAGGTAACCAATTTCATCACCCAAAGTAAGCTGGAAGAGATTGGTGCCGGGAACTCTGGAGATATTATTGTAATCGGGTTTGATCTGGAGGTTGCCATCGCTTCTTGTTACGCCATAAAAATTGCTGGAAACAACCACAACTTTACCGTCCGATGGCTCGCTGATATAATCGTAAGTGGAAGATAAGATGGATTTTCCTGCAGGATTAATTATCTGCCATTTTCCTGCATGTTTTACGCGCGCATAACCATCTTTAAAAGCTGATGCTACAGAGAAATTCCGCCCGAAAGCATTTTTGCCCGATTTATCCATGTAATAAAAATTGCTGTCATCTTCCTGTACAAGCGCAAGTCCATCGTTAAAAGTGCCGGAAATTCTGGGTATGTTTTCTATAATGGTTTCGCCACGACGATTTATTACAAACTGTTTTTGGTTCGAATCGGGCAAAATACATACGCCATTTACAAACCTGCCGGGCTCGTTGAATTTCGGAGCTATAACCACATTCCCCAAAGTATCTATAAAGCCATATTTTTCATTGAACCGGAATGCTGCCAGGCCTTCGCTGAATGGTTCTGCAGCAATATGTTTTTTGGGTAATTCTGAGGTTTCGCCGGTTGTTTTCAGCGTTACATAGGTGTTTTGTAATTTGGCTACGGTTATACCATTTTCGAAAGGCAGAATTTTATTGTAGATGAATGGAATTACTGTTTCGCCGGCTGTATTAATTACACCATATTTCCGGCTCTTATTGCGTACGATAGCCAGGCCGTTGTGATCGAAATTTTTGGCTGAAGTATATTTTGGCCTGATAACCATTTTCCCCGCAGTATCTATATAGCCATACTTTTTATTTTTGTAAACCCAGGCTCTTCCCTGGTTGAAATCTCCACAGCGCGAATAGCTATTATCACCAATAGGATTTCCTTTTTTATCAATAAATCCCCATTCCGTTTTCAGTTTTACAGCGACGAAATTTTCCTGGAAATCTCTTGCTGCCCTGTATTTTCGTTTGGATATCATATTTCCGGCTGTATCTATAAACGAAAAGTATTTAGAATTCTTTACTCTTGCAGCGCCTTCTTTAAAATTTGCCTGCTGCTCGTGACGTGGCGATTTTCCGCCGGTTCCATCCAGATTTATAAAGCCATATTTTATGTTTTCTGCAGCTATTTTAAAATACTGGTTTTCGGAAGTATTAAATGCGGAAATATGATTGTATTCGATGGGCAGAACAGGTTTGCCTGATGCGCTGATCATTCCCCATTTATTGCCTTTCATTACAAATGCGCCGCCTGAATTAAAGCTTTGCGCAAAATCGTAAGTTGGTTTAATTTTCTCGTCTCCTGCAGCATCTAAAAATCCCCATTTGCCGCCTTCATTTACAACATACGCCTGCTGATGCAATTTATTTTTCTTGTGAAATACCATGCTTGTGCCCGTTAAACCGGAAATAAATGAATCGGCGGAAATGATCGTTAGCTGGCTGCTATCGGCATATTTTACGGCCAGCTTTCCTTGCGAAAGAAATCTCGCCAAACCATTTTCCCGCTTACCTATATATGTATAAGTGCTTCCTCGTTCAAAGCCTGTTTTATCAAACATTGCAAAGCTTCCATCAGGGCGCATAACAGTTATAATATCAGGCTCGCCATTGAAGGAAACGTTTAGATCAATCTTTGCGAAAGAGGGTTGTAATATTAGTTTTAGATTTGAATTTTCTATGAGTCCGTAAAGATGTGTAAAGCTTATATCTGCATCGCCAAGCCGTAAAATAACCGGTGCAGGTTGTCGAATACTTACCACAGTATAATTATTATTAAGCTTCCTGATTGTGTGGTAAGTTGGCTGTAAAAGTATATTGCCTGTGGAATCTTTAAAACCCCATTTGCTATCGGTTGCAGCATAGAACCAGCCGCTTTTGGCCTTTATTTTTACATTTTTGCTGTTGCGTACAAATTCCTTCGTGCTGGATTGTACATTGATGCTGAGTACATTTTTATACTCTTCCGAGCCGGTAATTTTTCCATTTTTATCAATATCGTAAATTGTTGTGGTTGTGCCTTCGTATGCTTTGGCGATGTTTTTAAAAAGGTCTATTTCGCGGTATTTTACGGGTAATATTTCCTGGCCATGCCTGTTTATAACACCCCATTTCTCGCCGTTAAGAACCAAAGTTGTATTGGGCAAATCTGTGGAGAAAGGCTCCAGGTAATTGTACTTCGGTTCTATAATCCATTTTCCATTATCGGTTGTAAAACCTGTTTTCCCATCTAAACTTATATAAATGAAATTGCCAGCCTGATAAATATCATCGTATTGGGTGGGGATAATTATTTCGCCTTCACTGCCAAGCAATCCAAGGCCGGATGAAGTTTGCAATAACAGTTTGTCCTCGCCAAAAGCTTTATATTCAGCATATTCACCAATTTGTATAATCTTGCCATTTTGTAAGGTATAAAGATATACAAGGCCATTTTTCTCGAGCTGTATAAAGTTGTTGTTGATGCGCTGAATGCTGCTCCATTCCTGTGCGAGTTTTTCCCCGCTTGTTGAAAGAGCGCCCCATGTATCGCCTTTATAGAACAGGAACGAATCGTTTTGCAAGCGAAAAATCTCGCTATGCGTTTGCAACAGCCTTTTGCCGGTTTTTGCATATATAACATTGCCGGAAAATGCTTCAGCAATTAAAAAATCGCCCATCATCCAGGCGGTATCATACTCCGCAGGAACAACAAATTCTCCTTTGGAATCTATGAAACCCAGGCCATTTTTATCGCCCGCAATAAAATAATGCTTGTTGGCTGATGCTTTTAAAACCTGGAAAGCCGGGGCAATAAGTATGTCGCCCGAAGTATTTGTAATGCCCCAGTGCTGGCCCTGTTTTACCGCGAATAAACTATCGCTAAGTACTTTAACATCATCGAAATTGAGGTTGGGAATTATATTTCCGCGCCGATCAATAATTAAAGCTTTTTTATCGCTTACAACCCTTGCGTAAAATTTACCGTTGAAACTGCCGGCTTCATCGTAAATGGTTGGTATAATCAATCCTCTTCCGGTACTGTAATATCCCCATTTACCTTTTACTTTTACCGGCAGCAAAACCTCGCTGTTTTGCGCAGAAATATTTTGTAAACTGCTGAAAATTAATACAACAGCAAGAAGGAGCCAGCGAAGCAATTGAGCCATTTGTAGAAATTGTGGTAACTAGATGTTTTTCAGTATTTCATCTAAGTCTTCCGGCGTTTCAATTACTTTATCCAGCGTTTTCATATTGAATGTATAATCGCCATTGCTCTTTATTTTCTGGATGTCCAATGCTTTGAAATCATTCGCGCCGAAAACCGCAATTTTATCGCCGGGCAATATAGCCAGCAGGCAGTTCCTGGTGTTCGGATCAAAGTAGATTGTATTATTATATTGAGGGTCAAAAGGCATAACAGTGCGTTCATTGCCACTAATGAGGTAAATAGCATTGATTTTGGTAGAATAATTGTCATCATATTTAAAATTTGCTGCAACGGGAACAACGTAAGGTTGCTTGTAAATTCTATCCCAATTGTACATGCCGAAATTTTTTAGCTGGAAGGTACGCAGCAGATCTGCCTGCCTGCGCAGCTTCAACGCTTCGTCCATGCGCGCATTATAAACGTCCGCTTTTTTCTTGAAATCGGCCATGGCTTTGTTATAATTTTCGCCACGCAAAACCGGCCTTACCAAAGTTTCGAAATCTCGGCCAGATGTTTTTAGCTTCAGTTTGTAAATTCCTTCATCGGCATTTTCCGGTTTTAAGGTTACAGATTCCCAGTTTTTATCGAAAAGCCATTTGTTTTTCTCAGGATTGGAAGCTGCATCTGTACCGGCATATTGCCACATTACGCTGGCAAATTCCTTCAATTCGGGGAACTTCGTATAATTCACTTTCAAATCGAAAACCGCTGCATTTTTATTGGCCGTTTGCGGCTTTATTGGTTTTGCGGGAGTTGTGCCGAGCGTTGCTGTCTTTTGCTGCTTTTCCACGTTGGGTTCTGCCGGTTTTATGCCCAGGTAATTCCAGTTGTTTTCGCCTTCTTCAAACCTGTAGAAATTGAAATCGTCGCCGCTTCTAAAAGATCCCATTTTTACGGTGATATTTCTATCGTCAGCTATAAAAACCGGCTTATCTGCTTTTGTAGCGGCATTAATATCAAACATTCCAGCCGATTCAAAACAATGCGTTTCTCCGGCGCTATCGTAAAGCATAGGTATTCCGCTGGCTATTATTTCCGCTGGCGTGTGAAATTCGCGGTATTTCAGCGTAACGGTTTCTGTAACGAGGTTTCCATCAGCATCTTTAAAGGCATTTTCCGGTACAGTAATTACGGTTCCGTTTGGCAGTTTTATTTCCTTTCCCTGCGCCGGTACAATTTCATGTTCGGTATAAGCAATTCTTACTTTTTCGAATGGCGGATTTACACCGGCACGTTTCACATTTTTATTGCAGGAAAGCATCATCAATCCGCTAGCCCATATAAGCATTGCCGCTAAAATGCTTTGTGTAAATATCTTCATAATAGTATTAGAAAAAATTGATGCATTTATAAATTTATCTTTTGCAAACCATTTATAACTGTATCAATTAATGTTTAGTATATAAAAGCATACAAATTAAGCATTTTACAGCAGAAGTATATATGGAAAT
>DAIUCM010000217.1:0-5232 GCA_036846145.1 Bacteroidota bacterium
GAAATTAACGGAGCCCTCTACCAGCAAATCACTCTACAAGGCGGCCAGAGCTACAGCTTCAGTGGTGTATTCAAAGGCAATGGCAGCACCAATACCTGGGCTGAAATCTACCTGGTTGAGGAGGAACCCACGCCCGGTAAAGACGTGGTGGATAACGCCGGCAAGGTGGATTTCACCAGCGCGCCTATCGAGGACATTGAAGCCCTGTTCACCAGTTACGGCACCGTGGGTTACGACGTTCATGAAGGTCTGGCGCACTGGTTGGTGACCGATGAACACAACGATGTATTTGATTACCCGGATCGCCCCACCGGTGTGAGCCTGACGCTCAACGGCACCAGCGCAAACATCACTTGGGCGGCGACGCCAGGCACAGGCATTAGCTACAACCTCTATCGCTCTACATCGGCGGGCAATAAGGGCAGTTTGATCGCCGAGAACCTGACGACAACCAGCTATACCGACAGCAACCTGAGCGACGACCAGACCTATTACTACTCGGTCACGGCACGCAACAACATTGCTGAAAGTTATGCCAGTAATTCGGTGAATACGCCTGTGCTTTACGTGCCCGTGCCGGCCAAGATCGAAGCAGAAAATTACACCGCGCACAGTGGCACCCAAACGGAAAATTCGGGTGACACCGGCGGTGGCCGCAACGTGGGGCATTTTGATCCGAACGATTTTGTGGAATACAAAATCAAGGTGCAAACCGCAGGTAATTACATCATCGAGTATCGCCTTGCCTCACAAACCGGTAGCACGGGTTTTAACGCGCTGATTGATGGCGTCATTGTAGATACCCAAACCCTGGCAGCGACCGGTGGCTGGCAAACCTACATTACCCAAAGCAGCGGTGCCATTGCGCTGGAACCGGGTAATTACACACTCAAGCTCAACTCTATTGGCCGCGAGTGGAACCTCAATTGGATCAACATTAAAGCGCAGTAAAGGTTGATTCCCTTGAGCGTTACACCAGCTTTTATCGATTAGCCCAGCCCTGTTGCCTTCCGCTGATGTTTTATTAATTGGTGGAAGGCTTTTTTATTTTCATTTTTATTTTTTTCTTATAAATTTAAGTTTATATCTGGAAAAAAAATAAAATCAATTATAAAATTAGTCAGTAAGAAAACTATACTTTTATTTCTTATGACCTGCTTTGTATATTATGCTAAAGCTCAGGTTTGGGAAAATTATGGGAGTGGAGTTGACGGCAATGTAACTACTGATAGTTTTCCTTTTAAGAGAATTTATACAGATCATAACAGAGCGCGAGTTACTAAAATAGCAAATATACCGCATAATGGAAAAATGGTGTCTAGAATATCATTGGGTACAAGGTTTGGGAGTTTCAGCCCAAATAGAAAAGTGATGGTTATTGACCTGGGAGCGCCGTGTGGCAGCAGAAACTATGATCTGATGAAAGTTGAGATCGTATGTATCGGATGTGGTACACAAGGCGGTAGTCTGTTATATTATCTGCAGTTTAGCGATACATTGAAGCATATATTTAATAATACTATGACTGATAAAGTGCAGGTTATACAGATTCCTGAGTCTGAGAATTTGCATGTTTGAGACGAGGGAACAGTAACCTGCCACCCATGGGACCCGACAAATAGTACTGGAGGAATACTTTGCTTTTTTGTAAAAGATGTGCTATCTCAAATTGGTGTCTCGAAAATTACTGCTGAAGGATGTGGGTGGCCTGGTGGAGCATATGGAATTGGTGGCGGCCATGGTATAGCACCAGCGTTGTTTTGCCTGGATGGACAGCTTCAGAACACTGCTAATAAGATTTGATAAACTTGATTCTTCCTGGAGAAACTGGCATTCCCTTGCTGCTTTTTTAATTCAACTAAATGTTTAAACCAGTTCAATCAAAGACTCAATTATTTGCATGATAATCCTGTTCGTGCCGGTTTGGTTGATGAACCTGAAGATTACATTAATTCCAGCCCAAGGAATTATGCCGGATTGCCGGGTTAATTGGAAGTGGTGTATTTAGATTAATTTGCGATCAATTCAATAAATCATTTTCCACCAACCTCATTTATGGGCATTGAAAATTACTGGCTGTTTGTTTTTTCCGTTATCATTTTTGCCATAACACCGGGAATTGATACCTTTTTCGTACTTAACAAAGCCATTGCGCAAGGCAGGAAAGCGGCTATACAAAGCTCACTGGGAATCACGACCGGAAATTTCTGCCATACCATTTTTGCAGCCTTGGGATTGAGCGTGGTTGTAGCGAAATCGGTTACAGCTTTCATGGTGATAAAATATGCAGGCGCTGCGTATTTGCTATATTTAGGCATCGCGAAATTCTTCGAGAAACCAGCTACGGAAAAAGCGCACGAAACGCAACTCCAAATACCAACAGATTCATTTTTCTGGAACTATTATTCAGGACTTTTTACCAATCTGCTGAACCCGAAAGTAGTGATGTTTTTCATGTCGTTCTTCCCGCAATTCATCAGGCCGGAAAACATTAATGATTCGCTACCCTATTTAACTTTAGGCGTAACCAGCACAGTTTTAGGTTTCGGCTGGCTGATGTGTCTTTGCTTTTTCGCGGCAGCTATTTCCCGAAAATTAAGAACATCGGCAAGCTTCAGCAAATGGCTCAATAAAATATCGGGATTGGTTTTCGTGCTGATGGGATTGAAAATTGCGCTTGGCAAAAAGTAGCTTTTTATAAAAGATTTTCAGGCTGTGTTATTTGCGTTTTCTGCCCTTCCAGCATCTTGTATAATGCTTCTCTAAAGTTTTGATATTCACGCAGGTATTCAGGTTTGTCGCAAACGATCCGTAACTTAGGTTTTCCTGTATTTCGCAGCAGAATATCCAGGTACGGCTTATTAATTCCACCATCCATATACGCATCTTCAATATAAGAATCAACCTGGCTCCAGTTGTAAAAATTTTGCTCAGGCTTGCTTACCATGCTAAATTTTTTGTGCTTCGGGCGTATATTCTCATTAATTCCATGCTCATTAATTTCATAAACTGCCAACCGCAACGTGGCTTGTATCAGTAAATAAACCATGAGCGAAAGCACAATCCCAATCGCTACAATGGCAAACATTGGCAGATCCATAGAAATAGCCAGCATTACTACGCAAAACACCAGTAACAGGTTGACGATCAATAACATGGATAATTTCGCGGGACTGTAATATATAATGGTTTCAACGCGTGCTTTCATGGTTTCTGCCGGCATATTTTCCGGATAAATTTCTCCGGGTAAAAATAATATTTATTTGCATGTTGAAGCATTTTACAGCGATATAATATATGCGCGCCGACAATTTTTACCAAACAATTGAGTTGTATATTGCTGCAAATATTCTTATCTATGAAAAATATAATTTTTACGCTGCTTATTGCTTTATGTTTTATTACTGCCGAAGCGCAAACCACCCAAAATACAGATGAAAGACCGTTTATTGAAGTAACCGGAACGGCAGAAGTGGAGTTAATTCCTGATGAAATTTATGTAAGAATTACCATCCGCGAGAGGACTGTAAATAAAGAAAAACAAACGATTGAAATGCAGGAAGAAAAGTTGAAAAATGCCTTGCGTGAAATTGGAATTGATATAGCTAAAAACCTTTCGGTTTCTGATCTTAATGCCGATTACATTCGTGTTCGCTGGCGAAAAAAAGATGTCATTGCACAAAAAGATTATACTCTAAAAGTTGCCGATGCTGAAACTTTAGGAAAAGTTTATTCAAGGCTGGATGATCTGGATATTTTAGATGCCAGGATCTCAAAAGTGCATCATTCCAAAATGGATAGTATTAAAAGATATGTCAAAATACTGGCTATAAAATCAGCTAAGGGCAAAGCGGATTATCTTCTGAAAGCCATCGGCGAACAAGCAGGAAAGCCTTTGATTATCAAAGAGCAAGAAATACCATATAATTTTCAGTTGCAGCAAAGTAATTATCGTAGTAATGTATATAAACGATCTGAGAATTTACCCCAATCTGCACTTGAAGATGAAGCTGTTCATTTCCAAAAAATAAAAGTACAAACTACCATTTACGTCAAATTCGGCATCAAGTAATTTATCAAAAATCATAAACTCAAAGCATTTTCTAGCCTTGACATATATGGCGTTTCTGCTTTTTGCAAATTCCATTGATAATTGATAATTGATAATTGATAATTGATCACTGATAATTGTTTCTTAATTTAGCTCCAACAAAAACACCATAAAAATGGCTTCTACCGAACCAAAAATCGATGCTTATATTGCTAAATCAGCGCCCTTTGCGCAACCTATTTTAAATCATCTGCGCGGATTGATTCATACTGCCTGTCCTAAAGTAGAAGAAAAAATAAAATGGGGAATGCCGCATTTCGATTATAAAAGTGAGATGATGTGCCATTTCGCGGCGTTTAAGCAACACGCAGCTTTTGGTTTCTGGAAGACGTCGATTATGAACGATCCGCATAAGGTTTTCGGCGAGCATGTAAATGCCATGGGAAGTTTCGGCAAGATAAAATCACTGGAAGATCTGCCTGCCGATGAAGTAATTATAGAATACATACTTGAAGCCATGCGCCTGAACGATGAAGGTATAAAAGTACCTGCCGGTCCGCGCAAACACGATAAACCCCGAGATTTCCGCGCCTGATTATTTCCTGGAGGAACTGGCGAAAAATGAACAGGCAAAAAAGACTTACGAAAACTTCAGCCCGAGCCATAAACGCGAATATTTAAGCTGGATAACCGAAGCCAAAACCGAGCCTACGCGATTAAAAAGATTGCAAAAAGCCATAGAGCAAATGGCGGAAGGCAAAAGCCAGAACTGGAAATACGAGAAATCAGAAGTAAGAAGACAGAAGTGAGAAGACAGAAGCCGCGACGCGGAAATATTCACTCAATCACTCAATCACTCAATCACTCATTCACTCATTTTCTTAAATCCATATATCGACCTTTAAAAAAATGCTTTGTTTCCTTTGTGTCTTCGTGGCAAGAATAATTCACAATTTACAATTCACCATTCACCATTAATTTCATATATCAACCTCAAAAAAAATGCTTTTATGTCAATTAAATTACAAGGTTTACGAACTGCTATTTACCTCGTTTCCGACCTCGAAAAAGCCAAAAACTGGTACGCTGATGTTTTGGGTTTTCCGCCATATTTTGATGAACCATTTTATGTTGGCTTCGAAGTGAGCGGCTATGAACTGGGTTTAATTCCGGAAGAAGGA
>DAIUCM010000218.1:0-5201 GCA_036846145.1 Bacteroidota bacterium
TTTAGGCAATTATTATTTTACATAACTTATACGTGTATATTTAATTTGTATATCGTCTTTTATTGAAATGATATACACACCCGAAGGCATTTTTTCAGGCATGCTTATATGTATAATATTACCCGGATTGTTTAACGTGTTGCTATAAACTATTTGGCCGGAAACGTTTGTAATAGTTAAATTACTTCGTGAACTGAAACCTGAATTTTCTATATAAAAATGACCTGTAGTTGGGTTGGGGTAAATTTTTAATTGCGACTGTTGTATTTTCTGCACGCCAACAGTTCTGTAAATTTCAAACAAATCACTAACCGTATAAAATGTAGAGTCATCGCAATCAGCAATTTTAATTTTGCTATTGTTGGAAATGGTATCAGGCACTGCCCAAACATAATTTGTTGAATCTGCACTTAATCCGCTTGTTATTGTTTGCCAGATCTTGCCTGAATCAAGCGAGTAATATAAATCGAGACAATTAATATTTTTTGAAGTGAAATTTATGGTAAAGCTTGAAGCAGCTAAAATTTGCGTGTTTTTAGCGGGATCTGAAACTATGATTTCGCGCTGTGGTTTGCGGTAAATTTCAAACCAGTTTGTTGCGCTATAAAATAACGAGTCTTTACAATCTGTAATAACTATAAAGCACCCTTTAGAGACTGTATCCGGCACACTCCATAAATAACTTGTATTTGTAGCCGATAAATTTCTGACAATTGTTACCCAGTTTTTACCGGAATCAATTGTGTAAATTAGGTTGATACAGGTAAGGTTTTCGGCAGTAAATTTAATACTGTATTTTGTGCCTGCAATTATTTTTTCATTTTTCTCAGGTGCAGAAATAGTTATTTTGCGAGGTTTATAAATTTTAAACAAAATTGTTTCTTTATAAAAAGTGGAATCACTACAATCTGTAAAGCGTAATTTGCTGAACACAGATGCTGTATCCGGCACTTTCCAGTTATATGAATTATCTTTACCGCTTACATTGTCAGCAACCAAAGTCCATGTTTTACCACTATCGGCAGAGTAATGTATTTTTAAGCAACTAATATTTGTTGCGCTGAAATTCAGCTTAATGTTGGAACCTGCCAGCGCTTTATATGCAAAAGATGTTACGTTTAATTTACGCGTATCTTCAAAGGCATATTTGGTTATAACATAATCGGGATAACTGTTAAAAAGTTTACCCGAAAGGTAAGCGTTGCCGGCCGCATCTAAAGTCATATCACTAATTTCATCTCTCCAGCCGCTGCTCCAGGTTGTTCTCCAAAATAAATCGCCGTTTTGTTTTACGCCATATATTAACTGGCTTACACTGGCCATTGATGTTTTTGTAGAATCAAAAGTGTAACCACCAATTACCAGGTTTCCATTATTATCAACCAGCGCTTTAACAAAAATATCTTTGGCAGAAGAAATTGTGCGGTATTCATTTTTCCATTTAAAATCTCCGCTGGTATCATACCTTAAAACCTGCATGGCACCGGCATCGCCAAAATCATCTTTATTATCTCCGGCAATAACATAAACACTTTCAGAAAAATCTGTTGCAAGACCCGCAAGTTTGTGGTAAGGCTTTTTTTGCGAATAATACTCTTTGTTAACCCAGATAAGATTGCCGGCAGAATCAAATTTTCTTAATACAAAACCACTGTCTTTTTCAATTTTAGACAAAGAATATAAATAGCCGTTATTATCATATTTTAAACTGAAGCCCCACTCTTGCGTGGTTTGTTCATTAATGCGGAATTTCCAGATGTAATTGCCTTTGGCATCAAGCTTATACAGAAAAAATGGTGAAATTAATTTATGCGTAATATCATTGTATTCCTCGCCTCCAAAACCGGTTATGTAAATATTTCCGGCATCATCCGTTACAATTCCATTTATCTCATCAAATAGAGTATCGTGGTCAATATTTAATTGCCATTCAAGATCGCCGCCGCTGGAATATTTTAATAAATAGGCGTCATAAGCACCGTAGCCGTATTTAAGAGCATTGTCATAATCGCTCTTTTTATAAGAAGCAAAAAACAGGTTGCCATCTTTGCTAACGTGAGATGCCGAATGTTTAAGATATTCTGTACTTGAAGGTTCAATATAATTTTGTTTCCAGATAATTTTACCGGTAGTATCCATTTTGGCAACCAGCAAACTTGCCGAATCATGTGTATTTTTAAATGTTCTGGCGAGAACATAAATATTATCATCAGCATCCATATACGCAGCAAAAACATCCATCTCCTGAGATGTACTATTGTTTTTGATCACCGTTTGAAAAAGATTTTTTCCGTTGGTGTTTCGTTTAATAACAACTATTTTATTTGTGCTGCCGTTATAATACTCGCATATTGCATACACATTCAGGTGCCTGTCGGTTAAAACGCGTTTTGCGTTCTGGTTCCACATGGCATCCACAGTTGCAGTCCACTTACGTACCATGGTTAATTGCGCAAAGCCTATTTCAGAAACAAACAAGAAAAGAATCAGAAATTTTAGAGATAATTTCATTTGAACGGATTTAGGTTAAAAACAAATATAAAGAAATTATGGTCAAAATTGCTTTTTTTTGCAAATTGCCGATTTTAAAAATGTATTAAAGAAGGAGTTAGAAAGTGTTTTTACACTATTTCATATACAGATAAATTTAGTTTTCAATTCATGAAAAAATAAGACATCATAAACTTAGGTAGTGCCAGAATTTAAAGTTAACAGATAAATAAAATGGAGACGAGCCACCAGGGCATATAATAATTTTACAAACTAAATATTCAATTGAAATCACATATATTGCATCAGCTAAAAATGCTTTAAGTTTAATTCAAACTATGTCAAGTAAATATAAACCGCATGATTGTATTACTAATCAA
This sequence comes from Bacteroidota bacterium, assembly GCA_036846145.1. Taxonomy (GTDB): domain Bacteria; phylum Bacteroidota; class Bacteroidia; order CAILMK01; family CAILMK01; genus DAIUCM01. The sequence goes on from DAIUCM010000218.1 coordinate 2,871, forward strand.
CTTGATGAGCAAAACTTCAATTATGAATTATTGACAAAAGATGAAATAATTGAAGTTGAAAACCATTGGAAAAGTAAATTTATTGGAAATAAAACTGCGCCTCATTTAGAATATTACCTGTGGCATATTTTCAGTTTTAATAAGGATTATGGAATAGAAGGCGAATTAGCATTCGAAGAATATAAAAAACAATATCCGACCGAAATTATAATCTTTAATGAGCGCCAAGAATATGGAATACGAATTCCAAATCAAGGAAAAATCCCTGTTATAACCATGAAAGATTTCACAGATGATATTTATATTAGTCAAAAGAATATGAAATGGACTTATGTGATTTCTCACGAAATTCCATCTTTTGGGCCATACTTTAGTTATTGATAATGACTAATGAAAACATAAAAGTAAAAGATCCAGCCAGCAATTCTCCATATATCAATGAGCAAAAATACGTTGAAATGAAAGCTGTCTTCAAAATTGGCATATTGGCACATTAGCTAATTGGCACATTTTCCCCGTATCTTTGCCCCACACAATTCAGCAATGACAATTCCTTTACACATTCCGCGCGAGGCGCTTTTACAGGCAGCGAACGATTTCGGCACACCGCTCTATATATACAATGGCGAAAAAATACTTCAGCAATACAAACAGCTGACGGACGCTTTTTCCGGAATTTCGTTTAAGGTTAAATACGCCTGTAAAGCAAACAGCAACATCAACATTTTAAGACTTTTGCAAAAGGCCGGTTGCGGTTTGGATTGTGTTTCCATACAGGAAGTAATACTTGGCTTGCAGGCCGGTTACGAGCCGCAGGAAATTCTGTACACACCAAATTGCGTGAGTATAGATGAGATTTCGCAGGCTGTTGAACTTGGCGTTCATATAAATATAGATGCGCTGGCAATTCTTGAGCAATTCGGACACCGTTACGGCAATTCTGTTCCGGTTTGTGTTCGAATAAATCCGCATGTTTTGGCCGGTGGAAATACGCATATACAAACAGGGCATATCGATTCAAAATTCGGTATTTCCATTCACCAGATGCGCCATTTACACAGGATCATCCAGAACCTGAATATACGTGTGGAAGGCATACACATGCACAGCGGCAGCGATATTAAAGATGCCGATGCTTTTCTTCGCGCATTCGAAATTTTACTGGAAACGGCAGAAGATTTCAAAGACCTGAAGTATGTGGATTTCGGTTCGGGTTTTAAAGTTGCCTATAAAGAAGATGACGTAACTACCGATGTTGAAACTGTTGGTAAGCGCGTAGCACAAAGATTCAGAAACTTTTGCAAAGAAACAAACAGAGAGCTGGAACTTTGGTGCGAGCCAGGGAAATATCTCGTATCGGAATCTGGTTACTTACTCGTGCGTACAAATCTCGTAAAACATACAGTATCAACCATTTTTGCAGGTGTAAATTCTGGCTTGAATCATCTTTTAAGGCCAATGATTTACGATGCCTATCATCATATCATTAATATTTCAAATCCGGATGGGCCGCAGCGCATTTATTCTGTTGTTGGAAATATTTGCGAAACCGATACTTTTGGCTGGGACCGTATGCTGAGTGAGATTCGTGAAGGCGATATTTTGCTCATGTACAACGCCGGTGCATATGGTTTCAGCATGAGCTCAAATTATAATTCCCGCCTAAGGCCTGCAGAAGTTTTATGGCTGAATGATAAATTACAACTCATCCGTAAACGCGAGGAATTTGAGAATTTGTTGCTGAATCAGGTTGAAGCGGAGATGTAACGCAATTAATTCAAATAAATATGAAAAGCATTGACAGAAAAAGTTTGGAAAAAGCTTTCCGTTTGTTTGAATCAGGAGATATTGATAGCATTGAAACTGGCACTTTAAATGGATTACAGCAAATTCACAAATACCTTTTCGATGGTGTGTATGATTTCGCCGGGCAGATTCGTACAAAAAATATCTCAAAAGGCGGGTTTCGTTTTGCCAATGCCCTGTATTTAAAGGAAATATTGGTAAAAATTGACCAAATGCCCGAAAATTCTTTTGAAGAAATTATTGCAAAATATGTAGAAATGAACATTTCGCACCCGTTTATGGAAGGAAACGGCAGAACCATGCGCATTTGGCTCGATATGCTGCTGAAAACTCGGCTTGCAAAAATGGTTAACTGGCAGAATGTAGATAAAACGCTTTACCTGCAGGCAATGGAAAGAAGCCCGGTTAATGATCTGGAAATAAGAACGTTACTTTCCACCAACCTCACCGATGATATAAACAACCGCGAAATTATATTTAAAGGAATCGAGCAATCTTACTATTACGAAGGCTACCGAAGAGAAG
>DAIUCM010000219.1:0-5190 GCA_036846145.1 Bacteroidota bacterium
GTAGTTTAATATATCATCTTACAAAAACTAATCATTTACTTTCTCCAAAAAGTTGAACGTCGCGGTTCGATATGAATTCAATAGGATAATTTAAGTTGCAATACTACTTCATTTTAAAACATCTTTCCAAAATTAAAAAGAACAAATTACCATGTGGTGCGTAAGTTTAGCAAAGTTAGAAGCAATAACATGTTCAATAAGCTAAAAGTATATTTCCTTAAGTTGTTTAATAATGCCACTGGCAGTCTGGCTTTTGTACCTTTAATGATCATGCTTTGCTTTGCCATTTTGGGCTTCAGCATATTAAGCATGGAGGATTATAACCTTAGCGATAATGTACTTTATTTTATAAACTGGGCTATTACTAAAGATCCCGGACAAGCCAGCAGCATTATTACCACACTACTCGCCGGGCTTATTTCTATTACAGTTTTTAGTTTTTCTATGGTGATGGTTGTAATTAACCAGGCATCTACGCAGTTTACGCCGCGTGTAATTCATTATATAACCCGTAACCGCGAAAACCAGTTTGTTTTGGGTTTTTACATCGGTACAATATTATATGATATAATACTATTGTTGAATTACACACGTAAAGAACAGGAATATATAGTACCCACGCTTGCTTTTGCCATAGCTATAATTTCCGGCATTATAAGTTTGTTACTATTTGTACGGTTTATACACAATATTTCTGTATCTGTACAGGTAAATAACATTATTCTGCTTATTTACAGAACTGTGAAAACCAGGCTTATACGAGTGCAGAAAGATGCTGAACGTGAATCGCCCAATGAAATTGAACCTATATTAAAAAACAACAATTGGTATGTCTATAATTCGCCACAATCCGGCTATATACAGTCCATTCTAAGTGGTGCAATAAAAGTGGCGCAACACCATGATGTAATAATACGGCTGGATGCTCCTGCAGGCGAATATATACTGGAAGGCAACCCGTTGTTTTACCTCAATAAGCAGGTAGATGAAGCATGTGCGGACGAATTATCTGCATTTTTTGAATTTGATGTAATTACCGATGTCAAGGAGCACTCACATTACGCCTTTGTACAGCTTACTGAAATTGCCTGCAAAGCGCTCAGCCCCGGCATTAACGATCCCGGTACCGCACGCATGTGTATAGATTATTTAACCGATACTTTATTGCTGCGCAGCAAATTACCTGATCAGGAATATCGTAAAGATAAAGATGGCGCAGTGCGTATAATTTTATCTCATTATTCATACAGCGATATTATAAAAAGTACTTTTACGCCCATCCGCCATTATGGGCATACAGATGTTCAAATATTAAAAAAACTACTTAGCAGCCTTTATAAGCTGGCTTTAAACGATTTAAATGAGAAAAAACTGGCATATATTTATAATGAGCATGCGGAGGCAATAATGGAGAGCGCAAAACATGGGCTGTACAACCGGGCAGATAGAACAAACCTCAACCAAACCACAAACCAGCTGAATGCGCTGGAAGGATATTTCAACCTGTCCGCTATTTAGCCTTCATCATCTCAGATAAAGTAACGCCGCCTTTAATACCAAAATCCAGCGTTCTTATCGGGAATGGGATCATAATATCATTCGCATCAAAAGCTTTTTTTATGTTGATGATGCCATCGCTCATAGCTTGCTTAAAATCTGGCTGCTTGGTTTCGTGTATCCAGTATCTTATGACAAAATTAATGGAGCTGTCGCCAAATTCCTCATAATAAAAATCTACCGGCTTGTTATCGTGCAGGTAATCTATACTTCTTATGGCTTCCAGCGTTACAGCCTTTACTTTCTCCAGGTCATCGCCATAAGAAATTCCCACTTTCAGATCGATACGGCGCTCGCCGGTAATGGAGAAATTCTCGATAGGATTTTGCAGCACGTCTTTATTGGGAATAATAACCATTTGCCCCTGCATGGTACGCAACAAAGTAGCCCTTAGATTTATACGCTCCACCGTACCAAAATAATCGCTTATTTTTACCAGATGCCCAACACGAATCGGGTGGCGAATAGCCAGCATTATACCTGAAATAAAATTAGCAGCCGTATCCTGGAAAGCAAAACTCAGCGCCAGACCGGCAATACCCGCTCCGGCAAGCAGTGAAGTTACTGTTTTATCGAGCTTCAGTAGGCCGAGCGCAATAAAAAAGCCAACTATAACAATAGAAACCCTGATAATAGTTACTATAAAATCTATAACTGCACTGTGCGATGAAAAACGCCTAAGTACCCTGCGCAACAGGTTGCTGGAAAACTTCGCCAGGAAAAAAAAGCCTGCAATTACCAGCAAAGCCAACAGCAAATTCGGCAGCATGGAAATCAGCGTATGCATCCAAAGCTCCAGCTTTCCAAGTATTATTTCAGCAGCGTTATTTATACTATCCAACTGTTTCTTCATTTATGGTTCAACATTAAACAGAATATAAATAATGTTTTGCTGTAGGAATGGTTTAATCTGGATAAGAGTTATGAACAAAGAACATGGAACAAAGAATACCGCGATGCGAAGTAACCCGATATTCAATTAAAAATTAAGAATTAAAAATTAAAAATGCCGCGATGCGAAGTAACCTTAAAGCCTTACAACCGAATTTAAATAATTTGCGCCTTAGCGCCTTTGTGGCAAAAATTAAATAATAGTGTGCTGAATTGCATATATCCCTTAGCCAAAAAATGCTTCTAAATATCAACTTTTCATTATTCAGCCGACTAAAAACTTATCCCGAATATTAATTCATTATTGCATTAATCCATTAATTCCGGAAGTACTTTTCCGGGATTTAATATATGGTTCGGGTCGAATAGTTTTTTGATACCGCGCATGAGATCAAGATGAACATTGGAAAAAGCGATCGGCATAAACTCGCGTTGTACATAACCGATTCCATGTTCTCCGCTGAGTGTTCCTTTCAGGCTTACTGTGAGTTCAAATATTTCGCGAATGCCTTGCGGAAGTTTTGTTTTCCAGTCTTCATCGCTCATGCTTTCTTTTATGATATTGATGTGCAGATTTCCATCGCCGGCATGGCCATAACAAATGCTGCGGAAACCATATTTTTTACCAATTGATTTGATTCCGGCTAATAATTTTGGCAATTCGAATCTTGGAACAACAGTGTCTTCTTCTTTATAAACCGAATTAGATTTTACGGCTTCCGCAACATTTCGGCGCATTTTCCAAAGCATATCTTTTTGGTCGGCAGTATCGGCAAAAAGTATTTCATCGCAATCGAACTGCATCATTACTTCGCTTATTTTTTCTGCCAGCGGATACAATTCGTCCAGGTTATTGCCATCCACTTCAATCAGCAAATGCGCCTGTATTTCATCTTTTATTTGGAGATTAATTCCATGTACAAACTTCAAAGTCCAGTCAATTGCATCGCGCTCCATAAACTCCATTGCGGAAGGTGTAATTCCCGCGCGAAAAACCGCTGAAACCGCCTCGCAAGCCTTTGTAGCAGAGAAAAACGGCACCAACATCAATACATTCTGGGTTGGATATGGCAGCAATTTCAAAACCGCTTTTGTGATGATTCCCAAAGTACCTTCACTGCCGATCATTAATTGTGTAAGATTATAACCAGTGGAATTTTTTAAGGTATTTGCGCCGGTCCAGATCACTTCGCCATTGGGTAAAACCACTTCCAGGTTTAGAACATAATCTTTCGTAACACCGTATTTTACAGCGCGTGCACCACCGGAGTTTTCTGCAAGATTTCCGCCAATGAAACAGGAGCCTCGGCTGCTGGGATCAACCGGATAAAACAAACCTTTTTCAATAACAGCTTCCTGCAAAACCTGCGTAATTACGCCCGGTTCTACAGTTACCTGTAGATTCTTTTCATCTATTTCAACAATTTTATTTAAGCGTTCCAAAGATAATCCTATACCGCCATGTGTACTTAATGCGCCGCCGCTTAGGCCTGTGCGCGCACCAATTGGCGTAACCGGGATTGTATGCTCATTGGCCAGTTTTAGTATAGCTGCAATTTCATCGGTGTTAGCAGGTTTCACCAGAACATCGGGCGGAAAAAGAAAATCCTCGGTTTCATCATGGCCATAAATATTCAGCGTTTCTTCATCTGTAAAAACAAAAGCCTGTCCTACAATTCCCTGTAGCTGTGTTATATTTTCCTGCGAAATTTTATTGTAATTCATTCTTATTTAACTGCAATTCTGCTATTGGCAGCATACACAAATTTCAGCTTTATTTTTTATTTGCCGAGCCTTACAAAAAGAAAGGCCGCATACCAGTAGATATGCAGCCTTAGCTTTAAGTATTTTTTAGTGAAGGTATATATGCAAATACTTGTTTATCAACCTACAAAATATGCGAAATTTCCTCTACGAAAGTTTCCGGATCGTCCAGAATACCATCAATTTGCTGGTAGCCTGGCTCGGTTTCGGTAAGCAATGCCAGGGCAATCTGCGATGCGCCGGCCACCATAAGCGGCACGCAAAGCTCGTCTTCCATATCCATTAACCATGGTGCTGCAACCATAAATGCACCCAAGCCAATATCCATTGTTAAATGCTGCGTCATGCTAAGTGCTTTTACAGCGCCAAGCTCATGGTTGGTCATAATACCCTGCGCAAGAATTCCCACACCCATAGATGGAAGTAAAGTTTTTTCAATTCCGCTGCCATTATTGTTATTGCTGTTTTTCCTTCCGTTAGATTTTCCTTTACGGCCTTTATTACTGTTATTTCCAAGTGCGTCTAAAATAAACGGCGCTGCTATAAATGCTGCACCAAGCGCGAGGTCCATGATTGCGTGTGTACGCGTAGATATACGGATCATTGGTATATTGGTTTAAATGTTGGTAAAATTTTGAAATTGTTGTTAATGATAAACGCTGGGTTAGGGAATTGGTTTGGGGCTTGAAAAAATAAATATATTGCAAATACTTATTGCGAACATGCTCAATTTCAGACCTCAATTTTTTACAGTGCTCGATACAAACTGAAAGGAATTTTCCGCAGAAATTGCAAATAGCATAAAGAAAGAAATTCTATTTCCGCAAAAACTGCAAATAATTTTCTAATAGTCGCAGTTTTTGCAAATTAATTGGATTGCGAAACAGAAATGTATAAAGTCCGCAAAAACTGCAAATTAACGATTGTACATCCGCAGAAAATGCAAATCTATTACAATACTAATACTGTTCTTTGTAT
>DAIUCM010000220.1:0-5132 GCA_036846145.1 Bacteroidota bacterium
TTATATAGAAATTACCGATACATTTGAAAAATCCTTAACTAAACGACATTGATTCATAATTCATAATTTAAAACTTCCATATATCCCTATGCTGAAAAATGCTTTAAAAATATGTTTGCTGTTAATGGTTTTTCTTGTCGGAAATTCCATGATTCTGCTTGCGCAAAAAAGCAGCCCGCATACTAAAGCATCGGCGCTTTTCCAGGAAGCATTGCAGCAGTACGCTTTCAGAAATTACGAAAAAGCGGAAAACCTTTGCAACAAAGCTATATCCCAATCGCCAAAATGGCCGGAACCTTATCTTTTACTTGGAGATATTTATATTTTACAGAAAGACCACGATAAAGAGGTTGCCATTTACAATAAGTTAATAGCAGAAAGCCCCAAGACTTACCAGGCTTATGTGAGGTTAGGCGATGCGTACAGTAAAGCAGGAAAAACAAATGAAGCCTTGCAGAATTATAGAACGCTGCAGTCATCAGATGCGCCGCCCAGATTTAAAGAAGCCGCAACAAAAAGAATAAATGAGATTGCCTTCGCAGAGAAGCTAATGAAATCGCCTGTTCCTTTCGATCCGAGAAACCTAGGTCCGGAGATCAACAGCACTTTCGACGATTATTTTCCCACATTTACGGTTGATGGCGAAACCATGTATTTTACCCGCAGAAAGGTTATTGATTCATTCAAGATACAAGGCCAGAGCGGTTTTCTGCACAGGTACAACGAGGATATTTTTAGTGCTCAGAAGTTTGGTAATAGTTTCGCCAAAGCTAAAGAATTATCAAATCTGATAAATACAACATATAACGAAGGAGCGATGACGATTTCACCGGACGGAAGCTTCATGGTTTTTACTACCAACCGCGATGACCCGAATGGATGGTCAGACCTTTATATTTCATTTTTTATCGAAGGGAACTGGACTAAGCCTGTAAATATGCAAGAACCAGTAAATTCCAATGCTAAAGAGACGCAGCCAAGCATTAGTTTCGATGGCAGGAGCTTGTATTTCGCAAGCAGCAGGCCAGGTGGTTTTGGCGGTTTAGACATCTGGATGAGCACACGAGATGACAACTGGAATTTCTCTAAGCCAGTAAATTTGGGGCCTGCAATTAATACTAAAGAAGATGATCAGACGCCGTTTATACATCCCGATAACCAAACCTTGTATTTTTCATCGAAAGGACACTTGGGTATGGGAATGAACGATCTTTTTGTTTCAAGAAAGAATGCTGCAGGCGTTTGGGATTCTGCTAAAAATCTTGGTTACCCAATAAATACCGTTAATGATGAAATTGGATTGATTGTTGACAGAACTGGCGAATATGGATATTACAGCAGTAGTAATACAAATTCTATTGGTGGACTGGATATTTTTTATTTCAAGCTTCCAAAATCTGCGCAACCTAAGCCGGTAACTTATTTAAAAGGAAAGGTTTACGATGCTTATACCAAGAAAACACTTATCGCTAATTTCGAGCTGGTAGATCTGGAAACAAGTTCAACCGCAAATAAATCTACTACCGGGAAAGACGGACAATTTTTAGTAACACTGCCAGGCGGTAAGAATTACATGCTCAATGTTTCCGCTAAAGGATATTTGTTCCATTCAGAAAATTTAGCTTTAAAAAACTATAATAAAACCGAGCCTTACGAGCAGGATATTGCCCTCTACCCTATTAAGGCCGGTGAAAAAATTACGCTCAACAATATTTTTTTCCGTACGAGCTCATTCGAGCTGGAAGAGCAATCTAAAAATGAGCTGAACAGGCTTGTTGCTTTCCTGAAAGAGAACAATACTGTGCGAATAGAAATAAGCGGCCACACCGATAACCAGGGAACACCTGCAAACAACCAGACACTTTCACAAAACCGCGCAAAAGCAGTAAACGATTTTCTTGTAAAAGAAGGCATTGCCGCGAACAGGCTTATATGGAAAGGTTACGGACAAACACAGCCTGTTGCCAAAAACGATACCGAAGAAGGCAGAGCAAAAAACCGTAGAACTGAAGTGAAGGTGATTGAGTAATTAAGATTGTGCTGGCGCAAGATTAAGCGCAGCGGTTCTTGTGCCAACTGAAATTTTACAAATATGATTAAGCCAAAAATGCTTTGCGGTTATAATTTAAATAATTTATAATACTTTTATATTACTTTACAAATAGACGAAGGCACAAGAACCGCTGCGCTTAATCTTGCGCCAGCGGAAAGCAACACTATAACCTTCTAAATTTATAATTAGATATTACAGCATTTTCCGACAAGCATATATATGTAAAATAAGTTATAAATTGCCCAATGAAACAATCAAAAAATGATTAAAACGCTGTCTTTCTTTATTTTAATTTCTTTTAACAGTGTTCTCGCAAAAGCACAGCGCATAAACGGCCAGCCCAGCCAAAGCATTAGCTTTATTACCAATGCCGATTCATTTTTCAACGCCACTCTCCAGCATACAAAACCATATTTCCTGTATTTTACAGCCAGTTGGTGCGCGCCTTGTAAACAGCTTCAGGCAATAACCTTTGCCGATACTGCCGTTATAAATCATGTAAACAAAAACGTAACAGCGTTGAAAGTAGATGTTGATGTTGATAAAAAACTGCGTCAGAAATATTATGTTTCAGAGTATCCAACCTTAATAATATTCGATAAAAATGGCGAAATAAAAATGCGCTTTGAAGGTTTTTTTACTGCATCAACTTTCATGGAAACTTTAAAAAAGCTAGATCAGTAACAAAATCAAACTCTGCCTAATCAACCAAAGCATTTTTTCAAAACCGGATATATAGAAAATCTGATCATTGATCATTGTTTACTGATAATTGACTCATAATATTCCGTTTTAGTCCTTCGAACTTGGTACGTTTTACCGGCGAGCCCTGGAAAATTTTATTAAAAATATCTTCTGTAATTTCTTCCCAATCGCGTTTTTTCAAATCCAGTAATCCAGGCAAAGGTTTAAAATCGGTTTCAGAATTGGGTTTGGAAAAACGGTTCCATGGGCAAACATCCTGGCAAATATCGCAGCCAAAAACCCAGTTCTTAAACCTGTTATTATATTCTTCGGGAATCTGATCTTTCAGTTCAATAGTTAAATAAGAAATACATTTACTGCCATCTACCACATTTGGTGCAACAATGGCATTTGTAGGGCAGGCATCAATGCATTTGGTACAAGTTCCGCAATAATCTTTTACCTGTATTTCGTTGTAATCTAACTCTAAGTCAACAATTAGTTCGGCAATAAAAAAGAATGAGCCCTGCTGTTTTGTGATGATATTCGAATGTTTTCCAACCCAGCCCAATCCGCTGCGTTTTGCCCATGCTTTATCCAATACCGGCGCAGAATCTACAAAAGCTCTTCCGTTTACTTCACCAATTTCGTCTTGTATAAACTGAAGCAATTGCAGCAATTTCTTTTTCAGCACTTTATGGTAATCTTTGCCGAAAGCGTATTTTGATATTTTGTAATGTGAATCTTCAGTTTGCTTTCCTTCCGGATAATAATTCAGCATTAAGGAAATTACCGATTTTGCGCCATCAACCAGCTTTCGCGGATCTAAACGCATATCGAAATAATTTTCCATATACTGCATTTTTCCATGCATTCCCTGGTTCAGCCATCGCTCTAATAATGGCGCCTCCTCTTCCAGAAATTCCGCCCGCGAAATACCACAAAAAGAAAAGCCCAGTCGCCGGGCTTCATCTTTTATCATTTGTGTGTAAGTTTTCAATGAAAGAATGTGAGAATGAATGAATGTAAGAATGAATATTCTAAATTACATATATAGTGGTGTAAGAAAATGCCTTAACCTCTCCGCCCTTCGGCACCACTCCTAAATTAGCAGAGGAGTGGCGCTTCGTTAAAAATTTCATAACACTTCCATGTTTCACATTTTCAAATCTTCAAATTTTCAAATTAATTGGCTAATTGACATATTGGCTTATTGGCACATTATATTACTCTGCCCAGGGATCAAAAAGCGTATTTGTTGGAATATTAGGGCGATAAGCAATGCCTAAGTGCCTGTATGCTTTTTCTGTTGCTTCACGGCCGCGAGGCGTGCGTTTCAGGTAGCCTTCCATGATTAAATATGGCTCGTAAACCTCTTCCAATGTTCCGCCCTCTTCACCAACTGCAGTTGCAATGGTGGTGATGCCAACCGGTCCGCCACCGAATTTTTCTATAATGGCAGTAAGGATGCGATTATCCATTTCATCCAATCCACTTTCATCAACATTTAAGGCGCGCAAACCATATTTGGCTACTTCCAGGTTTATATGTCCATTACCTTTAACCTGCGCAAAATCTCTAACACGGCGCAATAATGCGTTGGCAATACGAGGCGTTCCGCGGCTTCGTTTCGCAATTTCGTAAGCAGCATCTTCATCAATAGTAACTTTCAAAATCACTGCACTTCGCTGTACGATTCCTGTTAATAATTCTGCCGTATAATATTCTAACCTGGCGGTGATGCCAAATCGTGCGCGCAAAGGCGCAGTTAACAAGCCGGAGCGTGTTGTAGCGCCAACTAAGGTAAACGGATTCAGCGTGATTTGTACCGAACGCGCATTTACGCCGGTTTCCAGCATAATATCTATCTTGCAATCTTCCATGGCCGAGTATAAATACTCTTCCACAACCGGATTGAGGCGGTGAATTTCATCTATAAAAAGAATATCTCCTTTCTCGAGATTGGTTAACAAACCTGCTAGGTTTCCCGGTTTATCTAAAACAGGTCCGCTGGTAACTTTAACGCCAACACCAAGTTCATTTGCAATTACAAAAGCCAGAGTAGTTTTACCGAGGCCGGGAGGTCCATGCAATAAAACATGATCCAATGCCTCGCCACGCTGTATAGCGGCACGCACAAATATCTTAAGATTCTCTACTATTTGCCCTTGCCCGCTAAAATCGCCGAACTCTTTGGGCCTCAGTTCTTTTTCCTGGTCTTTTTCCAGCGAAGACATGATATCTACAGGCCTTACCACCGCTTCTTTTTTACTCATATCGCTCATGTAATTTTAACAGAAAAAAGGGCTTAAAAATTCAAAATTAGGCTATCTGCACACAATAAAAAACATAATAAATGGCTAAATTTTACAGAATGAAAAATTTGGTGTAAATT
>DAIUCM010000221.1:0-5119 GCA_036846145.1 Bacteroidota bacterium
AAATAGATATGTTAATATGATAAAACATGTTTACCCAAATAGTTCGTGCGCAGGTAGCATACATTAAATGTGTGAATAGGCAGATGTGTAAATGTGAAAATATGTGAGTTCGCAGAAATTCTGCATATAGCGGTTGACTAAAAAATGCTTAAAGGATTATCACTTAAATGATTGAAAGCAAATTGCTATTCTGCGCCAAAAGAAAGTTTAATTACAGCGCATGTATAGATTTACGATGAGTAACGCTAAGTTATATTCTTCAATAAATATTACGAAGTTGATTAATTTTCGTGGCGTCAGGAGACGCGAAGCTCATCCGCACGCATACCTAATAAATACAATTTATATTGCTTGACTATATTGTATTACAGCAAATGTGCAAATATGCACATCATCAAATTTCAACAACTCTAAAGCTCCTTCGCCGGATCCCAGAAATGTTTTTCAAAATCCTGAACCTGATCGTCAAGCACTTTTAAGCCTTCGTTTTCAAGCAATTGCTGCATGAGTGTTGGCGTTGGGAAATGATTTTTACCGGTTAACAATCCATTGCGATTTACAACACGCTGGGCAGGGACTGGCGGATCCATATTGTGACAGGCATTTAATGCCCAGCCAACCATTCTTGCACTTAAACCGGTTCCCAGGTATTTTGCAATGGCGCCGTAAGATGTAACTCTTCCTTTAGGAATTTGCCTTACAACTTCATAAACTTTATCGAAGAATGATTTTTCCGTCATGGGAAAATGAATGATTGAATGAATGCAAGAATGAATGAATGCTTATTTAGTGATTCTTTTACGTGCTTTAGCCAGAACCGATAAAATTTCAGTAGCTTCCTGTTTAAGGCCATTTAATTTCGCTTCCGGAAAAATTTCAGATTCTATCATAATTTCAATCCAGAATAAACTTTCGTCAGCTTCTTCCAACGTTATACTTAGCTTAGCGAAAAATTCAGCTTTGCTTCTTGCTCTGCAGGCCGCGCGATAATTAGCCGCAACAGAAGCGGCTGAGCGAAACAACTGCCTTCCAACGATTCTGGCATCATCTGTTTTTGGCAGTTTTCTGAATAAATAGATACATCTGATAGCAAAAGCTTTTGTTCGTACTTTGAAATCTTCTACAAATTTCGCTTTGTCAACATATTCATTCATTCTTACATTCATTCAATCAATCATTCTCCTTACAATTTATCCTTCGTCTGCGCTTTCATGTACTGGTTGTAATCCATCATTTTCACATCGCCGGGAGGAGAAAATTTATCGTCGCCAACTTTAGCGTTTTCGCGGATCTTAACGGCTTCGAGCTTGTATTTTACGTTCTGGCCGAGCTGCATCTCTGTACGAATATTCATGCCTTCCCAGAAGCAGAATTCACTTTCGCCGGTTTCTGATTTATAAACCTGGCATTTTTTACCCGAAATTTCTACCTGTCCGCTTGGCTTGTAGCCGTTTTTATTCATGGCGCTGTCAATGCCAATAGTTGTAACATCCGCCAGTAAATTGGTCTGATCTTTAACTGTAGAATCGTTTCGCTTCGCTACATAACCTTGTTTGGCTAAATGATTGATAAAGTAATATTTATCTGGCGTGTTGATAAAAGTCTGCTTTACTTTGGGTTGCGTTGGCGCACTTACATTTGTGTATTCCTCTTCAACACTTAAAATTCGGCCGTAATCTTTGAAATAAACGGTTTGCGTTCCTTGTATATCGCCTGTATATTTATACTCAATTACGCCGGTTTCGTACGGGTAAGGCTTGTTTTTGTCGAAACGGTAACTGATGCGGTTATCATTTCCTGTATTGTTGGTACCATTATCACCGGCATTATCGCCAGAATTGTTTTTATCGGCGTTTTGCTTGCAGCTGGCAGCCATGCTCAGTAAAGCAATGGTAAAAATATAGATATAGTGTTTCATCATTTTCCTGGTTCGGTTTTTTGTATGTTTTAAACGGATTTTATGATTTTAAAAGTTTCGATAAGGTTTCGCGCTGTGCTGCGTTCCATTTAGGGCTTTGCATGGCTTTGTTTATAATCGCCTTGTGATTCTCCTGTGCGGAGAAATAATTCAGCGCATCAATAGCCGGGCCTGCAAGCCTCCTGTTGGAACTCAATGCCGCATCGAACATATTATTTACAGCGTTTTCATCAAGGTAATTCAGCGATTGCAAAGTGTTGAAAGCACTACCGCGCGTACGGAACTCGAACGACTGCGAAGCGTAATCTACCAGCTCGTTATGCAAAGCATTTTTATCGCCTACGTTATATAGCAGCGAGGTTTTCAGCCAGGCAAGCCTGATGTTTTTGCTCATGCCGGTTTCATTTTTTGTCTGTTCCAGGTATTGCGCTGCTTTGGCCGGCTGCCAGCCAGATAATTTCACGAGCGCGTTTTCTACAATTCTGTAAGATGAATCCTGAAGCATTTTTTCGTACTCGCTTATATGGGCTTGCGGAAAATCTTTGGTGTTTTCCAGCGCCGCGAAACGAACCTGTACACTTTTATCCTGCAATGCAGAAACGATCAGGTTTACACTTTGTGCATTTTTATCATCCGCCAGTTGCGAAATTATTTCAGATTTTGTTGCATGGAAAGTTTCCTTTTTATAAACCTCCAACAATACATTTCTTTTTTTATCGGCTGAAGTATTTCTCAGCGCAAGTAAAGCATCGTAACGATCTATCATATTTGGCGCTTTTAATGCCTGCGCGCTCAGTTCCTCGAAAGATTTATCGAAAGTTACAGATTTCAGTATTTCGGAATTCGGGTCGAAAAGTACGAAATCAATTTCCTTATTATCAGTATTTGGAATCTGCATGCGGTGATTTCTGCCGCTAACGGTTTCTTTCAGCGCGCTTTTGCTGCCATCTTTATAATAAACTTCCACCAAAATCGGCATGCGGAAATAACCGATTACATCGCTGGTTTCGTGCGTTTGCTCAATATAAACGTTGGTGATGCGCATGCCTTTGCTTGTTGCATCTTCATACCGAACATTGTACGCCGGTTCACCGCCATGGTAAAGCCACTGATCAAAAAACCAGTCAAGATTCAACCCTAAAACCTCGTAAAAAGCAGAATACAGATCTTCGGTAGTTACATTTTTGTAAGCATGCTTTTCGAGATAATATTTGATTACTTTGTTGTATTCATCGCGGCCAACAACATATTTCAACATATCCAAAACGCGCGAACCTTTCTGGTAAAACCTCGGAGAACCGGCAGATGAATGCGCAACAGGATTTTTATCTGCTTTGGATGCGTTTAAAGATGTATTGGTTTCTCCTCTCCTGTTCCACTGATAATAATCTTCGCCCCAGATTTCTCGCTCAGCGATTTTAGCGTAATGCGTCGCGAAACTTTCCTGCAGCCAGTGATGATTCGGGCTTCTTGCGGTGATCATATCGCCAAACCACTGGTGCGCCATTTCGTGCGCGTTTACGCCAACATAATTCCTGTCCAAAAATCCGCGTTTATCAACATAAAAAAAGTCGCCGAAAACAGTTGCGGTTGTGTTTTCCATGGCGCCGTACATAAATTCCTGCACGGGAATCTGCGCGTAAGTTCCCCATGGATAAGGAACGCCTATTTCACGCTCGAAAATATCCATGATACGCTCTGTATATCGGTAAGTTGGTTCCAGTTTTTCTGGCTGATCCGGATAATACCAGCTGGCAATGGGAACACCACTTTTGGCCTTAGTTTGCTTCACTGCGTAATCGCCAATGCCAAGCATGGTTAAGTATAAAGCGTGCGGATGATTGATCTTATAATGCCAGACAACATTTCCACTTTTATCTTTTTTCTCAGCCAGTTTCGCACCGTTTGCCAAAACCTTGTAATTCCCTGGCATGGTTACTTTTACTTCAGTAACCAGTTTATCGCTCGGGTCGTCGAAAGATGGAATCCAGTGGCGGTTATCTGTTCCCTGGCCTTGCGTCCAGATCTGTTTGCGGCTCCTGTTTGTCGTATCGTTCCAGCCCACAAAGTAAATTCCTTTCTTAGGATTCGCTTCGTAGATCATCTGCAAAGTATGCTTTGTTTGCCAGGCCAAAGGCGAAGCTGCGTAGATGGTGATCTGCTGCGGATTGGCTTTGAAACGAACGGTTTTACCATCAATTTTCACATCCTGGAAACGAATATTCACCGCATCCAAAACTATACTGTCCACATTTTTTAATAATGGTGTAAATGTGTGCTTTACGTTGCCTTTTACAAGATTCTGCTTCGGCTCGAAACTAACGTCAAGCAACATGTGCGTAATATCAATATTATGTTCGCGCGCACGGCCTTTTGGGTCTGGCGTGTGGCAATGTAAAAGATCCTGTGCCTGAATGGAGAAAGCCGTCAGCAATAGAAAACAACAGCCTGTGAAGTATTTTTTCAACATGTTATATATGGAAATTGGAGCCTGTATATCTACAAAACTAAGTAAAAAACTTTTGTAATGGGTTTTGAACTTAAGCAACGCAGCATACGGCAGCTTTTTATGCGGCTTAAAAAACCGGCTGCTGAAATAAGTAAAATTCTGTTTGTAAAGCGAATATTTCTACCCGAAATTACTTCACCGGCCGGTAAAAAGTTAACTTACCTTTGGTTACATTTTGCAGCGCCAGCGAAGAAACACCTACTTTACGGCCAAATTCGCTGTAATTCTGGTGCGCAATTTCATAATCTCCTTTGCCGTTTACTTTATATACAATGGCTGTATGGTGCGGCATGCTTTCCGTATAAGTTGCATTGCCTTTTTTATATTTCACCTGCACATCTTTAAACTGTATAATATCACCGGGGAAAATACATTCTGCTTTCGGATCTACCTCATTACCAAACTTATACATGCCATCCCATTTGGCGGCATTTGCTTTTAAAGCTTCCGCGGCCAGATCCCAGCACTCGCCGGTATTTACTTTTTTGCCCATGGCATTTTTGGTATAATTTACTATTTCTGTATTTAAAGCCGGAATGCTGTCACAGTTTTCATTTGTTGAATATAGATCAGCTTGCATTCTGAAACCTTGCCCAATAAATGCGCTGATAATCAAACTTATATAAATAAATATTCTCATAATTCTTTTAATAATTTCTTAGCGTAAATAACAACTTCATACAGCATAACAA
>DAIUCM010000222.1:0-5067 GCA_036846145.1 Bacteroidota bacterium
CATCGCCAAAGCTCCAGCGGAAACTGTCTGCGTGCGTAGATTTATTATCGTAAGTATAAGTTACTCTCTGGCAGGTAAAAGTGCCGCTATCTGTAGAAAATAAAGCTTCCGGGTATGGCAAAATATTGATGTAATCTGTTAGAGTAATTGAGTCTTTACAACCTTCGGCACTGTAGCTTACGAGTGTTACATTGTATTTACCTGCTGAATTGTATATATGCTTTGGCGAAAAAATGGTTGAAGTATCGCCATCGCCGAAATACCAGGTTTGTTTTACGCTGTTCTTGCTTTTGTTGATGAAAGTAATTTCTGTATTCGGGCAAGCAGTAATTTTAGTCGTATCTATCATCGATTTTAATATGCCAGATAGATCAATATTTACAGTTTGCGTATCGGTGCGCTGGCAGTATTGGTTTATGGAAATGAGCTTTATTTTATATTTGCCTGCGATTGTAAAAATATATTTAGGCTGTGCGCTGGTGTCGGTTTTTCCATCAATCTCCCATATATAGCTTTCGCCGGAAATGCTTTGATCGGAGAAACTTAATTCAACACCATTACAAAGATTTTTTACGGAATAGGATATTTTGGGATTTGGACTTACATATATAAAACTATCCTTAATTGTAGAATCTGCACAGCCCTGGTTGTTGTAAGCAAGCAATTTTACGTGATGAAATCCTCCCTTTGTAAAGATATGTTCCGGGCTGGCTGCAGTATCGTAAATTCCATCGCCAAAATCCCAAAAATAAGAAAATGCATTTGTGCTGGCGTTGGTAAATTTAACGGTAAGCGGTTGACATCCGTGGGTTTGGTTTGCTGCAAATGCAGCTTTTGGAAATTCCTCTATAAATATGTTTATACTGTCTGAAACTGAATCTTTACAGATTCCATTAGTTACATATTGGCTTACAAGGTATTTTCCGGACTTTGTATATATGTGAGTGGGATTTATTGATGAATCTGCAGAAGTGCTGTCGCCGAAAGTATAGCTGTATTTATAAGTTGAATCAAAATATAAGGCTTTTATATAAACCGAAGCTTTGTTGCAACTGTAAATAACCGAATCTGTACCCAAACCAGCCTTAGGAGGTGCTTTAATTTCTACAGTATCTGTAAATAGTTTTTTACTGGTGCATTTGTTTTCCGTTACAAGCTTTACAATGTATTTTCCGGCAGATGCATATATGTGAGCTGGATTAAAACTGGTAGAACTGTCGCCATCGCCGAAGTACCATATAAAGCTTGCCGTATCGCTGTATTTTGTGCTGGTGTTATTGAATATTGTGTTTCTGCCAAGGCAGTTTTCAGAATATGTGAATGAAGGAATAGCATCCGGATATACATGTATTTTAGTTGTGAGGGTATCGTTGAAAGGATATAAATCCTGGGACAAAAGATAAACTTTTATATTGTAGATACCTGGATCGGGAAACCTTACCCATGAGTTGAATTTTATAGTATCTTGTGTAAAAGAATTTATCATTATTGAATCCTGTAATAGAAGGGTATCATTCTTTTCGAATAAAGCGTTTAAATAGACTGTTTCATCGTACCAAAACAAACTTCGGATTACAGCAGAAAATTGAAAGCTATCTCCAGCACAAATACCTATGGGTAAATCAAGCAATGAATCTAAAATAAAATCGGGTTCAGAGAATTTTGCGATTAACACATCATACCCACCTTCATGAACATCTTTGTAAGCATTTGGAGTTGTGAGACCAAACTGTGTTGCAGCAGAAAGCGTTATATAAATATTTCCAGCTAAATCAGTATAAATTTCATTCCCTTTCCACCCAGCCCCTCCTGCAATTTCTTCTCGGCTACCACCATAATAAGTACTCCAAACAATTTTACCTGTACTGTCAAATTTCGCAATAAATGCATCACGCCTTCCTCCTAAACTTCCTTGGTGAGCATTAGATGTAGATATATTTGTAGAACTATTTGTTACACCCGTAATATAAATAAACCCAGAGCCATCGCAACTTATACTAAAGGCTCTGTCATGATTTGTGCCACCAAAATATGTAGCATAAGCGAGTTTACCATTACTATTATACTTTGCAATAAAAGCATCGTTACCGCCTAAGGCACTGGTTTGGTAAGCCCCGGTAGTTGCAATGCCGGCAGAGCTATTTGTAACGCCGGTAATATAAATATTATTATTTACATCGCAGGTAACCGATGTTGCCCAATCCTCTTTTATATCACCAAAATAAGTAGACCACTTATAGCGACCGGCACTGTCAAATTTTGCAACAAAAGCATCATATTGTCCGCCATTTGTAGATTGGTACGCTTTTGCAGATGCTATGCCATTACTACTATATGTATATCCGCTAACAAGTACATTCCCATCATCATCACAAACAATACCCTTGCCACCATCTTCTTTATCTCCACCGAAATAAGTTGCCCATTTTCTATTACCAGAACTATCAAATTTGGCAATTAAACAATCTGGAAGTCCAAAACTACCTGAAGAAGTCTGGTAAGCACCATTAGAAGCCATACCTGTGCTCGTATAAACTTCACCTGTGAAGTAAACATTACCCAGTTTATCGCATGTAACACTAATTCCAAATTCACCATTAGATCCATAATAGGTTGCCCATTTTCTTGTTCCTGACCCGGATAATTTGATAAGAATTGCATTAAACTTCCCTCCACCTCCGTAAGTACTTTGAAAAGCACCACTGGTTGCCAGGCCAGTTGAATTTAACACCGTGCCTACAATATATACATTGTTAAAATTATCACAGGCAATATCATATGCATTATCATCGCCACTTGCTCCGTAGTAAGTAGCCCATTTCATATTTCCGGCACTGTCAAACTTCGCAATGTACATATCGTTTTTTCCTTTCAGGCTGGTTTGGTAAGCCCCGGAAGTGGCTATATAGCTGTTACTGTTTGTGCTTCCTGCTATGTATATATTCTGCTTAATATCACCGCTTATACTATATCCTTCATCGTCTCCTGTACCACCATAGTATGTTGCCCACCTCAAAACAGGATCAATCACCAATGTTTTACTCTTATCGAAATTTCCCTTGAAAGCTACCCTGTTACCTTTTTGAAAATAAGAAATTTTTACTTCTTTTTTATCTTCTTCGGTATAAGATGAAGGTATGTTTTCTGATAATTTACCTAATGCTGTTTGCAAGTTTAACGTACCATATTCAATGTTCATTTTTTGAGCGCCATTGTATAGAAACTGCACATCATTGATGTTTGCACCCGGCCTGAGGATAATATCGTATTTCAGTTCACCTTCTTTTTTTGCGTAAAAGCAAATATCTATATTAGGCCAAATATTTATGTAAGTAAGTTTTTGGTAGCTATATACTTTTTGTATGCCTTGTTCGGGCGTGTGCTCCTTGTAGTAGTTGTTATAGGCAGTTAAACGCTCTTCTGTAATTATTTTAGGGTTTAAAGCTGCGTCAGGCAATTCTACATCAATGCGATTGGTATGGGTATTTACTTCTTCGGGCTGTTTAAATTTATCCGGAAAATTACTTTTAGGAATGGGCAGGCCGCTTGCTTCTGAAACAGTTTGTTGAATTTTCTCTAAAGAATAAACCTCGTAGCTGAAACTATTCGCTTTAAAAACTGCTTTAAAGCCGGGTGCTGAAAATATGTACTTTACATCGCTGCGTAAATTACCATTCTGATCTGTAAACTGGCCTTTGTTTTCTGCAAACCCTGTTTGGTTTGATTTGTTCCAAAGCTGTGCGCTGGCTGCTTTATTTGGCCGTGCATGTGCTATATAAGGCAACAGCAATAGCAGTACCCAGCAAAAATGGAGTTTGCTTAGCATATTTGTAGTTTGTGGTTTTGGCTTTATAAAGGTAATTAATATTCTGGATTATCCAAATAAAATAAAACTTATTTCTGCGGGCTCATTCTTACACCCAAAAAGCTTGCGCTAATTTGAACGCAATGGAAATTAGTGCATTATAAAATAATCACACTCTCCGAGTGTACCATTTTAATGTATTGTTTTGGGAGAATATATATGTACATAGGGTTTTGCCCTGTGCTTACAAATTACGCCCTTACAGGGCTTGGTACAGCGTGAATATTTGAATTGCGAAATGAATTATAATTAAACGTTGACGCTGGCACAAGATTTAGGGAAGCGGTACTTGTGCCGTTTGCATATAACATACACAAGAAAAATGCTTTGAATCTACCGCACAATATTTATATTTCCATTCCTGTAATAACCTTTTCCAGTGGCATCTTTTGCACTGAAAATATAGAAATAAACACCTTCCGCAGCTGTAGTATTTCTGAATTTTCCGTCCCATCCTTTGGTAGTTTCGTTGCCGGAATACACTAGTTCTCCCCAGCGGTTGTAAATTTTTATTTCGTAGCTATTTATGCCGGTGGTTCTGGGTTGGAAAGTTTCGTTTACAGCATCATCATTGGGTGAGAAAGCGTTGGGAATGTAGATGCGTGGTTTGTACTGGAGGCAGATTTCATTACTTAAACTTTTCAGTGATTGATGTGCATTTTCTGCTTCTATTATATAGCATCTTTGCAGCAGGTTTTCATTGAAGTAATTTAGATCATTAAAAGCATTTTCTGTTGAAGTGCTATATGTAATAGTATTATCCCTCAGTAGGTTATGCGTTGCGTTTTGCCCAAAGCCTTGGTAATGGTTCCAGAACAGCTGCGCGCTTTCATCTTCGCCAATCACTTTGCCTTGCAAAAGTATAGTGCGTACAGCTGGGCTGGCAGTTGATCTTCCACCGCAATCATCAATACCTGTAATTTTGTAATGGTAGCTTTTGTTGTGTACATCCGCTAATCTATCTGTAAATAAAGTATCATTTGTATAGGTGAAATAGCTGTAGTTTGTGCCGTCTTCGCTTCGCTGGATGAAATATATTTTAGCGAGGTTTAGCTTGTGCCAGTTGAATTTAACATGCTGGTTATTTTCTACAGTAGCCAGTATAATCTTAGCGGTATCTTTATCCTCACGCAGGTTCAATATTTTAATCCATTGCCCGAAACTGTCTGTACACATCTTGTTGCTCAGCACAAGCTTTACAT
>DAIUCM010000223.1:0-5015 GCA_036846145.1 Bacteroidota bacterium
AATATAAAATAAATTCGACTTCAAAAATATTGATGAAGTCAAGAATTTTATAGACCTGTTGGGCATTTTGGAGGACATGGCATACAAAAGTCATAAATATAATTGGTTACTAACGCACCATCTGGATTCTGAGAATCCTCAGATATACCAGCAAAAGCGGTAGTAAAATACTGATCTGACGTAGGTTTATTTAAATCTTCCTCTTTTACTCCAAATATAACCATCAAATGTGTTATTTCAATGTCTGTCCGATTAATAATCTGTCGGACATGCTCAACATCGATACGTAGTCCTTTTAACGTTTGAATTGTGCCCTCATTGTCAACTTCCAATTTTTTAGGGTGGCTTTGATAAGCTTGCATCATCTGCTGCAGTGTTGAATAACTAACTTGTGAACTCATAAAATTTCGTTTTTTTACAAAAGTAAATAGTACATTTTCCTGAGGCAATAGCTACAAAGAGATTGGGGTATTTTCCCACTACGTATAGGATTTTTCCTATTTTTTCAATTGTTTATCTATTAATTAAACTATTTAAATTAATCAGATTCTATTGTAAAGTCAGTGGCTTTAGTGTGTTGAATAAAATTCTTGGATTGTACATCAGAAAAAAAATATCATATTGCGAGTTTTATCCCTATTGAGGTAATCACTTAAATAAAGGCTTTAGCAAATAACGAGATGCCAAGAAGCAATAGTATTGGCATTGATATTTTCTTAAAAATTTGTAACGCTATGTGGACAAAGCTATCATCGAAGAAGAGTTATAGTCCCTTGGTTAATTATCTTGTCATCGCATTGCCCTGTACCATTTAGATTGTAAAAATAAACTCCTGAAGGTAAAGCCTGTCCTGAAGAGGATGTACCATTCCAGCACGCTTTTGGATCTGTTGTATGGTAAACAATTTGTCCCCACCTGTTAAATACAGTAAGCTCTAAGGTTTTGAATTGTGTTAATGCGGAAACATTAAAACAATCGTTATATTCATCGTTATTTGGTGTAAATACGTTTGGCATAAGGCCAGCAATAACCTTTTTTTCAACGAATACTATAACGCTGTCTCGCTTGCTGCAGCCCAGGCTGTTTGTTGCTGTAACATAGTATGTGCGGCTAAAATTGGGAGTTGCAATTGGATTTGCGGTATTTACATCAGAAAGCCCATCTTCAGGTTCCCAATAATAAAAATCGCCACCTGTAGCGCTTAATGTGGCGTAAGGCGTATCGCAGGTGATGTTATTGGATTTGGAAAGAATAAGTTCAAGCGGCTTTATGGTAAGTTCCGTTGTGATAATACTGTCGCAGTTTTGATGTGATACCAGCGTATCGGAATAAATGCCGGTAGTGCGGTAAATGTATTTTCCGCTAGGACTTATAAGCGTATCGCAGCTTTTTATAAAAACAGTATTGTTTATAGTCGTTCTAATATAATGAATGGATAATACACTATCGCAGCCAAGGCTGTTTGGTATCGTATCAAAATAAAAGCCTGTGCTGTTGTATGTGTATTTTCCGCTTGGGCTGGTATAACCTTTACAGCTCGTAATAAAAAGGCTATCGTTTGAGGGCGAAGTAATAGTGAGGTTCAAAGTCATTATGCTGTCGCAGCCCTCGGCGTTGGGAATGATGTGTGTATAAGTGCCCGAAATATAGTAAGTGCTACCGTGCCATGAATAGCTGCCGCAGGCGCTTATTGTATCTGTTGAAGCGGTTGGGCGCAGGCAATACTTAAATATAGTGCCGAGGTAATTTGTGCCGCCATAATATGTCGTTCCATACAAAAAAACACCATCAGAAATGAGCGTTCCAATAGGAATTGCTCCGCTTGTAATAAAATCAAAATCCAAAAGTTTTTCAAAACCTGTTCCATCTGGCTTTAATTTAAACAAGGTTCCCCAGTCATATGCGCCTCCCGAGCTTGTTGTGCCATATAAAAAAGTGCCGTCTGAGATTAGGGAGCCTAAAGGAAGTGCTCCGTTTGTGCCATCAAAGTCGAAAATTTTTATATACCCGCTGCCATCAGGCTTTATTTTAAATATGGTCCCTGTGTCATTCGTGCCTCCATTTCTTGTTGTACCATACAAAAAAATGCCGTCAGAAATAAAGGCTCCTTCATACAGCCAAGACCCGTTCTTGCTGCTATCAAAATCCTTAAGTTTTACATACCCGCTTCCATCTGGCTTTATTTTAAATATGGTCCTGTTGCCACTTCTATTATGTGCAGTTTCGGTCATGCCATATAAAAAATCGCCATCAGAAAACAGAGTGCCAAGAGGATGTATACCGTTTGTGCTATCAAATTCGAAAAGCTTTACATACCCTGTACCATCTGGCTTTATTTTAAATATGGTTCCGTAGGTATTATCTGCGACTCCACCCCGGTTTGTTGTTCCATATAAAAAAGTACCGTCAGAAATTAGCGTTCCAAAAGGGCGTGATCCTTTTGAGCTATCAAAGTCCAGTATCTTTTCATAGCCTGTTCCATCTGGCTTTATTTTAAATATGGTTCCGTGGTCATTTAAATTTCCTGGAGTCATTCCATACAAAAAAGTTCCATCAGCATAAAGAGAACCATGAGGCAAACCTCCATTAGTATTATCAAAATCAAGTAGTTTTACATACCCTGTTCCATCGGGCTTTAATTTAAAAATGGTTCCATGGCTATTTATACCGCCAAATGGCGTCAATCCATACAAAAAAGTACCATCAGAAATAAGCGAGCCAACAGGATATCTTCCATTTGTGCCATCAAAATCGTGCAGTTTGGTGTATTGGGCGTAAGCAGGAGAATATAACATTGCCAGAAATACAAAACATATCAAAAGCCTGGTTACAGGCTTAATAATTTTTATTTTCGGCTTTTGTGATTCCAATTTTGTTATACTTTATTATTGAAATGTGATTTAGTGAGTTAGTTATTATATTTTCGTCTATTGAACTCATAAATTACATATATCGCTATGCGAAAAAATGCTTTTCGTATTTATTGATTTACAATCGCAGTTTTATAGTTTCGGGTTCCCATAATTATTTAAATGTGTAAGGGATATCTGTTTGTAAAGATAATATTTTTTTAGCTTTTAGCCTGAAAAATACAGGCGAAACGAATAATTACCAGGAGTTATTTAGACATTCTAAATTAAAATAATAAGAGGAGCTCTGTAATTTGCTCCTCTTATTATATAAAAGCTATTGCTTAACTGCTTTTATGGTTTTTACTGTGTTATCCTGGAACAAAACATGTATAAAATAAACGCCTTTTTTAAGTTCTGAAGTATTCAGTTCCCCGTTTTTGAGGCAAGTAGCATCCAAAACTTTTTTTCCGTTTATATCATATACAACTACAAGCGCGTTGCTTATATTTTTATTGCTGGATAAACGAATGAAGTTGCCAAATGGAATTGGGGCAGCGGATAGCTGCAAAGTCTTGTCTTGCGAAAGAATATCTGATTCTACAGAGGTGATAAAAGGCATTGTGGGCGGTGGCGAATACACTAGCGAACAAATCGATCTACAGGTGGACTGGTAAACAACCGTACCTGTCACAGTTCCACCTCCCGGCATTTGCGCCTCTGTTTTCTTAGGATATGTGTTATAATCAGGCAATGGTTGATTTCCGCAATTTCCATCAGAAACAGAATTAACTGCACGCCATGAGCTATAAGTTATAGTATTGCGTATTGAATCAACTCGCCATTGGTAGCTTACTTTGCAGCAAGCAGAATCGCATGGTATTGCTTGAAGAACTGTACTGTTGGCTGATAAATAAACAGTATCCAAACCCGGAAGGTCGCCCCTGCCATGGGTCATATAGCTTCCTGTTGGGAAACTTAAAAGTACATAAGAACGGCATGCGCCCTTAAAGTAAATATCGTGCGTAGTAAATTTAGACCTGCCATTAAGGAGTTGAGCAATAGCATCTTTTATAGCCTGATCCATTTGTGCAAATGTAGATGAATCTGGCATGCCTATACTTTCAAGTGAATATGCACATGCGCTGAAACTAATGTTTGTAAAACGAACAGGGGGACTGGGATAGTTAACATAGTAATCAGCATTGTTCATAAATACATAATCTTCAATAATTATTGCACTATCACATGGCCTTACTCTGTACGCAATATCTACATAAATATAAGGTTCTGTAAAAGTATTAGGAGCTGGTGGTGGAATACTGAGATCGGTGTAAGTAATCGTACATGGAAGTTCTATTGTTTTCCATATTAGTGGCCCGGGTGGACAAGGGTTTTGGCATAATGGTGTGGTTTGGGCTTTTAGCAAATTGCCTGAGCATAGGAAGAAGCATAATAATAAAAGCATTACCGGGAACTTGCTTAATGATTTCATTACTGCCAGGGCAGAATGATAATAGGTTAAATGAATGGAAGTGATATGGAAGGCGTTGCCTTCCTCACTTCCAAGCAACAGATTTTTGTTTTGCTTTCCAGCTGCTACAGCGTCCGGCAATTTTGTGTTTGATGTCATAGATTAAATTTGATCAGAAATTATATAAAGTGTTAAAGCTATTAAGCCAAGCTGTCAAAGAATAAATTAAAATCATACATCTTTAAATTGACATTAAAGTTGATTAAGAGTGCATTCAGATTTATTTTACAATGTTTACTAAATTATTTTCGAAAGATTAAAATCATTAAATGCTCTCAATAGAAGATTATAGATTGCTCACAATTGCTTGGTTATGTTAATGATTCTCGTAATAGTCCAGAATTCCACCAAACAAATCATAAGTTGTGGATTTTTTTTACAATATAATGTGCTTACACGTCTGTTTAGGTGATCTAAAATTCAGGAATAAGAATTTAATATTTCAGCACTTTAAAATCTTTGCTTATTAGTAACAAGAATACTTAATGTTGCCAAAAAAAGCTTTAGTGTTTTTCCTTAGTTTTATTAGGGAAAATAACAAAATTATATACCGACATTTACCCATTCACGCTTTCAGCTTCTACTTAATCGGAAGCTGAAATAACTATAAATATGTTAAATGGAAGATATCC
>DAIUCM010000224.1:0-5008 GCA_036846145.1 Bacteroidota bacterium
GGAATGAGTATGTTGCGCTGATTGGTTCTTCCGGTTCTGGCAAATCTACTTTAATGAATATTTTGGGTTGCCTGGATACGCCGAATTCCGGAACATATATTCTGAATGGAAAGGATGTGAGCCGGATGGATGATGATGAACTGGCAGGAATTCGTAACAAGGAAATTGGCTTCGTTTTCCAGACTTTCAACCTTATTCCGCGAATGACTTCTCAGGAAAATGTGGCGCTTCCACTGGTTTATGCCGGTGTTCCGAAAAAAGAAAGAATGGAGCGCGCCGCTAATATTATGGCTAAAGTTGGTTTGGGCGAAAGGATGCATCACCAACCGAATGAATTATCAGGCGGTCAGCGGCAGCGAGTTGCTATTGCGCGTGCTTTGGTTAATAATCCATCAATTATTTTAGCAGATGAACCAACCGGAAACCTAGATTCCAAAACTTCTTACGAAATCATGGATCTTTTCGAGAAACTTCATGCTGATGGAAACACCATCATTATTGTAACCCACGAACCCGATATCGCCCAGCGAAGCAAACGCATTATTCGTCTTCGCGATGGGTTGATTGAAAGCGACCAGGTCAATGATCAATTAACAATTATCAATAATCATTAAAGCATTTTTGTGTGATTGTATATATGGGTAATAATTGCTAATTCCATCAGTCATTCAATCATACATTCACTCAATCATTAACCACATGAAAATATATACCAAAGCAGGCGATAAAGGACAAACTTCATTAATTGGCGGCGTAAAAGTGCCAAAACACAGCGACAGGATCCACGCATATGGAACAGTTGATGAATTGAATTCCTGCATTGGTGTTGTTCGTGATTTATATACGGAATTTACTGCGCAGGAAACGCTTTTTAAGATCCAGAATTTACTTTTTACGGTTGGTTCTCATCTCGCCGCGCATCCGGAGAAATCTAGAATGCAGCTTCCGCCGATCACTGAAGCTGATGTGGAATTCCTGGAAAAAGAAATGGATCGCATGAACGAAACTCTGCCGGAATTAATGCATTTCATTTTGCCCGGCGGTCATGTTGCTTCATCTCATTGTCATGTAGCGCGTTGTGTTTGTCGCCGTGCCGAGCGATTGGTCGTTGGCCTTGCAGAAGTGGAAATGGTGGAAGATATTATAATTAAATACCTGAATCGTTTATCAGATTATCTTTTCGTTTTAGCGCGACAAATCAGTTTTGATAATGGCGCAGAAGAGTTGAAATGGATTCCGGGGAAATAATTAGCCGATTAGCCATGAATTTCCATATATACAAATGCCAAAAAATGCTTCATTGATTATTGTTACTTTTTAATTGATCATTGAAAAAAATCCTTCAGGCTAAACAGTAATCTTTCCCGGTTTACACGCTCGAAAGGGTGTTGCGTATTAGGGAAAACTTCCAGCTCTGCATTTGGTAATGCTTGTTGTACTTTTTGCGCTTCCTCAACGGTGACGGTATTATCCCTGTCACCTATACCAATTCTTACTTTATGATTTATCTGTGTAAGATTTTCAAGTGTCAGCAAAGGATTATTTCCCAAATCGCGCATCATCTGGGCAGTATGAAAAAGCAGTTCGCGCCAATCTAACGCTGTATGGCGTTGTTTTAATTGCTCGGCAAATTGCGGTACTTTTTCCTGTATTTTATCTGCGTTTAATTTCTTCATTTCCGTTTTTGCATACTCAGGTGTCCATAAGAACTTTGTTCCTAAAGTAAAAATCTTTCCAACTTTTTCAGGATAATTTAAAGCAAGATACAAAGCTACATAGCCGCCCATGCTATAGCCAAAAATATCAATCTGCGCAATATTATACTTGTTGAGGTAATTTATTACATCCTGGGCAAAGGTTTTTATACCGAAAGTACTATCAGCGAGTTCTGCGCCGCCATGGCCAGAAAAGTCAAGTGTACATAAAATAAATTTATTTGTATTTGAGGTTAATTGCACTTGCGTTTCGCTCCCCAAAGCTCCATGCAGAACCAACAGATTTCTGTCTGACATCATATGTATTTTAATACAAAGTTAAAAATACGTTAAAATTACACGAATATTTTTTGTAACTTCGTTTTTAAGGGGTTAAGAAAACAGATTTATTGTGTTTCAGGTATTTCGCGGTTTGGTATGTCAATCTGGCCTTTTTAGCCTTTTTCGATTAATTTCTTAACTCAAATTATGCAGGGCCAAGCTTACAAAGTCTTATTATTTTTAATATTAGGTTCACTTCTAAGTGCAAAAAACGTTTTTGCCCAAAAGGTAACAACGTTTCAGAAAACTTTTGGCGGTACAAGCAGTGATATAGGGCTGGATATTTTAGAAACAGCAGATCAGGGTTTTGTAATGGTAGGTGCCACAAGTAGTTATGGTGCTGGCGGGAGCGATATTGTAGTAACAAGGGTAGATAGTTTAGGCCGGCAGCTTTGGTCAAAAACTTATGGGGGTACATCAGATGAAGGTGTTGCCAATGCATTCGGCGGTTCAACTTTTTGGGGAAGCATTGTTCAGGTAGAAGATAGTGCATATGTAATTTGTTCAAGCACTAAGAGTTATGGAGCTGGTGGTGCCGATGTTTATCTTATTAAAATTGATAAAGACGGAGGTTTAATCTGGTCGCGAACATATGGTGGAAGTAGTGATGATGAAGGTTTCCGTGTATTGCAGACAAGCGATGGCGGTTTTATTATTGCGGGTGAAACCAGGAGTTATGGTGCCGGAAGTGCGGATGCATTAGTGATTAAAACTAACGATACTGGTGGTGTAGTTTGGACAAGAGCATATGGGGGTTCCAATGAGGATATAGTAGTTAATATCATCCCGGGTATAGACAGTGTCTATTATCTGGTAGGTTATACTTACTCTTTTGGTACTACACGTGGAGATTTTTATGTGTTAAAGATCAGCAAGGCAGGTTCATTAATCTGGTCAAAAGCATATGGTGGAAGCGATTGGGATATTTCGCTCGATATTACTGAATTGCCCGACCGAAGCTTATACATTTCAGGACAATCACAGACTTATATTATAGGAAGCTCGGGCGACCAGGATCTCTACTTAGTTAAGATAGACAGTAGTGGTGCAGTAAAATGGGGCAAAAATATGGGCGGCAGCGCGCGTGAAGGTGGCGTTGATTTAATGTATGATAACGGTGCACTTCACTGGATGTGTTGGGGTAACAGCTTTACAACGAACAGCCAGTACTATATTAAAATGGATACATCTGCATCTGTAATTTCATTTAAAACATATAATACAGCAGTAGGTTACGGGCATTATATGAAGAGAGGTAAAAACAAGGGTTTTTATTCATTAAACAGCACCAGCGCTATAGGATTGGGTTCATGGGATATGTTTATGGTGAAGACAGATTCATCAGGTAATACAAACAGCTGCGGAACAAACAATCCAACCTTAACAATCAGGAATAATAAACCTACTGTTACAAATGCGTCAAGCACAGTTACTTCTGTTAGTTTAACAACCAAAGCCGGCGCTAGTGTAAGTAATGTTACTCTGAAAGATTACCTGAAATGTGAGCCATTTGTTTCTGATTTTATATACCGGAATAACTTGTGTGCCGGTAACTCTATACAGTTCAGAGATTCAACTTATATTAAACCAACCTCATGGAAATGGGATTTTGGAGATCCATCCAGCAGCAGCAATACCTCTACTTCTCAACACCCAATACATACCTATGCAAGTGCGGGAACTTATAGTGTAAAACTGGTTGTAGGTAAAGGCTCAAACAAAGATTCTATCACAAAGAAAATAACAATTGTTGTTAAGCCTACAGCAACTATTTTAACTAAAGACACCACAATTTGCCTGGGTGATAGCGTACAGCTTTCTACTTCAGCGACAAATGGTACATTCAGATGGAGCCCTGCCGAACTTGTTAGCGACCCTACTTCTAATACTACATGGGCCCGGCCCAACTCAGCTACAACAAACTTTGTTTTACACGTTGATAACAGCGCTGGCTGTAGTGCAAGCGATACAATTAAAATAAAAACAGATACAACACAGAGCAAATGCAAAAACCTTAGCAAAATTGGCGGCGTAATCAATAAATACAACAGGGTAACAGCTATAGATACCTGTAACTGGGCATTATCTTTAGAGCTATCGAGCAGCCTGAAAGTGGGTGACAAAGCCTTGCTGATACAGATGAAAGGCGCTATTATTGATACTTCCAACAGCAACAGCTTCGGGGATATTAAGAGTTACAACAACGCAGGGCGCTACGAGTATGTAACTATTGATTCGGTAGCCGGTAAAACTTTGTATTTAAAGCATAAGCTGCTATATAATTATGATGTTAACAGCGCAGTGCAAATTGTAAGTGTGCCAGTTTACAACAATGTGTATATTGATAAGAAACTTACAGCCGATAAATGGGATGGCGATGTTGGTGGCATTTTAGTATTTGAGGCGACAGGCTTGGTTACATTGGGCAGCAATATTGATGTTGCCGGAAAAGGATTTAGAGGTGGTAAAGAAACGGCATCAACATCAAGCTATTGCCACGAAACAGATTATTTTTATTCAAGCTCATCTGACAAAGGTGGCGAAAAGGGCGAAGGTATTACGGTAACTAAATTTAATTTTTACAAAGGCCGGGGCGCCAGTGCCAACGGTGGCGGTGGCGGCAATGGTGAAGATGCCGGTGGCGGCGGCGGTGGCAACTATACAACAGGTGGTATTGGAGGCAATGAATGGAATGGTTGTAGTGGTACCATTTTATCCAATGGCGGCCATGGTGGCAAAGCGCTTAGTACGGGCTATAGTGATGGGAGAATATTTATGGGCGGTGGCGGTGGTGCCGGGCATGATGATGATGGAGCGGTAGGCCGTGCTGGTGGCGGACTGGTTTTTATTACTGCAAAAAGCTTCTCCGGCAACGGTTATTTTTTAAAAATGCAGGGAGATACGGGCTTTACCAGTTCGCTGAATTCTGGCGCAGGCGGTGGCGGTGCCGGTGGTGCAGCTTTGCTGAATAT
>DAIUCM010000225.1:0-4891 GCA_036846145.1 Bacteroidota bacterium
CTCCTAAATTATGAGAGGAGTGCAGCTCCGACTATAATTTTATCTTGAAGACTTCTATTTATCCTATTATGCGGATAGTCATATAAATAAATTCAAAACTCAGCATTCGAAATTCAACATTTTCACGAAAGTTTCTCAAGCGCATCGGCTATCCTGTCCAGTGCAGTTGAAAGTTCTTCTTTTGATGCGGCGAAAGATATACGGATACATTGTTCGCAGCCAAAACCGGTGCCGGCAACCACTGTTACTTTTGCTTCCTCCAGCAGGTACATGGCCAGGTCCTCGGCATCTTTTACGGTAGTGCCGTTATAACTTGTGCCGAAATAGCAGCTTACATCAGGGAATAGATAAAAAGCGCCTTGCGGTATGTTGAATTTGCAGTTATAAAGCCTCTCCATTTTCTTTATCACCAAATCGCGGCGTTCTTTAAAAGCATCACGCATTTTGTAAGTGGGTTCCAGGCTGGATGTAAGCGCTGCGAGTGTAGCGCGCTGCGAGATGGATGATGCGCCACTTGTAAACTGCCCCTGCAGCTTTTCGCAGGCTTTCGCAATCCATTCAGGGCCTGCCATATAGCCAATTCGCCAGCCGGTCATGGCAAATGCTTTCGAAACGCCATTTACAACAATTGTACGATCGTACATGCCGGGTATTTGCGCTATGGAAGTATGCTTGCCAGTAAAATTAATATGCTCATAAATTTCATCGGAAATTACAAACACCTGCGGATGGCGCTGAAAAACCTCTGCCAGGCTGCGAAGCTCATCTTCCGTATAATAAGAGCCGGTAGGGTTGCTTGGCGATGAATAAACTACAGCTTTTGTTTTTGGCGTAATGGCAGCTTCAAGCTGTTGCGGTGTTATTTTATAATCGGTTTCTATAGTTGCGTGTACAAAAACCGGTGTGGCTTCAGCCATTTTTATCATTTCCGGGTAGCTCACCCAAAACGGCGAAGGCACAAGCACTTCATCACCTTTCTCTATAATGCTTAAAATAACATTAATTATAGATTGCTTGGCTCCGGTGCTTACTACAATTTGCGATGGCTGGTAACTAAGGTTATTCTCGGTTTTGAATTTATTTACAATGGCTTTTTTAAGCTCCAGGTAGCCGCTAACCGGCGGGTAATGTGTAAACCCTTCGTTAATAGATTGAATGGCAGCGGCTTTTATGTGCTGCGGCGTGTCGAAATCCGGCTCACCCAGGCTCAGGTTAATCACATCCACACCTTTTTCCTTCAGCTCGCGGCTCAGTTTCGCCATGCGCAGGGTAGAAGATTCGTGTATATTCAGTATCCGCTGTGCTACTTTTTCTGCCATCCTTACATTTAATTAAAATTCAAAATTAAGGAATTCTGCTTTGTTGCTTGTACCAAACCGTGTTAATTTTGGTTTTTAGCCTACGGAATGAATGAATTACAGTTGGATCGGAAAGAGGTACGGGATAGAGAAGACAGTTATGACCAGTAAATAAAGCAGGTTTCAAAGGGCTTATTGTGCTGCAAATGCCGCATAGTTTGGAATTGGCATTGTAATGCAGGTGTAAAATTATTTTAAAAGATTGTTTCGCTGTTATATGCATGCTGCTTATTCGGAATATGCCTTACCTGGTAAAGAGATTAACCATAATTATAATGATTAATATCAATACAGGCTACGTAATACTAAAATCGTATTATTCATCTGAATTCCAGATCTCCCAGGCTTTCGCGGCTTGCAGGTGAAGCATTTCAAGGCCGTTTTTGGTTGTTGCGCCGTGTTTTTTGGAGCGGGTTAAGAATTGTGTTTCTTCAGGATTATAAACCAAATCGTAAACCAGGTGATTTTTGGTAAGCTGCTGATAAGGAATTTCTGGGTAGTTATTAATATCCGGCCACATGCCAAGTGGTGTTGTGTTTATAATCAACAAATGCTCATGAAGTATTTTTCCGGTAATTGATATATAGGAGAGTTGCTCTGCGGAAGGATTTCTTGAAACAAACTTGTATTCAATGCGCAGCTTATCCAGTACAAATTTAACTGCTTTTGCTGCGCCGCCTGTGCCAAGTATCAATGCTTTTTTATGCTGGGGTTTCAGCAGCGGCTTTAAGCTTTCTTCAAAGCCATAAACATCTGTATTATAACCTGTAAGGTGTTTTTTACCATCGTTATATATGGAAATTTTAATGGTGTTTACTGCGCCTATCAGTTTTGCTTCATCACTAATTTCATCGAGGTAATTTATAATTTTTACTTTATGCGGAATGGTAACATTCAAGCCCACAAGTTCATTGTTTTCATCAATCAGCTTTATAAAATCCTCTATGTTTTCTAAATTAAAAAGCTCGTATTTCCAACCGGCCAAACCAAGCTTTTGAAATTTCTCATTAAAGTATTTTTGCGAAAACGAGTGCGAAAGGGGGAAACCAATAAGGCCCAGTTTTTTCATATCCGAATAAAAAAATAAAATTTTAGCGCATTTATAATTATTTTTGAAGTAGCACTGTTAATACATAACCGGCACAGGCTTTGCGCAGTACAAAGATTACCGGTTTTAATTAAAAATTTATGCGTAAAAAAATTTTTCTCCTTGTGCTTCCGCTAAGTGTAATGCTTACAAGTTGCGGCCTTTTTAAAGAAAGCTGCGACTGCCCGAAATTTGGCAAAACCAACTATAAAGCAACAGAAACACAGGTTGCTTCGCAGGAAGTAACTGGAAACAGGCAATAAAAGCTGTTGCAATCATTCCAGGTACTGAATTTCAGTATCTCTTAATCGCCAGGTAATTTCCACATTTTTACGCTGAAAGCATGCGCTGGTGCTAAGATCCATCGCGGATTATGTGTGTAACAAGTTAATTTCTTATTCATCAGTAAAAATCAATAAGGTATAAAATCTTATTTACTGTTTCTGCCAAGCTGCATTGGTAATTTGTAATTTTGAATGTGTAACTGAAATAGTTTACGGTTCATAACTTTTATTAATGAAGCGCTACCTGTATATAATTTACTATTGGCCGCCATGCGGCGGAGCAAGTGTTTTACGAAATATAAAATTTGTAAAATACATGCGCCAGTTCGGTTGGGAACCGGTGGTGCACGCTCCGGAAAACGCCAATTATCCGATTATTGATCCTACAACTTTTAACGATATACCACCCGGCACCGAAGTTCTGAAAACACGTGCGCCTGAGCCTTTTGCTGTTTTTAATTTGCTGAAAGGTAAAAAAAAGGATGAAAAAGTGCAGGATGTTTTCCTGGTACGCGATAAAGAGCCAGGCATAATTGACAAATTAGCGGTTTGGGTGCGCGGAAACTTTTTTATTCCGGACGCGCGAATGCTGCGAATAAATCCTTCTGTAAAAGACCTGCTGGAATATATCAAAAAACATCCGGTCGATGCCATCATTTCTACCGGCCCGCCACATTCATCTCATCGTATTGCCTACCAGTTGAAAAAGGCAACCGGCTTGCCCTGGATCGCAGATTTCCAGGATCCGTGGACGCAGATTGATTATTTTGAGAAATTTATGCTGACGCCATATGCCCGTAATAAACATAAACGGCAGGAAAAAGAAGTGCTTACAACAGCGGATAGGGTAGTAGCTGTTAGCAAAAGCTGGAGCCAGGATTTTGCAGCGCTTGGCGCCAAAAATGTATCGGCCATTACAATGGGTTATGATGATGATGATTTTACAGGCGTACAACCGGTTGAAACGCAAAAGTTTGTAATAAGCCATTTCGGTACATTAGGGCTGGACAGAAACCCTCAGAAATTATGGAAGATTTTGGCGCAGCTGGCAAAGGAAAATAAGCAATTTGGTAACGATTTGCAGATTGTTTTGGCCGGAGTAGTAGATTTTACAATTTTTGAAGAAATTGAAAGCCAGGGTTTAAAAAACAACCTGCTGAACCTGAACCAGCTTACCAAAGAAAAAGTAGTGCAATGGATGCTCGCATCCGGCATGTTGCTTTTACTGCACAACAAAGGCTATGGCGAATATAATACAAAGGGCCGGATTCCTGCAAAACTATTTGAGTATATGGGTTCTGCAAGGCCAATTTTGGCGCTGGGCGAAACCGATAGCGATGTGGCCCAGATACTTACTGAAAGCAATACAGGTTTAACTATTGAATACGAAAATGAAACTGCCATTAAAGATGCTGTACTGAAGTATTATCATGCCTGGAAAAATAAAACGCAAATGTTTCAGCCGGCTGGCATAGAACAATACTCGTTTAGGAATTTAGCCGGCAGAATGGCTCAGTTGCTAAATGGAATAAGCAAGCCAAACTGCTAATGATTATATATCCGCGATTCATTTTCTGAAATAACCATTATATAAATGGTGCATCTAAAAACCTTAAGATCAAGGCGTGCAGAAAATTTATAGCCCTTATTACAGTTTGTAAATGAGGATTTTAAATTTGATAGCACAACGCAGAGATTGAGGTTTTTAGAGGCACCCTAAAGCATTTTTTGAATAAGTTATATATAGAAGATGTTTGTAGCGCGGACGCTACAAGCAGTCGCTCGCGCAGCTCATAATAAAGCATTATCCAAAATTTAAAAAACCGAGACCTAATATAGGAGCTGCATTATAAACACTATTGATTTATAATAACTTACCAAAAAAAATTTATTTAGAAGCAAATAATCATTTTCCCCATATATACACCACACAAAAAATGCTTTAAGTAACTCGTACTTAAAGCATTTTTTTATTACCTCTTATATGGAAGAATGGAACGAGCTACAAGCTCGCACCAGCTTTGGAGGTTAAAATGGTACACTCAGAGAGTGTGAATCTAATAATGCACTAATTTCCACTGCGTTCAAATTAGCGCCAGCTTTGGGGTATTCCAATAAGGCCATATATAAGCAATGTCTTGTCTGTATAGCCTTATTGGTTA
>DAIUCM010000226.1:0-4886 GCA_036846145.1 Bacteroidota bacterium
AGTATAAAGTTACATATAACTATTGTACAAAAAATGCTTTGGTAACTATGCCGGCTTTACTGCTGATACGTAGATAGTACACTCCTTTGGGCCAGCCATTGTTGTGTAGAGTAACTGTATTTTTACCAGCCTGCATGTTGCCATTATAAATGTTTTCAAGCATGCGGCCCTGCTGGTCTATTACAGCAATATTAATTTGCTGTGCATGTTTTAATTCAACGCTTATATTGGCCTGCACCTGCATGGGATTTGGATAAATATTTACATTAAATGCAGCGATTCTTTCCGCGGAAGGCTTTAATCCTGTAACCTGGTACGTATAATTTACATGTGTTGAAAATGCGCCATTGCCGTGCGTGCCAACAACCACAAACCCATCCGATGGGCGAGAATCTATCATGGTACATACTGTATTGCCTATTCCATCAGGTGATTGCAGTGTCCAAACGGTTTTTGCGCCCTGCAGGCTATCCGTTGCATAAAGCCCAGTACTGGTGGCAATAAAATAGGCGCGCTTATCTTTTACCGGTAAAATCCCTGCCCAGCGGCAGCTTGGGCCATTGCCCGTTCCATTCGCGAATTGCTCCAGGTTTCCTGAAACGGCAGTCCAGCTGCTTCCGCCATTGGTAGTATAAAAAATACTCTGCACATTATAATTAGAGAAAACCGCAATAACTCTGTCTGCATTTTCCGGGTCTATTGTAATATTATGCAGGTAAGCGTTTTTAGGGAAACCTGTTCCTGTAATTTCTTTCGCCATTGTTTTGCCTTCAGCTGCATCATCTATCCTGTAAAGTTTGCCGTTTGTAGTGCCGTAATACAGCCTGTTTGCCGGATTTACAGAAACTGCGATACTGGCAATTTCCTGCGAAGTATCGGTTTGCGCTATAAGGCGCTGCCAGCCTGTGCTTACCTTATTTGTATCGCGTACATCATACATTTTTATTTGTGTAACATCATCATTCTTCCAGATATGATTGCCTGCAGGGAAGTACATCCTGGTTTGCTGGTTCGGGTCCAGAACAAATGGATTTATAAACTGTGAAACCTTGGCACCCAAAGGATCAATGCGTCCCCATTTTACGGCGTTTCCGGCCTCATCTAAAATAATACGGTACACTTTGCCTTCCTGTTTAGATACATAATATTCCTTTCGGCCATTTGTAATTGCACAGAAGCTTCCATCGCCATCGCCGGGCATGCTCCAGCTGTTTGCGGGTTCGCGCTTCGTGTAAAGTACGTGCCGTTATCCTGCAATCCGCCAAGTATTTCATTATCGCCTGGTGTTGCATGATCAATGGCTATAGTATAAAATTGCGAGGTTAAATAGCCATTGTTTAGCGATTCCCAGGTAACGTTAGCTGCAGTATTGTTATCCGTTCGGAAAAGCCCGCCATCGCATGCCGCAATCATTTTATTTGGGTTAGAAGGATAAAAAACCAGGTTATGCTGGTCAGGGTGCTGGTTGGGGTACATTTCGTAATTCGGCATGGTTGTATTAACCGCGTAACCGCCAATCCAGCTTGTGTTTTTGTTCGATGTAAACCCATCGGTGGAGCGCCAGAGATTTGTGCTACCCAGGTAAATGGTGTTTGGTGCATCTGGTTTAATTCGTACAAACATGTTATAGCCAGTCTGCGTATTAAAATCTCCGAAATAGCCGCCAAAATCGGGCAGGTTCTGTGAGCGGTCCTCCCATTTGCCACCCAAACCATTTCCATCACTACCTATATATGTATATTTCCAGAAACTCGCCCAGTCTTCCTTACCACGGAAATCAACCGATCGCTTGCCTCCATTGGGCGTATAACCCAAAAAGTACACATTATTTTCATTAGTAGGGTCAATTCCTATTTCAATTCGGTTGTAATGTGTTGCGAAACCAGCAGGTGTAATGTTCGTCCATTCTTTTCCATCTGCCGAGCGCCATATGCCTTTCTGTGAACCATCGCTGCTAAGGGTAGCATATATTACACCTTTGGG
This sequence comes from Bacteroidota bacterium, assembly GCA_036846145.1. Classification (GTDB taxonomy): domain Bacteria; phylum Bacteroidota; class Bacteroidia; order CAILMK01; family CAILMK01; genus DAIUCM01. The sequence continues at coordinate 1,984 of DAIUCM010000226.1, forward strand.
AGTTACCGCTACGCCTGTATAATAAGATGGTGTAATTAATCCGGTGCCGCCACGTACAACGCTCCATTTTTCACCGCCATTATCCGATCTGTAAACCGAGCCGTAAGTAGCGGCATACACCACATCGCCGGTATCGGCAAGGTTAATGGCAATAGTGTTTACAAGGTTAAAGTTCCTGGAAAGGTTTTGCGGCTTACCCGATGTAGTGGCAGCAAGACTGTGCCAGCTTAATCCGCCGTCGGTAGATTTTAATATGCCATCTCCCAGGAAAAAAGCTGATCTGCCGGATGCGCTGTTCCCGATCAGTTCACCTGTGCCTGCGTACCAGATATGTGTTTTGTTTTTACGCGTATCCTGCACTAGGCAGGTAACATTGGCAAGCTGGTGTGGCAGTGTTACCTTGCGCCAGTTTGCGCCGCCATTAACCGACCGCCATATGCCGCCGCTAACGCCAGCCGCTAAAATAATATTTTCATTGGTTGCATCCAGCGCAAGGGCGCGCGTTCGGCCACCAAGATTCCAGGGGCCGCGGCTTTGCCAGGTAGCCTCAGCATCTCTTTTATTAAATGTTATATGATTTACCGGAAGGGTAGAAGCAAATGCAAGTTCCCGGGCTCTAATGTTCTCCGGTATTTCACCTGTTAAAGGATCTGCAAGCATTTTCTTTTCCCACATCACCCTGGCACTCTGGTCAATAACCATTGCGTCATTACCAGTATCAGGAGTATTAATTGACTCCTTACAGCCGGTTGTACAAAAAGCTACTGCTGCCAGCAAAGCGAATACTGATTGAAACCTCCAACCACACATTAAAGCATTTTTCATAAAGTATATATATGCAGTTTACGAAGTTACAAAAATTAAGCTTGCCGTGTATAATGCTGCTGTGTTAACTCATATATAATATATAGGTATAAACAGGAATATTAGAGGTTTATACTTTGTGCAGTGCTTTCAGCAAAAGATGTGGTAATTCTTATCTATTTTTTCATGCGGCAGTAAAGCAAATTGTCATTTTCTTTTAGAATTATTTAACCGAATTTTAACCCATATTTAATGCCAGGTTTAAAAATTATGGCAGCCGGAATGCCAAAATTGTTGTTTTTTTTCGCTTTTTATAAATTTTTAAAATAGGTTGAATGCGTAAGCATTTATAAGCCATTGCTTATTTAAGCATATAAAAGGATGTTTTACTAATTAGTACTTATACCATACAATGCAAAGCATTTTCAGGATATACAATATATGTAACTATCGCTGCACCCATGGAGAAAATAAGCCAGGTGCTTAAGTATAAAACTGCAGTAATTATTTTTGCAATTTTATACGCAAAGAAGCCGGTAAATAGCCCTTTTTTGCGTATAACTGTATAATTTAAAATATTGTAAAAATTTGAAAGTGTTAGAAATGTTAAAAATTATTGCATGTTTCAACAAAAAATATTCCTATATTTGGGGTGTTGATTTAAAACAACCGTTATCAAATGAAAATTTCTTTACAAAATCAAAACATGCGAAGCGCAACGAAGCGTTGGGCTCGCACAACCAAATGGCTGGCTCTGGCTGCTGGTGCATTGCTGTTCTCCCCGGCTGCACACGCACAGATCTCAGGTACTAAAACAGTTTGTAAATCAGGCTGTGATTATTCGAGTATAGGTGCAGCTGTTAGCGACCTGAAGTCGAAAGGTGTAAATGGCAAAACTACCATTGAAATTGCAACCGGTGTTTATAATGAGAGTGTATCTATCGGTTCTATTTCGGGCGTATCGGCTACAAACACAGTTACCTTTAAAGGTATGGGTTCTGTGCCAACTGCTACCCGCGTTCATTACTCAGGCGGTTATGTAATGGAGCTTAACAATGCTAACTACCTTACAATTGATAACCTCTACCTGCACCAAACCTCGCAGGGTGGCGCTAACTTCGCGTTAGACGTTTACAACTCAAAAAACTCAATTGTAAAGAACTGCTACATTTGGGCTCCGCTTGGTTACTACTGGGGTACAACTGCATTACGTGCAGGCGCCAATACTGATGTAACTTATGAGAAAAACTACATTCGTGGAGGTGGTTACTTTATTGTTGATGAAGGTTATAGCCGTGGCGGTAATACAAGAAGTATCTACAAAGGTAATACTATTACCCAGGGTTACTACTATTCTTTCTACACCAACTATAACAATGGTAACCTTTATACCGAAAACTATATCGACAGCTTTCAGCAAACTTATGGTTACGGTATTTACAACTATGGCGATATGGCCAGTAAGTGGACAAGAAACTTCTTTGGCGATAACGGCGCGTACTACGGTGTAGGTAACGTTTATGTTATGGCTAATGATGTGTTTGAGTTTACAAACAACATGGTTCTGGTTGGCTCAGGCGCATATTGCGGTATTTACCTTTATCCGTATGCTGCAAATGCCAATTCTAAAATATATCATAATACGTTCCATGCAAACAGCAGTGCTTCTTACCTCGTGTACATATATAACTATTATGGCGGCGGCGTAGATTTCCGTAACAATAACCTTACGCGTTCTAATGCAGGTACTACATTGTACTACTATGGCTCAAACAAAAACGACAGGTTCGAAGGCAACAACTACTACCGAACAGGTACCGGTACATTATTGTACATGGATGCAAACTATTCAACACTGGCAGCTTACAAATCAGCTAACGCGGCGCGTAACCTTGGCCAGACTGATCAAAGCATGGCAGTAACTTATAAAGGTACAAGAGATCTTCACGTAGATCAGAACTCATTAACGCCTTATGCTAAAAATATTGGTGTTAATACAGATTATGATAACGATGCACGTTGTAAATTCTTTGTTACTTCCGGAGCTGATGAATCAACCTACACAGGTAACCCACACTACCAGAAACCGTCAAAACCAA
>DAIUCM010000227.1:0-4857 GCA_036846145.1 Bacteroidota bacterium
GTCATATATAATTTACCGGCGTTAGGCAATGATAATTTTAAACATTAAGTTATTAGCCTGTCATAGCTTTGGCTTTTTCCATATATGCAGAATTCAAAAAAAGCTTATTTTAATCATAAAGCATTTTTTACCAGTTACTTATATGGCGAATGCTAAATCAGAGAAAACCCCTTACAGAAACGCTGCTGTGTTTTACTGTAGTTTTTTACGGGAACAACAAAAATTGCTTACAGGGCTGGGCTTACTAAAATACATACCGTTAGAATACCTTGCCGGATTGTGCTATTTTAATTTATTAACATTTGCACAAAAATTTTATTTCTGCATAAAAAAATCATGGGTATGCTCAATTACAACTTTCAGGTCAAATGGCAGCTCAATTTCTTTATGCGGGTGCTTTACACCAAAAACATGGTTCCCGTGCGGAATTAGATCCAGCTTAATAGTTGGATTCCAGCGTTTCATTTCCAAAGCGTGCCTAAAGTCAACAGCTTCATCTTCAGTACCATGTATTGCCAAAAATGGTTTTTGAAGTATTTTCACCGCTGCCGGTATATGCAGCTTCTCTTTGTTGGCAATATAATCTTCGTAAAGCTGGTAATAAAGCGGCATGCGTTGTTTGGTCCGCGCATTTTCGACGTGCATTACGCCACGAGCTCTCCAATATGCAACTCTGTCTTCATCCCAGGCATAATTAAAATCATTAACAGCCGCCCAGGTAGCCAGTTTTTTTACCCTTTCATCTTCAGCGGCTTTTAAAATTGCAATTCCGCCGCCGCGGCTATGGCCAACCAGGAAAATATTTTCCGTGTTTATTTCTGCCGAAGGTATTTTTCCGGCGTTCAATATATAGCTGATAACACAATCCAGGTCGTAAATTTCCTTGCTGAAGTTATTGTTGCCAAAAGCTTCCAGGTCGGCAAATTCAGCTGGTTTTTGTGGCGTAGTACCATTGTGCGAAAAATTGAATTTTACAAAAATAAATCCTTGCCTGGCAAACCACTCGGCAATTTCATTAAATGCGCCCCAATCTTTAAAACCCTTAAAGCCATGTACAAAAACAATTACAGGTTTTGGTTTCGTGTTTTTTTTATAGAAAATATCTGTAAGTATGGTTTTGCCATCGCTACCTTCAACCCAAATATTTTTAAGTATTTCCATCTTTTTTTAATGATTGATGATTGGATGAATGCAATGAATAAATGAGTGAATGAGTGAATGAGTGAATGAGTGAATGAGTGAATAATTTTTAGATATTTTCATTTTCAAATCAAATTTTCAAATCTTCAAATCTCCAAAATCTCAAATCGACCTTCAATGTTTCAAAATCGAATGCAAGGTACAACATCAAATACTTTTTTTATGCTTAGTTTTGAAGTTCAAAAATAGGAAAGCCAAAAACGGTTTATGGCCATCAGCCTTCAGCAGATAAAACAGCCCATTGAAAATGAAATGATTACGTTCGAGCGGAAGTTCCAGGATTCCGTACGAACAGATGTGGCGCTGCTTAACCATATTATGAAATACATTGTGAGGCGTAAAGGCAAGCAGATAAGGCCAATACTGGTTTTTCTGGCCGCCGGCGCATGCGGGCAGATTGGTGAAAAAACATATCGCGGCGCGGCGCTTGTTGAGCTGCTGCACACAGCAACACTTATTCATGATGATGTTGTGGATGATTCGACTGAAAGGCGTGGTTTTTTTTCGCTCAACGCCCTTTGGAAAAATAAAATCTCGGTATTGGTGGGCGATTACCTGCTATCGCGCGGCCTGTTGCTGAGTGTTGATCATGGCGATTATGATTTACTTTCCATTTCATCAACTGCTGTTAAATTAATGAGCGAAGGCGAATTGCTGCAGCTTGAAAAAACTCGTACGTTAAATTTACAGGAACCCGAATATTTCGACATTATTACCATGAAAACCGCCAGCTTAATTGCGAGCTGCTGTGCTATGGGCACCCGTTCTGTAACAGATGACGCTGAAATGGTTGAGAAAATGCGCGTTTTTGGTGAAAAGGTAGGAATCGCCTTCCAGATTAAAGACGACCTTTTTGATTTTGGTGAAGGTGCCATCGGCAAACCAACAGGCATTGACATCAAGGAAAAAAAGCTCACTTTACCCATGATATACGCTTTGAACCAGGTGAGTAAAAGCGAGCGTAAAGAAGTGCTTTCCACCATTAAAGGCTACGATGCAACGCGCAAGAAATTCCGTTATTTAGTTGATTTTGTAGAGAAAAATGGCGGGATACGTTACGCAGAAGATACCATGGTTCGGTACCAGAATGAAGCTTTTTCTATTTTGGAAACTTTACCAGCTACAGAATATCGTGAGAGTTTGCGCAACCTGGTGATTTATACTACCAAGCGGGAGAAGTAGATTTCTATTTATTCTTCCAGCGAAACAGGCTTTTTTTCTTCTTAATTTCAACTTTCTTTTTTACCATTCCTTCGTATTGGCCAACAAGATATGCTTCAGTGTTAAAGCCCATTATTTCATTAGTGTCATCAGGTTCGGGGAAATAAAGATTTATGTATTTTGGTAAATCTTCAGTAGAAATAGTTACTCGCTGAAAATCAGCGTCTTTGTTTCCAAATTCTATTATTAGCGAATCTCTGATCAAAAATTTATCAGGAATTACAAGTTTGAAATAGCCGTTTGAATCTGTAGTGGTTTTAATTTTTGATTTCCTGACTTTTACAATAATTCCTGCCGCGGCAACCTCTTCGTAATCTTTATACAAGACTTTTCCTTCAATAAATTTAACGAAATCTGCTTTGTTGAAAATCGGCCCGGGAATTTCATTTCCTTTTTTCTCTTCCTGGAAAATTATATTATCAATTGATGGAGAATTTGCGGCTCCGGCTACAAAGAAAGCACCTGAAATTAATCCGGCGCTTAACAGCAGTTTTGGGTTAACTAGCCTATTGATCTTGATTTCCGTAAATATGTTCCTGTTAAGCTGATGCTTATAATATCTTCCGCAAATATTATCGCTTTGCGTAGCGAAAGTTTCATAGATAAATTTATCGCTTTTATTCCTGAAATCGATAACGGTTTTATTACAGGCCGCGCAATGTTTTCCATCTGGCCGAGGCAACATTTCATGCCATTTTTCTGAGCAGGGAAAATCTATTTTAATCTTTATGGGCAGTTTCCTTTTCAAAATATAATTTCCATATATGGTTAAGCTGAAAAATGCTTTGGCATTTATAAATAACGCTATTCAATCTGTGAAAATTATAATCGTTATGGGAATAAGTATAAATAAAAAACGGCCCCGAAACTTTGGGGCCGTTTTCCATATATGGTTTATTCAAAAAATGCTTTTAGGCTAAAAATTAGCGCTGAATCATGTTTCCGAACATTACTGTAAGATCTGCCATACGGTTGCTGTAACCCGCTTCGTTATCGTACCAGCCGGTTAATTTCACCAGGTTTCCGTTCACCATTGTCAGGTCTGAATCAAAAATACAAGAGTGCGTGTTGCCAACAATATCAGCAGAAACGATCGGTAGAGTAGTGTACTCCAAAACACCTTTCATTTCGCCTTCAGCTGCTTTACGGAATGCTTCGTTGATCTGCTCTTTGGTTACATTGCCTTTCACAACGCAGGTAAAGTCAGTTACAGAACCAGTCGGCACCGGAACGCGGAATGAGTTGCCAGTTAATTTGCCATTCAGGTGAGGAAGAATTTTACCTACCATTTCAGCCGCACCTGTAGATGTTGGGATGATGTTGGTAGCAGCACCACGCGCACGACGAAGATCTGCGTGAGGAGCGTCAACCAAACGCTGGTCAGAAGTATAAGCGTGGATGGTAGAAAGGAAACCGTTCTCGATGCCAACTAAATCATCCAAAACTTTCACCATTGGTGCAAGGCAGTTGGTAGTACAAGATGCGTTTGAGATAATTACGTCATCAGCGTTCAAAATATCATCGTTGCAACCTACAACAATTGTTTTTACATCGCCTTTTGGAGGAGCAGAAAGAATTACGCGTTTTGCGCCTGCATCAATGTGCTTCTGAAGGTCTTCTTTTTTCAAGAAACGGCCGGTTGATTCTACAACGATATCAACATTCATTTGTCCCCAAGGCAATTTAGCCGGGTCAGTTTCTTTTACAGAAGCGATTTTTTTACCGTCAACAATAATATTTTCGCCATCAGCCTCTACAGTACCCTTGTACATACCCTGTACAGAGTCGAATTTTAGCAAATGCGCAAGTGTTGCATTGTCTGTAAGATCGTTAATTGCAACAATTTCGATCTCTTCGCGCTGCAAAAGGGTTTTAAAAGTTAACCTGCCGATACGGCCAAAGCCATTGATGGCTACTCTGATTTTTGACATATCTTTTTAGAAATTATAGTTTTATAAAATCGGCTGCAAAATTAGGCATAATTTTTTTAAAAAAAATTTGGAACGAATTAATTTTAGTTTGTACTTTTGCACCGCAATCAAGGACAAACGGTCCGTTCGTCTAGGGGTTAGGACACCAGATTTTCATTCTGGTAACAGGGGTTCGATTCCCCTACGGGCTACAAATCATGTGCAAAAGCCTCGAAGTGCAATGCTTCGGGGCTTTTTTGTTTTCCAACCATGCCATACTGCTTCCCAGAAAAATCCAATTAGGGAAAGATTTTTCTGTTTTGGATTTTTTTTCGAAACCTTGAGAAACTATTCCTAAATTTGGAAATCAACTCCAACCGCACATGGCGCGCATATTTATCGTTGAAGACGAGCCTATTTACCTCAAAACGCTGAAGTATATTGTTGAGCTCAATCCCGACAATGAGGTGCATTGCTTCACCTCTGGCAAAGATTGTATCAATAACCTGCACAAAAGGCCCGACAT
>DAIUCM010000228.1:0-4758 GCA_036846145.1 Bacteroidota bacterium
CAATTGGATGCGCCCGGCGTGTAGGAGAAATTATGAAATATCTTGGGGAAAATGAACACCCAAAGGAATCTTACGCCTTTTATATGTAAGCTATCAGATATAATGGTTTTGCTATTGCTGTAATAAAAAAACCACTCGAGCCTCAATTATCAAGCATAATATTAAGTTCAACTCAAAGCATTTTTCGTAATATTGATATATGAGAAAAATAATTGTTTTGTCATTTATCACATTAGATGGCGTCATGCAGGCGCCCGGCGGTCCGGAAGAAGATACATCGGGCGGATTTGAATATGGCGGCTGGCTGGCTCCTTATTATGGCGACGAAGTTTTTAACAAGGTTCTGCAGAAAGAAATGAAACCGGCAGATCTGCTTCTCGGCAGGAAAACATTCGAAATTTGGGAAGATTTCTGGCCAAAGCATGAAAAAGAATGGCCCGGCGTAAATGATGTTTCCAAATATGTGGTTTCCGGCTCAAGAGAAAAATCCGGCTGGCAAAATTCCCAATTCCTCAAAAGCGTAGAGGATATTAAACAGCTCAAAAATAAAGAAGGCGGAGATTTACAGGTTTGGGGCAGCAGCAACCTCATTCAAACGCTACTCGAAAATGATTTGGTGGATGAGCTACGAATCAAAATTTTCCCATTTACGTTAGGCAAAGGCAAAAAGCTGTTCCAGGAAGGTTCAATTCCCGCAGCATTCACCTTAACAGAAGGTTTGGTTTCACCCAAAAGAATCATCATTGCCAATTACAAACGCGCCGGAGAAGTTAAAACCGGGAATTTTGGTGAGTAGCAATTTTAGCTGGCAAGAGAATTCATTCGTGCCCGAATTACATATATACAAACCGCAAAAAATGCTTTAAATGAATACTTGTTTTACAACTGCCTCAGCCAGTTTCTAGCGCTGAGCAAAGTGGTAAAATACTTAATGGTTAATTGATCGTTTATTTTCTGAACAACATTATCTACAGACAATTTATTGAAAAAATCTTCAGATTCTATAATGGCTGCATGTGTTAATCCTGCGCTTATAGTTCTTGGAAGCCAATCCTGGTATAGCCACTGCTGATCCTGCAGGCTGATAATTTTCATATTCCGGGTATCGGCAATTAATTTGGTAGAACGCGTTTCCCTGATTAAATCAAGCACGTTTTCATTGGCTTCACGAAATTGGGCAGAACTTGAAAAACCGGTCCATTCCATAGCAACCGCTTTAAGATCCGGATCATGTGTTAGTTTAAGCGTTTTGAGATTCGAAACAGTCATAAATGAATAAAATCTAAGTGTTTTTAATTTTGTGCCGACTTATTTTTTGTTAATAATATTTGGCTGGCAAGTTTAATTATAATTAATATCGACAGAAAATGTTATAACACCTATTTTGTTTAAGATCAGGCAATATTTAAGCCTTTCATTTACTGCAATCGATGTTTCATCTTAGCAAATTCCATATATACATTTCGCAAAAAATGATTTAGCAAGTAATTCAAATTCAATGGAAGCAAATGTTTTCCGTACTTTGTAAAAAAATACCAATCAGTATCTTACATGAAAAAGGCCGAAGCTACACGACTGGAAATTCTGCAAAAAGCTTTCGAGCTGATTTATGTAAAAGGTTACCAGACAACAAGTATTGATGATATCCTGGCCACTACCAAAGTAACCAAAGGTGCATTTTATTATCATTTCAAAAACAAAGATGAAATGGGAATGGCCATCATTAACGAGCTGATGAAACCTGCGCTAACTGCAAGTTTTGATATGCTTAGGGAAGATGAAAATCCATTAGATGCCATTTACAAACTCATGCATTATCTTTTAATGGAAAATGAATTTCTGAAAGTGGAATATGGCTGTCCCGGCGCCAATCTTACGCAGGAAATGACTCCAAGGAACGGAAATTTCAGCAAGGCTTTGAACGAAATAACTCAACAATGGACAGAAACAATGATTAGCGCTATTGAAAAAGGCCAGAAAAACGGGCTGATTCGTAAGGATGTAAATGCAAATCAGTTGATCACTTTTGTTTTAAGTGGTTATTGGGGAATCAGGAATTTCGGTAAATTGGTGAATAGCAAAGATGCGTATCTGCCTTATTTAAAGGAGCTTAAGCGTTACCTCGATTCAATGAAATAAATTTACAAATAAAAACATACCATTTAGTATGTTTTTAAATAGCTTTGCATCGCAGTTTAAATAAAGCGATGTACCAGTTCTTGTTAACTTCCCACAATTATATGCGATGGCTTGTTTTAGCAAGCCTGATTTTTGCCATTGTTCGCGCATATAAAGGTTATTCTTCAAAATCAATTTTTGCCAAAACCGATAATGCATTAAGACATTGGACGGCAACTATTGCGCATATTCAACTCATGATTGGCATGGTGCTGTATTTTCAAAGCCCGGTAATCAAATATTTCTGGGCGAATACAAAAGAAGCGCTCAATAATTTAGATTTGATATTTTTCAGCTTGATTCATAGTTCATTGATGCTGATTGCCATTGTCATCATCACCATCGGTTCGGCAAAAGCGAAAAGAAAAACCACAGATCATGAGAAATTCAAAACCATGCTGATCTGGTTTTCTGTGGCGCTTTTCATCATTTTCATCGCCATTCCCTGGCCATTTTCACCGTTTGCAAACCGACCTTATTTCAGATAAATTATGCTTCAGCTTTTTAAAACAAAAATCGGCAGGTTAAGAATTATCGGTTTCCTGGAAGGCATTTCACTTTTGATATTGATTTTTATTGCTGTTCCATTGAAACATATTTTCCATATATCGTATCTCACAAAAATGCTTGGGCCAATTCATGGCGCACTATTTTTGCTATTTATTTTGAATACGTTCAGTGTAGGCATAGAGCAGAACTGGAAATTCAAAACCACAACCTGGAAAATACTTTTAGCTTGTCTAATACCGTTCGGAACCTTTTATATCGACAGGAAGATTCTCAGGAATATTTAAATGATCGGATGCCAAAACCAAGGTCTGTAGAATCAAAGTGCATTTCCGCCATTCAAAAGAAAGGCCGAGGGGGAAAATGAAGATGAAAAAACAATGAGGCAATTTGAAGCTTTATTTAGCGGAATTAATGTTAAAACACTTGAATGTAACGAAATAGCTAATCAAGGTGGTGTTCTAAATTGCATTAGCTGGAATATTTCCAAGAAATAGTTTCTCTTTTGCTGACGCGAGTATTCTCTCTTTCCACATTCCATATATAATTCAGCCAAAAAATGCTTCATTGCTAATAAACCCAAAGCATTTTACGTAAGATTGATATATGTAACCTTAATGTTTAGAAGTACCATATATGCTTTTTTACTTTTTATTTTCATAAATTATAACCTTTACACCCATATAATCATGAAGGGCAACCCTGTTATAGGCTGAATCGAGCAGTGTTACAGCTGTATTATTAGGATCGGTAATGGACCATTGCGTTTGCACAAGTAATATTTTTTCGGGTTTCATGCTCCTTATGTGCCTGCCGATAGCAGAACTGTCGTTTACGCCAAATATATTTTCATTACCAAGCAGTGTGCGCATTTGTTCATAGTTTTTAAAATAAGCCTTATTGTAATGGTAAGCAAAGGTGCCATCCTGGTACTCGGGTTGCTTTAAAATAAGCGAATTAAGGGTTTTGTTCTCTTTAATAACAGGCATGGCGTATTTCCAGTCTTCGTTGGTATAAGGCCCAATATTGGTATGCCTGCATAATAAAAACAGCATATAAAAGGAGAAAACTATTTTTAACCAGTTGGGCAACGGCAGTACATTATAAGCAAAAGCAACAGCCATATATAGTGATAACGATACATATAAAAAATACCTGGTTACAAATAATGGTGAATAAAGGCTGACTATATAAACAGCAGCCACCGGTATAATAAATGTAAACAAGAAGCTATAAAAAAGCGCAGACCTGCTGTTATAAACCTGTTTGCTGCGCCCAAACACAAATACTATAAAAGTGTAAGCCAGCAACAGCCCATAAATATGCAGTAAGAATTCGGCTTGTGCAAAACCGATAAGCGCGCGGTAAAGCTCTGCCAGGTCGGGCACTGTTTGCCAGCTGGCTTTTAAACTATGAAGCTGCCTAAACAATATACCCAGCCACGGCAGCACAAAAATTGCCGTAATGGCGTAACTTTTAGCAAACTGCAGGTAGCTGCCTTCTTTAAACCTGTATAAAAATGGTATAAGTACAAACTGTGCAGCAAGGTAAAACGCTGTAACATAATGCGTATAAAAAAGCAATACATTTACAATTGCGTACGCAAAAACATATTTGAGCTTACGGTGCCTATCATTTAATATACACAGGTAAAAATAAATACTGCATGCTGCGAGTAAGGTTGCTAAGGCATAAGGCCTAACTTCGAGGGCATAATGCAGCAAAACACTCGACGAAAAAAATAAGATAAAAAAGTACCATGCAAATCTACTGTTTATAAAGCGCCTGGCAAGCTGCAAAAGTACCGCCAGTGCTGCCGTATTAAATACTATGGAAATTAATCTTATACTAAAATTATCTATTCCAAAAAGCTTTATGTAAAAATGCATGAACAAGAAATACAGCGGCGCATCATTACCGCTTGTAAACGCTGGCATCATTTCTTTTAAAGGATGCATGCCAAGCCACAACGTATAGGCTTCATCGCCCCAAATGCTGTGTGCATTTATATAATTTAATTTATGAATAAAATTGGCAAGCAGCAATGCAACCATAAATATAATGTACCTGTGC
>DAIUCM010000229.1:0-4658 GCA_036846145.1 Bacteroidota bacterium
GGAAATAAATAAACCATTATGGATCAGTTATTTATTTTCGGCATTTATAGTTTTAATTCCACTAATCAGTTCAAATCGGTTTTTAGACAGAACGTTGATTACCCGGCAAATTGCCATTTCATTTTTAGTAATTGTACTCGGCATTTATGTTTTGTTCAACGCCGGTAAACTCTTATTCACTAGCCGTTTAAATCCGGTTATTGTATTTTTAGGATTATTTGTAAGCGGATATTTTTTCGGGATTTTTCATGCGTATAACCATGTAGATGCTACTTACTGGTTCACTAAAATTAGCCTGTACGCTATTTGCTTTTTATTATTATACATTCTTTTCCTGAATAATAAATTAAATCTTATTCTTATTCGCCGTGGCGTTGCAGGTTTCTGCATCGTAAGCATTTCACTTCTTGTTTATGAAATATTTTCACTTTGGAGCGCCGGCATTCAGCTATTGGAAGAAAAAAATATTTATGAAATTCATGGCCCGTTCGGTCATAAAAACCTGTTTTCCGGTATTGGTTTGCTTGCCCTGCCTTTTATTTTCCAGTTGATTTTACTAGATAAAAAACCATGGAAAATTGCAGGCATTGTAATCATGTTAACTATGCTGGCAACTATATTTTTCCTCCAGACCAAAGCGGTTTTGCTGGGCGTTTTTATTGGTATTGTGGCTTGTTTAATTCCATTGCGAAATGTAATTCAATCAAAATACAAAAAACTGTACGCAGCAGGATTGACTGTTTTTTTTGCATGCGTGGTTTTAATTTTTTCGGCGGCATGGTTCAATCGAAATAAATTAGTGTTACTTTTTGATAATGTAACGTTAAAAGAACGCTATTATTTGTGGATCAATACGGTAAAAATGATACAGGAAAATCCGCTATTTGGTGTTGGCGGCGGCAACTGGCAAATATTTTTTCCCAAATATAACCTGCATAATTTTATAGACTTCAATTACCTGGTAGGGCGTGGTTATCACACTTTCCAAAGGCCGCACAACGATTTTTTGTGGATATGGAGCGAAGCAGGAATTTTATCGTTTACAGGATTTATATTAATCATGTTATTCAGCTTTTTTTATCTGTTTAAGCTGGTAAACGCTTATAAGCAAAACACAGAAAATGCTTTGCTTTTCATCAGCCTGATTTTTACAATCGTTGCTTATTGTTTTGTCGCATCATTCGATTTTCCATTGGAAAGAAATGAACACCAGCTTTTTTTTATGATGCTAATAGCTATTTCAGCAGCAGCGTTTGATAAAAAATTTAGTTATAGAATAAATATACAGCCAGCTAAAACGCGGATTTTAAGTGTGCTCAGTATTATTTTTTGTGTATTGGGCCTGTATTTCACACTGAATCGCGTTAGAGCAGAGGCAAATATGCTGCATGCATTGGCAGCGCATAAACAAGGCAACTGGCCGCAACTGATAAAATTTACAAATAATGCGGAAAACGGATTTTATAATGTCGATAATTTTTCTATCCCGGTTGCATGGTATCGCGGTGTGGCATATTTTACTTTAAATGATATTACAAATGCCAAGGTAAATTTTGAAAAAGCGTATGCCATAAACCCATACCAGGTACAGGTTATAAATAATATAGCAGCTTGTTATGAAAAAACCGGCGACCACAACCGAGCGCTTGAACTATATGATGAAGCGCTTGCAATTTTTCCTAATCAGCGCGATGCGATCCTTAACAAAAGCGGCGTTTTATTTAACATCAGCAAGGTAGAAGAAGCATTTTTTACCATTCAGAAATTCGGCTATGATGAATGGTACGATCAATACAGGCAGTTTTTAAACGTTATTGTCAGCGAATATTTAAAGCGTAAAATCAGCACAGAACCTGACATAAGCAAAGCTGCAAAAATAAAAAAAGCAATAGGTAATAAAGCACTTATTGAAAGTATAACCATAGAAAGTCAAAAAAAGAACCTGCCTTTTATGGAAGTGTTATATTCGGCCAATTTATAATTTTTATTCACCCGGGCATATATGAAGTACGTAAAAAATACTTCTTTCTGAACTATGATTCATTTGATTGTTATGAATTACATGATACCAATTCATTCGTAATTCGTAATTGTTAATTCGTAATTGATTTCCATATCTGCCTATGCCAAAAAATGCTTCAAACCCAATTACAGAAAGTATCGGTTACAAAATCGTAATAGCCTGGTTTGAGCAAAAAGGCTGGCAACCGTTTCCTTTCCAGGAAGAAGTTTGGCAGAGTTATTTACAAGGTAAAAATGGCTTATTAAATGCACCAACCGGCAGTGGAAAAACATTCGCCCTCTGGATGCCTTTACTTATTGACTGGATCAATCAGCAACCGGAAAATTATAAGGCAAAAACCAACAACGGCCTACGATTACTTTGGATAACGCCATTGCGCGCACTGACTGCAGATATCAAGAAAGCCATGCAAACCGTTGCCTGGGAACTGGATGTTCCATGGCTCATAAAAGTACGCACCGGCGATACTTCTTCCGCAGATAAATTGCAAATGAAAAAGCTTTTACCGGAAGTATTGATTACTACCCCTGAGAGTTTACATGTCATGCTTTCGCAGAAAGATTATCCAAATATGTTCAAAAACTTGCAGGCTGTTGTGGTAGATGAGTGGCACGAATTATTGGGCAGCAAACGCGGCGTACAGGTTGAGCTTGGATTAGCAAGGTTGAAAGCCATAAAACCTGATTTTCGGTGTTGGGGTGTTTCTGCAACCATTGGCAATTTAGAGCAAGGATTGGATGTTTTATTGGGCGAAGAAAAAGCATCGCAACCACGGGCAATTGTAAAAGCAGAACTGGAAAAAAAGCTGCATGTAGAATCTATTATGCCCGATGAAGTTGACCGTTTTCCATGGGCCGGGCATTTAGGTTTGAAACTTGTACACAAGATGATCCCGATCATCCGCAAAAGCCAGACAACCCTTATTTTCATTAACACGCGTGGACAAACAGAGATCTGGTACAAACATATTTTAGAAGCTTATCCTGAACTTGCCGGACAAATTGCGCTGCATCATGGTTCACTAGATCGTGATATTCGTAACTGGGTGGAAGAAGCCATTCATGAAGAAAAACTGAAAGTTGTAATTTGTACTTCGAGCCTGGATCTTGGTGTTGACTTTGCGCCGGTGGAGACTGTAATACAGGTTGGCAGCCCTAAATCTGTCGCAAGGTTTTTACAGCGTGCAGGCAGAAGCGGGCACAGGCCGGGCGCAACAAGCGTTATTTATTTTGTGCCAACGCATTCATTGGAATTGATTGAAGCCGCAGCATTAAAAGAAGCCATTCAGCAGAAGGTTTTTGAAGATCGACCACCAATGTACAAACCATTCGATGTGCTTATACAGCATTTGGTTACGCTGGCTGTTTCAGATGGATTTTTCGGCGAAAGCTTATATGCGGAAGTAAAATCTACGTATGCTTTTCGTGATATTACGCAGGAAGAATGGAGCTGGCTAATGAATTTTATTACTTATGGCGGCGAAACGCTGAAGGAATATGACGAGTACCAGAAAGTTGAGAAACAGGGCGATTTCTACAAAGTTACCAGTCGGCGTGTAGCATTTAGACACCGAATGGCGATTGGCACCATTGTAAGTGAACCTATGATGTATGTAAAATTTATGAAAGGCAGCAGCATTGGTTCTTTAGAAGAATCTTTCATCAGCCGGCTAAAACCGGGAGACGTTTTCTGGTTTTCGGGCAGAAGCTTGGAATTGGTACAGGTAAAAGAGATGACAGCTTATGTGCGTAAGTCGAATAAATCTAACGGTATAATTCCAAGCTGGCTGGGCGCAAGGATGTCGCTTTCCAGCCATCTGGCGAATATGTTCAAGCAGAAACTGGATGATTATTTACACAATATTATCGAAGACCCGGAAATAGAAAAAGTAAAGCCCTTATTAGAGGTTCAGCACAAATGGAGCGCTGTTCCGAAGCAAAAGGGCTTGCTGATTGAAAAGGTAAAAACGAACGAAGGTTTTCACCTATTTTTTTATCCTTTTGCAGGAAGATATTTACACGAAGGTTTGGCCGCTTTAATTGCCTACAGATTAGCGCAGAGCCAGCCAATTACTTTCTCTATTGCTATGAATGACTATGGTTTCGAGCTGCTGAGCGAAGATGAAGTTGACCTGAATTACGCTATCAATCATGGCTTGTTTTCTACCGAACATTTACATCAGGATATGCTGCTGAGCTTGAATTCTACCGAAATGGCAAAACGCAGGTTCCGGGAAATTGCGCAGATATCGGGTTTGCTGTTTACTGGTTATCCCGGCAAGATGAAAAAGAATCGTCATTTACAGGCTTCATCGGGCTTGCTGTTCGATGTCTTTAAGCAGTACGATCCTGAAAACTTATTGCTGAAACAGGCTTATGATGAGGTTTTCCGTTACCAGTTATCAGAAACGCAATTGCGCGATCTGTTAATAAAATTCCAGGTGCAGGAAATAATTCTCACAACACCTCATCGCCCAACACCTTTCGCTTTTCCGATTATGGTGGATCGCTTGCGCGAAAAATTAACTTCAGAAAAACTGGAAGACCGAGTTAAGAAATTACAGCTGGAACTGGAAGAAGATGCGGATTAAAAAATATGGAAATATGGAAATGATTTATATTGTACAGTATTAGCA
>DAIUCM010000230.1:0-4640 GCA_036846145.1 Bacteroidota bacterium
CCGGGCAGGCAAGTTCTTTTTTCTTGAAAAAAAAAGAAGCAATTGCGAAGCATTCTCGAATACAAAAACATAAAAATAAAAGATATATGAGTAAAATTTCAAGGCTGTAAATTATGAAGTTAAAAACAGCTTAAAAGCATATTTCACCCGCAACAGTGGCCGCCAGTTCGTTTTGTTTTAGTTGTTCTGTTGCGTTGGCTCGCCTGTTACTGTGTAAATTGATTCAGCGTTAATTTACAATTTACCATTCACAATTCAACATTTGCATTTATGCTTTAAACCTTTTTTCTTAACGCTTATAATTTAAGGCCGTCCAAACCCATTGAACCTGATTCTGCATGGTTTTTAATTAACTACTCAAAAAAAGCTTGTTTTTTTGTGAAGAATTATCGCATATAAACCTGTAAATAAGATAAATAATACTTTTCAGTAAGCCTTATATACCAGATGATAGATTTTAGACGCTTTTACATATATTGTTATGCCGCAAAATGCTTTAATGCCCAGGCGGATATTGCTTATGTAAGGCATACTGTAAAAGTAACTTTACATTTTCAGTAAGCCCTACACAGGTTTCAGTTAAATAAATTATTTAGAGGCCGCTTTTTATGCTTTTGGTTTTTTATAAACCGGTACCGTGGAACATGGCTCACCAAACATAATGGTTTTGGCTACCGGCAGCAATAGCCGTGTAATCTCTACATAAGCGCTTGCGGGCACATCTTTTTCCGCGCAGCCCTTAACAACAACGCGCTTGTCGGTAAATTCGGCCGGGTTAATCACCTCTTGCAAAACCTTTGTATAATGTTGTGAAAGGTAATTGGCGCGGGTGCCGAAAATATAATTGTTTGTAAATGGCTGGAGCTTTGCCGCGACAAGCATATAGGCCCATAGCGGAATAATGGCATCGGCAGTACAGGTAATGCAAACCGTTTTACCAGCATATTGCGACCAGTTATGATCATCCAGGTGCTGGCGGAATTCTTTCTCCTTTAATATAATACCATGAAAAAGCCAGCCCTTTATATCGGCGGTAACAATTTCTTCCTGCGGGAAATACTGCGCCAGGTCAATGGTTACTATTCCGCTTTTCGCAACCCTGTTTATAATCGCTTCTTCCATATATGTTAATGGTTAAAAATGCTTTGTATAATGAAGTAATTAACAAATTGTATGCAGCTTAAGTGCAGCCGGCCGGTAATATTTATGCAAAATTATACCAATATTGAATGAATTGTGCGCATTTGAAAAGTTACCTGTGAGCCACAGGCCACGGAGCTTAGTACTAAAACTTCCTGGTTCCGCGGCACACAACCAGATTATTTTACGTAAATATCATTCGATTTTGATATTAATTTATCATAAGGTTGTTTATTATACACTGCCGGCTTCAACGTATAAACTGCGAAAACAAAAATCCCCCGGAACTTCATACTCCGGGGGATTTTTGTAGATAAAAGTATTTTTACGCTTAGTAATATATGTAGCGGTTGTCTTTAATATCTGCTTTTTTACGTAAAGCTTCCATGGCAAGCTCCTGTACCTGGCTGCTGTATTGCATTGCCATCATTTTGCGTTCTGTATCAAACTTTTCAGGGGCTTTTATTTCGTTGAAGCTTACAACCTTAACAACGTAAACACCGTTTTCGCCTTTTACGGGTTGAGATAATTTGTTTTGCTTTAAGCCGAAAACAGTACCTGCCAGCGCCGGCTCGTTAGATAAGTTAGGAATAAACGGATTCTGGAAATTAACGCTTTCGGCGCTGCTAACGGTAGATTCTACATTTTTGGCGATGGCCTCCAGTGAGCTGACACCTTCCATAGCCTTACGCATTTTTTCCTCCAGCAATTCTTTTTTCTTTTCGCGGATGGCGAATACCTTTACCTGATCTTTTACATCTTCGAATGGTGTGTAGCCAGCTTCGTTAGCCGCGGTTAAATGTGCAATAACGTATTTATTGCCAATTACTTTCGGCTCCGAAACATCGCCAACCTTGGTTTCCGGGGAGTAAGCCCAGCGTATGAGCTCTCTCGGGTTATCGAGGCCCGCAATACTCCTGTCATTAGGTTTAAGGTTCTCGGCAACACGTTTGGTCAGCTTCATGCCTGAAGCGGCTTTTGTGAAATCGGCGCCGGTTTGCGCAGCGTTACGGAATTTAGATGCCTGTGTATATGCTTTATCCTGCGTGGTATTGCCTGCATAAACAGCGCGTTCGATAATACCTGCCTTTACCAGCTTATTGCTTTTGTTTTCGGTAATTTTTATAATGTGTGTACCAAATTCGGTTTGTACCATTACAACATCGCCTTTTTTACCATTTTTAACAGCGTTATTGAATTTCGAAACCATTTGGCCATCACGGAACCAGCCTAAATCGCCGCCTTTGCCAGCATTGCTTGGGTCCTGGCTGTTTTCGCTCGCCATCTGGCTAAAGTCCGCACCTGCTTTGATCTTTGCCAGCAATTCCCTGGCTTTTTTATTGGCCTCGGACGAATCTTCCGGCGTAGCACCATTCGGGCGAATGAGGATATGGCTTGCTTTGTAATAATTTACCGTATCAGCTTTGCTGCCCATTACCTTGGCAATTTTGTACGAGCCTTCTTCAAAATAAGGCCCTATAATTGTTCCGCTGTCCGCCGAAAAAATCTGCTCTTCTATATTTGCAGGGTATGAGCCGCGCGGTAAATATTTATTTTCAAAAGCTGTACGGCCAACTCGGGCTACAAAGCTGGAATCGTTCTTTGTTTTGCGGAAAGCTTCAACCTGCTGGTTTATCCATTTCTGAGCGGCCGATGTATCTTCTGCAGTAGCATTAATATCAAATGTTACATACTCAATGCTGCGGCCATCCTCGCGCTTGTATTGCTCTTTATTTGTATTGTAGTATTTCTGCATCTCCGCATCGGTAAGCTTTACGCTGCTGTCGCTTATTGCGTTAAGGAACAAGGGCACAAACTGTATGCTTGCGGTTTTGTTACGCGCGTAAAAATCTTCTCTCGCTTCCAGGTCGGTAACAAACATGGCGTTGCGTACCATGCTGAAATATTTTTCTTTCAGTCGCTCGCGGCTCAGGTAATCCTCAATGCCTTTCCACTGCTGCTGTGCTTCCGGCGTTTGGGTGTTTATTGTGGTGATGATCTGGTAGGCACGCTGTTTGTCAATCTGCCCGGTTTGCGGATCGCCAAATACCTGCTGTGCAACCGGGTGCGGCCTGTCGCCAAGGAAAAGCTCCATAATTTCCTCTCCGGTAACTTCAAGCCCCAGGTCGGCGGTTTCTTTTTCGAGTATGCGTTCGGAAATTACCTGCTGCCAAACCTCGTCGTTCATCGCGCCTTCCAGCGCCGGTGAAAGGCTGGCTTCCGCGCCCATTTGCATACGCCTGTTATTCAGCGCAGTTTCATAAAGCGAATGGAACTGGCCCGGATCAATGTCTTCGCCGTAAATTGTACCAATGCTTGTAGGGCCGTTATCGCCGCGGAACATGCTGTTGTTCGAAAAAAGGTCAGTAGCAATAAAGCCAAGCATTGCCAGGCCTATTACTGCAATTACCAAACCCGATCGTTCTCTTATTTTACCTATTGTAGCCATTTTATAATGTGTGAACTTATTTTATATTGAATGATTTTTCGCCCATTTTGTACCCTTCGGTATATATTACGATGTTGTACTTGCCTTCATCGAACTTTTGTGTGCCTTTGCCAAAGTAAATACACTGGTTTACAGGCTCGTTGTTATAAGCAACCTGCTCTTTTGTAGTATATTGCGTTTCGGAACCATCTACCGTGGTAACGCCTGAGCCTAATGCGTCAATAGAAACGGTCTGCCCGCGCGGATCAATAATCTGTACATAAATATCTTTATTGCCGGCGTAAGCAACCTTATTCTCCGGTATATCAAAGCAAATTTTTAATTTCTCTATCTGGCTGGCGCGGCTGGTTTCGCGCTCCTTGCTGCCGCCTTTAAATCTTACACCTGTAATTTCTATATTTTCGGCGGTTAATTTAGATGCTAAAGATACTTTGTTGCCGAGGCTAACATTCTGATCCTTAAGTACATCTATGGCTTTTACTTTTTCCTTAACTTCGGTTTTTAATGTTACATTCTCCGAAGCAAGCTTTTTATTTTCCTGCGAAAGCGTTTCTATTTCTTTCAGATATTTATCGGCGTAATATTTATATCTCTCAATATCATCTTTAACCGATAAATACTTGTTATAGCTTATTTTATTGGATTTCAGTAGCTTATCTATCTGCGCTGCTTTTTCTATCAATTCGCGTTCGCGCTGCGCAATTAGGGTATCCAGCTCGCCTACACGGCCTTTGTATTCGTTCAGCTGCTGGCTGAGGCTGTCGCGCTGGCGCTGGAGAATAGTTCTTAGCGATTCGCTGCTAACCATTTGCTCATTCAGCACGCGCTCCTTTTTTTCGCGGGCGTAATACTGAAAAATATTAAAACCTACAGAAGCTAACAGCAACAGTACCAGTAATATAGTGGCTACATTGGTTTTGTTGCCGCGTACCGGTTCATCGCGTAATGGATCGTTATTGGTGTAGTTATCGGTTGGCATCTGAAAATATATATGCGCGCAAAATTAACAATAAGTTCTTAAAAACAACAATGCCCCGCATTGGGGCAACGC
>DAIUCM010000231.1:0-4562 GCA_036846145.1 Bacteroidota bacterium
GAAGTGATATATGTAAAATTTAAAGGGCACAAGAACCGCTGCGCTAAATCTTGCGCCATCCCAATTCATAACTCATAACCCATAACTTCCAAAATCCTACTCCAAACTCAGCGAAGTATATTGGCTGGAAGTGATCCTGAAATCCATTTCGCGGCTGTCTTTGGTGTCTTTGGCATCTTTGCGGCGCCAAACGATTTTATATGAGCCGGGCTGCAGGTAAAGAATTTGTTTATCGTTCTTGTTGCCGGCCATATCTATTACCCACTCCTGCTTGTTGTTGCGCAATACAAAAACACTTACTACCTGGCTGTTTGCATAAGAAACATCTAATTTTCCGGGCGATGGTATTTCTATTGTTTCGGGTTTATCCTGTTGTATTTTTATGTCGTTTATATACAGGCGCGGCAGCGTAAGTATTTCCAGGTCGTAGGTGCCGGTAAGGTATTTATGTGTTGTATTGAAATCCTGTACGTGAATCAGTTCATTTGTTTTTGCCTCCTTCACAAGGCATTTCAGCGTGCCGTAATCGCTGGTTTTTACTTTCAGCGAAAGATCTCCCTGTGGTGCGTTTACTTTAATAATGTTATGTTCCGAAGGCTTTATTGTGATATTATTTACAATTAGCGGTGGCGTAGTATAAACCTGCAGGTTGTACTGCATTATCGGGTCAATAAGAAAAGTATCGGGCTTACCGGCCTGCATGGTATGGTAAAAATTATAAGCGACAGATTTATCTTTGATATTATAAAAAGCCATGTTCACATCTGTTTGTGTTGGCCTTCCGCCGGCATCATTAAGGTTAACTTGTACGGTAGTATTATTCAGTGCCTGTGTAAGCACGGTGGAAAGTATGGTCTGGAAATCGGCCTCGGTCTGTGCGTTGTAATACCTTCCAACACAATCGAAATGCTTACTGTAATCTTCCTTCATATTCAAACCAATAATAAATGGTTTTAATATAACTTTACGGCTTTGCAGAGCTTGCGAAACAGCACAGGGATCGCCTTTGCATTCTTCCAGGCCATCTGTAATTAAAATAATGAAATTGTGTGCGTTCGCATTGGGAAAATCGCTGGCCGACTGTGTAAGCGAGTAAGCAATTGGTGTTGTGCCGTTAGGCCTGGTTTTCGCAACTTTATCTTTTATCGCCTGGCCGTTGTTCTTGTAAAAAGGCACCTCCAGCTTGGTATCTTTGCAATTTTCCTCGGTACGGCTGCCGTGCAGGCCATATGTTCTGAAAGCAAGCTCAACATTCGGAATAGCTGATAAGCTATCGACCATACGGTTTAAAATACGCTGGGCAACTGCCATTCGTTTCTGGCCGTTCATGGTATTTTCCATACTTCCACTGCAATCGAGCAAAAAAAGGAAGCGTGTTTTTTTACTGTCCTGCGCATGAAGTATTTCCGGTGAAAAGCATATATGGAGAAAAAATGCCAGGAAAAATATTTTCGCTGCGTTTGCCATATATGTTCTTTCTGAAAAATACTTCATGCCTTGATTTTAACGCAACTTCATGCGGGTTTATTGTTCACAGGGTTTTACCCTGTGCTAGTAAATTTCGCCCCTTCAGGGCTTAGAGTTTATGAAACTTCAGGTTGCCGCGACGAAGCATTCATAATTCAATGTTGTTAAGTTAAGGATTCTCGCTATATTAAATATCAATACCGTTAACTTAAGCTCTGTCCCAGCAGAGTCTCCTGATAAGGACTATGCTGGGACATCAACTAAACGACATTGATTCATAACTCATAATTCATAACTCATAACTTCTTTAATAGTCTCCAAGCGTTTCTTCCAGCAAAACAAGTGCCTTTTCCAGTTGCTCGTTATTTGGTGCTACGCCATGCCATTTGTGGTCGTCTTCCATAAAATCTACACCGGCGCCCATTTTAGTTTTCATGATGATGGCAATGGATTTATGGTTGTGCGCAAGTGCTTTTGCCTGGTTCAGCGTATCTACAACTTCCTTCATGTTGTTTCCATCCATATGTAAAACCTGCCATCCGAAACTCTCTAATTTTGCGTCAAGGTCGCCAAGTGTCAGTACATCGTGCGTACGGCCGTCTATCTGCTGGCCGTTGTAATCTATGGTGATGATTAAGTTATCTACTTTATTATGCGGCGCAAACATCAAAGCTTCCCAGTTCTGGCCTTCCTGCAGTTCACCATCGCCGTGTAGAGAAAAAACTATGCTTTTATCGTTATTTAATTTTTTAGCCAATGCCGCACCAATTGCCACACTCATTCCCTGTCCTAAGCTTCCGGAAGCAATTCTTACACCCGGTAAACCTTCGTGTGTGGTTGGGTGGCCCTGTAAACGCGTATTTAATTTGCGGAAAGTTGCAAGCTCAGAAACTTCGAAATAACCGCTGCGCGCCAGTGCGCTGTAATAAACCGGAGAAATATGCCCGTTGGAAAGGAAGAAAAGATCTTCGCCAACGCCATCCATATTAAATGCTTGCGGATTATGTTTCATTACCTCGAAATACAATGCAGTGAAGTAATCGGCGCAGCCCAACGAGCCGCCGGGATGGCCGCTTGCTACGGCGTGTACCATTCTTAAAATATCTCTGCGTATTTGCGAAGCTGTTTTCTCAAGTTGTGCTATATCTGCTGCCACGAATTGTGAATTTAATTTCTTTTCAAAATTAAGCTAAATTTGGTTTTCGTCTGCAGAAATATTGGCTTAAACCTTTCTTATTTAATTCAGGTTAATCGATTTATTAAAATGAAAAAGCTGCTTTACATATTTATAATCGTTAATATTATTCTGTTAAATTACTCTTGTACAGCAGTTAACAAAATAAACAGCATAGATAGCGGCGCATATAAAAGAGCCATTATTTTAAACGATGATACCAAAATGAAAACCGTGCTGAAAAACGCGCAGGTATGGGATCTTGGCGACTCTATCCGCATTGGCTATATGGATTTTAAAGATTCATCGGGCGAAGTGCTCATGTACACGCCGGATTATAATTCCAGGCTGATATTGTACAAAACCTCATTTGATATTGATATTCTTTCGCTGCCATTTAAAATTCGGCCGGGCATTGCCGGTATTCCTACACAAATGAACTCGAACTTTAATGCTGCTTTTTATGTGGGCAAGAAATTCGATAAAATAGTGGTTAGCAGCGCTATGAATTACGCGCACAGCAAAGACAGGGTAATTTTGTCGGGCGGATTTGGCGGCGGTGCTTTTGCCGGCCTGGGCAGCGTAACCATAAATGAGCATGTTGCAAAAAATATGGTTGATATTGAATATGAAGGCCTGGCCCTTGTAACCGGAGTTGCTGGCATTTACGATGCGGAAGCTTTTAATATAGGCCTAGCTATTGGTATTGATCACCTTTTCGACAAAAACCGCCACCACTGGATTTACCAGAACAGGCCATGGATTGGTGTGCTGTTTGGCCTTAATTTGAATTGATACTTAAAGCATTTTTCGGCGATTGCTTATATGAAATCAATGTCGAGTTTGTTATTCAATTTCTTAATAACCTGCAGAATTTTATCGGCCTGAAAAATTATAAATAATTGTATGGTGACGGAAACAGCACCAAATATTATGGAATCTGCTAAAAACATCTGCCATTCAAACGATGTTTCCGTTGGGGCATGCGTATAAATATTAATGCTTAAATACCGAAGAAAAAGCAATTGAACAGCCATGGCTGGATAGGCAAAAATGGCGGCAATTCTATACCATCGCCAGCTGCCAGGATCGTAAAAGCTAAAGAAAATAAAGTTTATAAAAAGCTGAATAAGTATAATTCCCATACTTCGTTATTTTAAAACCTCGAATTTGCTGTTAAAAATATCGCCGTTTTTATTAACAATTTTTAGCAGGTATAAGCCGTTTTTCAGTGCGGAAATATCTGTTGAATAAGTACTTGCATTTACATCAGCTGTTCCAGCAGCAAGCTGCTTTCCCTGCATATCAAAAATATTTATAGATGAAACAGCGCCAATATTTTGCAATGGAATATTCAAAGTATTTTTTGCGGGGTTGGGATATGGAGCTAACGTTGAACCCGGGTTTTCGTAACTATTTACTCCTACAAAAGATGCAATTCTTGCTAAATGCTTAAGATCACCATCTTTAAAATTTCCACCTATAAAAAAATAACGATCATAAGTTTCTATTGAGGCTACATCGCCATTAAATACTGCTAAAGATTCAAATCGTTTGTTTTTAATATTAAATTTAGCCAGATTTATACAATCTATACCAAACATAACAAATTGTTTAAACCTTCCACCTATTATTATTTCATTGCTATTCAGTGGCTCAAGGGCCAAAATGGCACTGTTTTCTGAAGTTAACCGCTGAGCCAGCAACTCCGGATACAAAGAATCTGGTGTAAATCTTGTAACGCAAACATCATATTTCCCTTCAGCTCTTGAGCAATTTCCTCCAAGCAATAGTTTACCATCAATACTTTTTGCAACGTATATTGTATCGTTTAATGGTAAACTGGAAATATTCCAGTTGCCATTGATGAAAAATAAAATACTTTTGGAAGCATGTTTAAATGCCGTTTCATTTTGCCAGA
>DAIUCM010000232.1:0-4540 GCA_036846145.1 Bacteroidota bacterium
ATTTAATAAACGAATATCGGTTGCACTGAAGTGTCGGAAGTGTAAAATTATCAGTACTAAGTGTAAAAAAATACTATTTTACGGGCATAGCAAAAGTAATTGAGCAATTACCTGTAAGTAAGCGTGTTGTATAAATATGAATTTGTATAATTTGATTTAAGCTAAACTCGCCCGTATTCTAAAGCTAAATTGCCTTAAGCTTGGCAGCAAGGCATTTTTCATTATATATTTATATACAATAAATTATACCTTTGCAAAGTTGTATTAAACGTTTGTAACAATAAAATAAAATGAGAATTCCTGCATTAATTATCATTTCGCTGCAGTTTGTCAGCAGTTTCGTGTTTTCGCAATCCGTATCATATAAAGCACAAACAGTTAAAGAATCATGGTACAGCCCGGATAGTAAGAGTTGGGGGCCAGAGGTATTTATAAAAAAATACAAATATAATTCCAGCGGAGATACGCTGGAAGCGCTAATTGATGACAGGCAATCCATGATCATTTATAAATGGGAAAGAACCATTAATAAATTGCACCAGCCGGTAACTGAAAAAATGTTTGTGTATTATACTCAGCGGGATACATGGATTTTT
This sequence comes from Bacteroidota bacterium, assembly GCA_036846145.1. Lineage (GTDB taxonomy): Bacteria > Bacteroidota > Bacteroidia > CAILMK01 > CAILMK01 > DAIUCM01. The sequence continues at coordinate 597 of DAIUCM010000232.1, forward strand.
CATGAGCAAAAAGATTATTTATATAAGGACGGGCTATTGATTTTTAAGCAACACCTGGCGTACGATATTTCTTTTAATGTTACAAAAACAAAAGTTTTTTATAGTTATGATACTAAAGGCCGCATAGCCGAATATTATAAGCTCGATTCGATAGATGAACAATGGATAAAAACTTATGGAATTGTGCATGCGTATGCAGATAGCGCCGGTTTTCTGAAAACACACACCACAACTGTTTATAACCCCGACCAGGATAAGCATGTTAATGATAAAAAGACTGAGTTTACCTACGACACAAAAGGAAACATAATTAAAAAACTGGTTCTGGCCTGGCAAATAGATTATAACGATATGGTTTACAAATGGCTGGGTTATAACGTAGATGAATATAAATATAATGCAACCGGTGTTTACACAGAGCATTTGTTTGGCCAGGGCATGTGGCCCTACCAGAAATATACAGACATACAATGGTATGACTGGGACAAAAAACAAAAAGCATCATATATATACCATATATGGAATACGGATAAAAAACAATGGGATAAAAAGCTGCGCTATAAAATATCATATCCCGATTCTGTAACAAGTGTAACGCTTATTGAAGAGTTGTATGATAATTTCTGGATTTTGAAATTTCGTGAAACGCTGGTAGTAAGAAATGGCAAGAAAGATGTAATAAAATCTGAAATATTAGACGCAAACGATAAATGGAAGGTGCACAACTATATTTTGTTTGAACACACTTACGATACAAGTATGAATTTAAGAGAAACAATTTATAGTTTGCAGGATCATATTCAAACGGAACTCACGCCAATGTATAGATATGTATATGAAGATTATGTACAGATAGTTGGTATGGATCAAGCCCGGCATTTTATTTCTGCAGATATTTATCCCAACCCTGCGAATAAGTTTATTAATATCACAATAAATGCAAAAAAAGCAATTCAATCAAACATAGTAATTTACGATCTTGCAGGCAGAAGAATGTCCTGTACTGCCAAAACAATTTCACCAGGTAAAAATACTTTTGAAATAGAAATTAACAACCTGGAACCTGGTATTTATATCATTAAAATAGAATCAGCAGGCGGCAATGTTTATTCCGGTAAAATTGTAAAAACGCAGTAGTTATCAGCGTTTTGCCTTTTATAATAATGCCTCTGATTAAGTTATCAAAGGCATTTTTCATATTATCAAATTAAAAACAAAACTCAAATTTCTTCCTGAGAGATATGCTGCGTCCTCGCTTAAAATTTGCTATAGAATTTGATTGAACCGGTTAAATGTATTGATCGCCCTACAATCCCTTCTGTAAAAAATTTTACATTGCCTTTCAGGCGGAAATTACCGGAAAGCATTTAAACAAATAAAACTATTTTGCGGCTGGTTTTTTACTAATCTCAAACGCTAAATTAGTTTTATGTTTTCATTTAGAACCGCTTCCGCCATTTCTGTTTTTGGCACAGCTATTATACTCCTTTCATGCAACGGCAGCAATGCCACCAAAAAAGAAGCTATTGGTAATGTAACTGTTGGCCAGCCGGTAGAAACGCGGAAACCGGATGTTGGCTACGAACCTGCTTTTGCCGGACAAACACGAGCACCGGGCGTTAAAACTGCTGCAGAATATGATGTAAAAATACTTACAGAAAACCTGGCAAGGCCATGGGGAATTATTGCGCTGCCTACCGGTGATTTTCTTGTTAACGAGAAGGAAGGAAACATGCGCATTGTAACAGGAGATGGTAAAATTGGCGATAAGATTTCAGGCATTCCGGAAGTAATGTCCAAAGGGCAGGGCGGTTTGCTGGGAATTACTTTAGATCCTGATTTTTCTACAAACAGAACCGTTTTCTGGAGTTTTTCTGAGAAGCAGGGCACAGGAAATTTAACGGCTGTTGCCAAAGGTGTTTTAAGCGCAGATAGCCGAAAAATGGAAAATGTACAGGTTATTTTTCGCGCTACACCGGCCTACAATGGCGATATGCATTTTGGCAGCCGATTGGTGTTTGATAGAGATGGAAATTTATTCGTTAGCACCGGCGAGCGATCTGATAAAGAGATGCGCAAATATTCGCAGGATTTGAGTTCCGGCCTGGGTAAAATTTTAAGAATGACCAAAAATGGCGATGCTGTTGCCGGAAATCCTTTTATGAACAAGCAAAACGCTATGCCGCAGGTTTATACGTATGGCCACAGAAACATCCAGGGAATTGATATTCATCCGCAAACCGGTGAACTCTGGATCAGCGAAATGGGACCGAAAGGCGGTGATGAGCTGAACCTTATAAAAGCCGGGAAAAACTATGGCTGGCCGGAAATTACCTATGGCGTAGAATATTCCGGCGCCAAAATTTCTAACGGGCAAACCAAAAAAGAAGGTATGGAGCAGCCTGTTTATTATTGGGATCCGGTGCTGTCGCCAAGTGGCATGACTTTTTATCGCGGCAACGAAATGGCGGAGTGGAAAAACAATCTTTTTATTGCCGGGCTCAACAGCCATCACATTTGCCGCTTAATTATTGACAACAACAAAGTTACAGGCGAAGAGCGTTTACTGTCAGATCAGCAGCAAAGATTTCGCGCAGTAACCGAAGGCAAAGATGGCGCACTCTACGCCATTACAGATTCCGGCAGATTGTACAGAATAGGGAAGAAAAATTAGCGGGTTTATATATAGAATATTCCAGGAAACCAGCATTTTTTTTGGTTTTCAATAATTATAAAATCAATCTCATTGGTATATTTCGAATAAAAATATAGGCTTGAACCTGGCACTTTCCATTGAAGTTGGCGCGCAAATCTTTCCGTGCCAAATTTCACTTTAGCAACTGTTTATTTGTAAGTGAAGCATTTTCCTGATGATTCATATATGGATTGATAACTTTAAAAAAGAAGGCACGGAAAGATTTCCGCGCCAGCGAATGGGTTTTAAGCCAGGCATTAATACTTTTACTTTAGAAATAAATGATTTAAAAGCCGGAATATATATCTTAAAAATAGAAACGGCAGATGGAAATTTCTATTCGCAAAAATTTATAAAAACCGAATAAATCTCGCATATATTTATACTCAAAAAAATGCCTTTGCTTTTTTCTAGCAAAGGCATTTTTTATAACCGGTATATATGTAAGTCGAAACAAATGTTTCAATCGATTCGGGCATTGCGATGCACATTTATCTTAATGGCCCGGCTGTGCCGCGTGATTGGTGAAAAACTATTTCCCTGGCATAATCCGCATAAAAATTTGTACCTACTTCATAAGAAGTTGACATCGGCCCAAGCATCCACGGCACATCATCAATATTCACCATTTTGCCTGTAAGAATGAGCCATTTCTGTATGCTCCATTCCAGCAAATGCCCAAACTTTACGACAATATTTTCACCGATGCTTTTTGCCATTTTCTTTTATGGTGAATGCTTTGATAGATTACAGTTTTAAAGAAACAATGTTACGATTTTTTGTATAATGAAAGCATTTTTTGGCAGATTGATATATGGAATTTGCAATTATCTTTAAGCTGAAGCGGTAGTCTTCGCGCCAATGATTGAATTTTACCAATCAATCCTCTCAACCGGAGTATTGATTTTAAATGTTTTTTAGTTAGATTAAATGGCTTAAATTCGAATTATGTCTAATCAATTTAATTCTAAAGTAAATATATTTTTACTTGTAACTCTTTTAGTTAGTTATAATTCATACTGTCAATCAAAGATTAAAAATAATACTTATAATTTAAATTTCTTTGGAAGAACATATGGATTGGATACTTCAAAGAAAAATGTTTATGAAGGAAATTCGGGTATTAGATTAATTACGCCTGTTAACAAAATCATAAAAGTTGAATTTTGTGGAAAGAAGGTTTTGGAAACAGATCAGGTTACAGTTAAAGATCCTTCGAATCCTTATTCTTCCATAAATAAAATAAAAT
>DAIUCM010000233.1:0-4480 GCA_036846145.1 Bacteroidota bacterium
GTCATCGGCCTTGGTAATGGTAACAAAATTCTGGCTGATGTAAACGCCCTTTACAAAGTTGAATTTAAAAAGATCCTGCGCTAAAGGTGAATCCTGCGCGTTTTCCGGCGAAGTAAAATCATACGAGCTGCCCGGCGGTAAAATTTCGCCATTGAAAACAAATTTTATACTTTCCGGATTGGGAGTTTGCTCTGCGTAAACGGTAACGTAACCAGCCATTTCTTATTCAATTATAGGTTGCAAAGTTAAAACATTTCCTCAGTAATAATGATTTCGGTAAAATATATGTTTGAACATGTTTTTGATGTGCTAATATGCCAAGTATTGTTTACAAACGATCGGACTAAAATTCTATTCTAATCATTGTTCATCAAATCAAAAAATCATGGTTAAAATATTGGTAAAATGATAATATACAAGTTAATATTTCTGATTAAATTAGCCTGATGAAGAAGTTACATTTAAGTGCATTCATATTACTAATTCTTCTTTGCCAAATATCATGTGTAAATCAAAACAGGTATTATATGGCTAAGCAAGGAGATTTCTTTAATACTTATTACACACTCGCCGAGCGCTTTCAAGATTCTGTACGCATTTGGTATATTCGGGAGAATATTAACGCCGGCTTTTGGGAAGAAGTAGAATCTGAAAAAATACCGTTGCAACCAGGTACGTATAAAAACATCCAGGTTTTAACAATTGAAGAAAAATTAATAAAAACAGATAAAATGGTGCTGCGTCCTGCAAAGGATTTACAGAGATTTCATTATTTACGGAATCAGATTAGTGCAATCAACATCAGAAAGCAATTTCATGATTCTGTAAGTTTAGCCTTAGGAAACCGTAAAATTTTATTTAACCTTGCGCATCTTGCTGATGGACAATATGACGATGTAAGAAAAATGGCTTTATCATTTCATAGCGATTCATTCCCAAATGAATATAAAAAACACCTTGAGCAAAAGCTGGAAGAAATCCGGCAAAACTTAGATCAAAAGAAAAAGTACTATTTTGATTTACTCACCGGAAAAATATCGCTAAATGAATCTTCTTTCCAACAATTCATGGATGTTTATGACTATACTTATTATGATCGCCAGATTCTTTATTACTTTATTACTAAGAAACCTGAGCTATATTTTGGAGAATTGAATTTAAATTTAATTGAATCAGATATTTCTTTCTGTGAGGATTGCTTTACAAAAAAAGAACTCAAAGATATGTATTGTTCTTTAATTCCATTCAGAAATGAGGAAAACAAGCATCGTTTTTGGATATTTGAACGTCGTGGAGATTTAAGTTGTGAGAGGTAAAGCATTTTTTGCGAGATGTTAATATGGAAACATATCTACATTTCGTGCAGATTTGATGTCCTGGCAGAGTCTCCTGAAAGGGACTCTGCGTATTCGGAGCGTTGAATGCGCAGAGTCCTCTTCGAGAGACTCTGCTGGGACAGAGATGGAAGCGTAATCTACATATTGTCCAGATTATTATCAATTTCCAAATTAAATTTCTATACCTTTGATTAATACTGAGAATAATAAAATATTATACCAAAATAGAGTGAAGTGCACAGTTTAAAAGTGTCCTGTGAGCCACAGGCCACGGAGCTTCGAAGCTATATCGTTGGTTTCGTGGCACACAAACCAGCTTTATTATGCATATATCATTCTAAATTGCTAATACTCAATAATTTTCGTAATTTTTCCTTAAACGGAGTTACATTTGAGGTTTGTAAGTTTTTAAGCTATGAAAAATTTGATGTCCCGGCAGAGTTTTAAGAAAGGGACTCTGCGCATTCGGAGCTTTGCATGCGCAATGACTAATTTAATTAATCTTAAACAAGCCGCCTGTATTTGATGGCTTGTTTTATTTTTTTCAGTATTTAATCAAAAATCAATATATGCCCAAAATGAAAGAAACTTATCTTCCTTAACTCCATATACTGTAAGGCAAATTGTAGAAACTTATGATAATGCTCTACTTCTGCCCATTGAAAATTTATATTCCGATACAACACCGTGCTTTATCTCTAAATACACTTTAGAAGGGAAAGAATTATGGCGGATACAGCTTAATGAAGTGTTACGAATAAGCGATATTATAGTTACGCACGATTCAGGATTTGCAGTAGCTATAATTGTAAATTTAAAACCTGAAAGTGGGTTTATTGATACTTTTAGTAATGTTGGATTACTAAAATTCAATAAATGTGGCAAGCTGGAATGGGGACGATATGTTCCGAGCAATTTCTATAATATATCCTATAATATTTTAGAAGACGCAGATATGAATTTGTACTTATGTGTAAGTGGGCTAAATGGAATGGGCTACGAAAAACGAATAACTGTTTTAAAATATGATTTCAATGGGAAATTGTTGAAATATGCATCGTTTACTGGCCTTAAAGGCCAAATAATAAATGAACCAAATATATTACCAAACAACATTTTTCTTTCTCGTATAGTATATTTACCCCAAGAAAAAAATGATACAATTAAATATTTATCAAATGTACTAACAAAACTTAATACAAACCTAGAGCTTGTTACACAAACGGCTATTGGTCATAAACAAAAACAGCTTAATGGATCTGGCCCTATTGTAATTTATAAAAACAATATATTGTCTATTTCTACAGCCTATTATATAAATAGTGATAGCGTGGATATTCCGATGTTTTCTAAATTAGACTTATCTTTAAATTTAAAAGAAAACTTTATTCTTGGTAAAGCGAATAAAACTAATCATATAAATCCCGTTGATGCTTGTAAATTAGGAGACAGTATTGTAACCATTGATAGGGTTTATCAGAAAACTAACAATAAAAGAGCCTATACTTCTATAAAATTATATGATAAGGACCTGCAGCTTTTAAAAGAAGTTACAATTAACAAAAACTGGAATCAGGAACCAAGCAGTTTGTTAAAGCTAGCTAACAGCAAACAGTTTATTGTTAATATTGCTAATGTAAATTACACAAGCAACTCAGAAAAAAGCTGTATTTATTTATATGACAAGCATTTAAACCCTTTGATTTGGCCAAATACACCTCCAAGCCAAGGGTACGACTTTGCATGTAAAGATTTTATACCAACTAAATATGTAATTGATGTAGCTGCTAAAGTAACTCCAGTAAATGTAAAAATAGATACAAATATAGAAGACTGGAACTGGTTGTGGGCATTATCACTACCGGAAGAAAATTTTGTTGATAAAAATAAAAATAACACAGGTTTGTATGCTTTTCCTAATCCGTATCAAACCGGAATTGCCTTGCGGATAAAAACGCATAATAGTAAGTATACATTAAAATATATACCTGTTGAGATTTTTATATATGATGCACAAGGAAAATTGATTGATGTGAAAACTGCCATGGAGGAAAGTAACGGAACCTGGAGAATTGATAATTTAAATTTAAAAAGCGGCTTATACCTTATTCATATACAGGCAAAACAAACTGGTGAAAATATTGGCGCAACTAAAATATTTGTAAAATGAAGAAATCAATTCCACAAGCTTCAATATTGCTAAAAGTTATATTTTGGGTTTTATTTTTTTTGATCTCAGCTAATAACTTAAATGCTCAGGCAGATACAATACCGCCAAAAATGTCATTTGTATATAGTAATCCTATTTGGATGAACCTATTCAGCACTTTTATTGAACCGGGCTTAATTGTAACCGATAACAAGGATTTAAACACGCGAGTTGATACGCATGGGAATTTCTATTCAAATTTTCCGAATGGAAAAGCTACAATGGCTGGATGCTACTGGATATTTTACATTGCATCTGATAGTTCCGGAAACATTGCTGCAATTAAAAGAGAAATAATTGTAGTTGACACAGAGCCAGCTATAAGTTTAAAAGGAGATAGTTTAGTTTGCTTAGTTGAAAATGACTTATTTGTAGATTCGGGCCATACTGAAATAAAATGTTTTGAATCTAAAAGAGAAGGATGCCTTAAGGACAGCTCACGCCCAAACACAGGAATATATAAATTCAGGTATAATGCTGGTTTTACAATGGATGGCAAAGCTGTATCATCTGGCTGGCGTTATGTTTTTGTAAAAAGTAAAAACGACAGCAGTTCCTGTAAATTACCGCAAAATTTGAAAGATACGTGTCAGCAACTATATACTGGCTTAGTTAGTAAAAATACTCAAACAAACAACGAATTTAAAATTTATCCAAATCCAGCAAGTAAAAACTTATTTATCAGCAGCCAATCCAATAATGTTTTTAAACTGATTTTGTACGATATGCTTGGCAAAACAATGTATGAAAACAACTTCAGCCAAAATTTAAGCATTGATGTTTCAGCCATGCCCAAAGGTGTTTACTTTGTAAGGAGCGTAAATATAGTTAATAACACGCAATCCATTCACAAGATTATCATTCAATAGATTTCATTATTCTGCCGCAAATGATATTTAACTTTTGTGGTCTCAAATTTTAAACCATGAAATAT
>DAIUCM010000234.1:0-4377 GCA_036846145.1 Bacteroidota bacterium
GCTAATACATATATATAATTCTGAATGAATTATTTATCGCCGTAAAATCAAAGGAATCATTATAACCTGAGAAATCACAGTTCAAGAAAGATAGCTTGCGTATGCGATGCGCCCCTAAATTTCCCGATCATTCATTTTACGTATTAATTCGCTATAGGAAAGGTCAAGCCCAGTCCGTACTGAGATTTCAGTTTATTCGAAGTGTTTTTTCAGCATATGTATATATATATAATTTGGGTTGAGAATTAAAGGCAAACAAATATTCATTCGTAATTCGTAATTATTAATTCGTAATTGAATTTGTAATTGAATATTACTACCTTTGCGGTAAGTTTCAAAACTGTTAAATAATTTCTAATGCAGAATATAGGTAAAGTTGCTCAGGTTATCGGGCCGGTAGTTGACGTTAGCTTCGCAGGCGAAGGTTCAACACTTCCAAAAATTCTCAACGCTCTTGAAATAAACAGGGGCAATAATGAGAAACTTGTTCTTGAGGTGCAGCAGCACTTAGGTGAAGACCTCGTTCGCGCTATTGCGATGGATGCGACTGAAGGCTTAGTGCGCGGAATGGATGTAGTGGATATGGGTCAGCCTATCGCTATGCCTATCGGCGATGAAATTAAAGGCCGCCTTTTCAACGTAGTGGGCGAGCCGATTGATGGTATCGGTAAACTGGGAACAACCCGCAGCCGTGCTATTCACCAGACTCCTCCAAAATTCGAGGATCTTTCAACTTCTACAGAGCCATTATACACCGGTATTAAAGTAATTGACCTTATTGAGCCATATGCAAAAGGTGGTAAAATTGGTTTGTTCGGTGGTGCGGGTGTAGGTAAAACTGTACTTATCCAGGAGTTGATCAACAACATCGCGAAAGCGTATGCAGGTCTTTCTGTATTTGCGGGTGTTGGTGAGCGTACGCGTGAAGGTAATGACTTGCTTCGTGAGATGATCGAGGCGGGAATTATCAAGTACGGCGATGATTTCAAACATTCTATGGAAGAAGGCGGATGGGATCTTTCTAAAGTTGATAAAGAAACTATGAAAGGTTCACAGGCTACCTTTATCTTCGGCCAGATGAACGAGCCTCCAGGGGCGCGTGCTCGTGTGGCACTTTCTGGTCTTGCAGTTGCTGAGTATTTCCGCGATGGCGAGGACAGCGAAGACGGTAAAGGGAAAGACATCCTTTTCTTCATTGATAATATATTCCGTTTCACGCAGGCTGGTTCTGAGGTATCGGCACTTTTGGGTCGTATGCCATCGGCGGTAGGTTACCAGCCAACGCTTGCTACAGAAATGGGCTTGATGCAGGAGCGAATTACTTCTACAAAACGTGGATCCATTACATCTGTACAGGCGGTTTATGTACCTGCGGATGACTTAACTGACCCTGCTCCGGCAACAACATTTGCTCACTTGGATGCAACAACGGTATTGAGCCGTAAAATCTCCGAGCTTGGTATTTATCCTGCGGTAGATCCATTAGATTCTACTTCACGTATCCTTACCCCGGAAATTGTTGGAGCTGAGCATTATAACACAGCACAGCGTGTGAAAATGATACTTCAGCGTTACAAAGAATTGCAGGATATCATCGCGATTCTTGGTATGGATGAGTTGAGCGAAGAAGATAAGCAGGTTGTACACCGCGCTCGCCGTGTTCAGCGTTTCTTATCTCAGCCATTCTTCGTAGCAGAGCAGTTCACCGGCTTAAAAGGCCAGCTTGTAAGTATCGAAGACACAATTAAAGGCTTTAACATGATCATGGATGGCGAAGTTGACCAATATCCTGAGGCTGCCTTTAACTTAGTAGGTACAATAGAGCAGGCAATTGAAAAAGGTGAAAGACTGATTGCTGAAGCGAATAAATAAAATTTTGAGTGTTGAATTTTGAATGTTGAATTAGCCGGAACATCAAAGCATTTTTTGGCGAGTTCATATATGGAGAATAAGAAATAATTCAACATTTAGCATTCAAAATTCAACATTTTAATAAACTCATAACTACTAATAAGGTGTATTTAGAAATAGTAACTCCGGAGAAAACCCTTTTTGCAGGCGAGTGTACAAGTGTACGTTTGCCGGGCAGCGCTGGTACGTTCGAAGTATTGAACAACCACGCACCGCTGATCTCTACTTTAGATCCGGGCCAGGTTCGTATTCGTAAAGCCGATGGCCAGGAAGAGTATTTCGCGGTACAAAGCGGTTTCGTAGAAGTACTGAAGAATAAAGTAACCGTAATGGTTTAGTATTTTTATTTAGATATAAAGGTGATACAAAAATCCCGATCAGCGAAAGCTGAGCGGGATTTTTGGTTTAAAGCATTTTTTTGAGATGTGATATATGCGGCTTTGTAATTCCTGCATATATAGGTTTGATGAAAAATGCTTATATTTAATTTAAAGTCGTTCTCCAATAAACTCATAGCGCACATAACCAGATGGCGGGTGAAATTCAAAAATTCTTTTAATCTTATTATTTCCATCTAAATATACCAATTCGGAACCTATCATGTAATTGGTTAAGTGAGGCTCGCATTTTTCGGGATTGAAGTATTTGGCTCTATAATGTTTAGAGTTGTAACAAGATTCAAAACCACATCCATTTCTTGCGTGCAAAAGTGTATCAATGAAAGGCATTCCAACAATTAAACTTTTGGGAGCTTTTTGCCCTCTGAAACTTCCAGTTTCCAAATTTATAAATTGTAAAGTAACTTCTTTACCCGGATGATTGGTGAAATAACCTCTATATGAAACCTGATTTTCTCCGGGGTTCATTATTTGTATAGCTTTATTGGTGAAAAACAATTCTCTTGTTACCACTTTTACTGTATCTTCTCTGTTTTGCAGGCAATTATTCATCGGCGTACGAATAGTTAGCGTAACAGGAATATGTGTTTCCCACTTACCTGCATTGAGGTATTGCGAAAAATCCACTTCAAACTTTTTTCCTGTTCTGGTTTCTGCTTCGCTGCCAACCTTCCATTCGTAAGTACTGTTTTCAGGATTGCCTTCCGGTATTTCAAACAAAACACTGCTGCTATTAAAAGTATCTGTAGGAACAAGGTCACACCAATCTGGCGGTGGTGGAAAACCCCTGTTGCCCGGGCTTACTTTGAAGAATGTATTAATAGATTTCTTACCAAAACAAGGGTCATAATTCTCGCAATCGATATTGGAAGCATCGTAGCACTTTTTGCGGCAGGAGTTAAAAGCAATGATAATTAAAAGAATTGCATATATAGATTTCATAAAAAATGCTTTGGGTTAATTTATCTTTCTCCCAACAAATTTTCTAACTTCTATATCTTCTTTCCCTTCTGCATTCCAGCCGTTTGAATGTAGAAATTCAATATATAATTTGTTGGTTTGTTTATTCAATTGCGCATCTTTAGGAATATAGTCCTTCAAATAATTCATTTGGTCTATTTTAAAATTATATGCAGTCACTGCTTTAATTGATCTTTCATAACTCAATGTGACATAGTCATATATATCGTTCTTTAATCCTCTAACTGCATAATATTTTAAAGCAGGTGTTGTAGAAGGGAAATAGCCAACAGTTATAGTAAAAGTATCATTAGGATTGCTTTCATAATAACCATTGTATTTGCCAAGCACCGGCCATTCTTCGTTTTTATAAAAATAAACACGTTTTTTCACCGTATCACCGCCACTATCTTTGGGGAAGCATTTTTGGTCAGGCTCTTTTTTCCAGCCAATGAGCTGCACATCTACAAACTGCATCTGCTTTTCAAACTCCATCGCGAATTTTTTTCCACCAAAAAGCCTTGGGTCATTCCCTATTCGCCACTGGTAAGAGTCGAGTTCCTGCTTTGCAGTAAAATATAAGGTTCTGTGTATGCATGTATCACACTCATAGAAACGTTTTGTGGCGTACATATTTTCCTCAATCTTAAAATCGGCAGAAGTAGCTTCAGCACCAAAACAAGGATTATAATTTTCACATTCAGAGTTCGAAGCATCGTAGCATTTTTTCCGGCAGGAAGAAAAAGCGATGAAAATTATTAAAATTGCATATATATGTTTCATAGAAAATGCTTTGTCCGATCTGTAAGTTAAGTAAACTTATTGAAGTGTGGAAATCCCAATACAATTTGCATTGGGATTATTTGTAAATCATCATCATCTAAGACTAAAAAAAAGATTGAATATTTTATTGATGACTGAAATTGGTTTTCGGTTATGTTTATTCCTGAAATCAATAAATTCGTATTCGTAAAGCGGATGGACAGGAAGCGTATTTTGCTGTGCAGGCAGGTTTTGTAGTAGTACTGAAGAGTAAAATAGCCGTAATGGGTTAGTGTTTTTATTTTAGATATAAAGGTGATACAAAAATCCCGATCAGCTTTTGCTG
>DAIUCM010000235.1:0-4170 GCA_036846145.1 Bacteroidota bacterium
GAATCATAATATGGCGAAAGAATTTTTATTCATTTTAGCTAATCCCGTTATCTCTTCAAATTGATTATGCGCGGATTCATAACTTACATAATAAGCAACTACACGATGTTTAAATGAATAACTGAAGAATACGAGAATTATAAATATTGCAAAAGACGAATTTCTTATTTTGAAAGTTAATTTTATTTAAGTAATAGGCAAAAACTATTGGGTATTGAGTAAATAGAACGTTAAATATTTGTTTATTAGCAATTTATAGTTTATGCCAAAGTGTAATTTAATTAAAACTAAATTTGTCCGAATACTTACCATTAAAACCAATACATTTGAACACTTCTAAAAAATCACTCTCTGCGTGGTGCTGTCAAATTTAAAATCCTCATTTACAATTGTTACCGGATGTTCGGGATAAATTTTTTTTCATGCCTTGAACTTAAAGTTTTTTAAAACCCCCATATATTATTTGTATAAAAAATGCGTTATGGCTTTTTAAACTTTACCGGAATATTCATCATTACATCTACCGGTTTTCCATTATTTTTTCCGGGCTTCCATTTAGGCATGGCTTTTACTGCGCGTATGGCTTCGTCATTAAATTCTTTCCTGAAACCATTTAACAATGTAATATTATCTACGCTGCCATCTTTCCTTATAATTACCTGAAGGTAAACAATGGCATTTATACTGTCTGCCGGTGCGGTAGCCGGGTATTTCACGTGCTTATTGAAGTACGCATCCAGATCAGGAAATTCAGGCATTTCATCTGCAAATACCAAAGGAGCGTTTTCAGACACTGCTTTTTCCGGTATTTCAACTATTTGTGGCGGCACTGAACTTAAATCAAAATTCGGTACAGGAACAGATCGACCTAAAATGTCATCATAATCACCAATTGCCCCGTAAGTTACTGGTTGTGTAGTTCTTATTAATTTTCCGTTTGCGGTATATTCATGGATTTTTGTATTTCTGCCGTTCTCGTAAATATATTCATAGCGTTTTACACTGCCTTTTTCAAACCCTTTTACCTCTTGTAACTGGCCGTTCTTAAATGTAGATTCTGAGCTGAGCATACCATTCTTATTATACATTTTCCATGTACCTTCTTCAAAATCATTTTTATAAAATCCTTCTTTCTCTGTTTTACCGTTTTCATGGTAATATATGGCTTTGCCGTGTTTCTTATGATTCAAATAGAATATCTCGTACTTTTTTTTGCCATTATTAAACCAGGATGTTTGCAAACCTTCTCTCTTGCTTTTAACATAAATTTCTTCAAAATCCTGTGTCCCATCTGGCCTCCATTTCCTGTTCCAAACTGTATCTGATGTTTTACTGTAAACCTCTTCTTTGGCTTTTGTGCCGTCAGGATAATAAGTTACATTATTGCCTTGCGGAATGCCAAATTTGTAATACCTCGAATTCTTTATTTGACCATTTTCGTACCACTCCGTGCTGATACTGTCTAACAGATCATTAGCAAAATACTGCTCCAGTTTTTTATTCCCGTTCGGGTAGAAAAGCAGTTGTTGGCCATGTTTAATTCCGCTCTTGTAATTCTCTTCTTTGATTAAAATTTTTCTATGGTCCCAATATTTCCAGTTGCCATCTTTCTGCCCGCTTTTGTAATAACCATCGCTCATTGGTGTTCCATCGTAATACCAGGCAGCATATCTTCCTTCAAAGTATTGCTTTTTTCCGTCTATGGCATAATTTGTTTCATAAATAAGCTCACCTGATGTTGCTGAATAAGTAAGTGATTTTAATGCGTTGGCAGAATAAATATTTTGCTGGGTTAGCTTACCATCATTACCATAATATTTCCATTCTCCACTTGCATTACCTTCGTTGTACTCGCCTGTAAAACTAACTGCATTATTCTTATAGCCTGTTACTTTACCATGCCTTAGGCCAACTTTATAATTTTCAATTTTTTCCAAATAACCGTCTTGCGTATAAAATTTCCACTCACCGGTTTTCTGGTAATTTTTGTTTTTGCCTTCTGCCTGTAACTGGCCGGAAGTATAATATTCCTTTACTTTCCCGTTCTTTTTTACAGCTTGTTTTTCTTCTTGCGCAAAAGTTGTATTTGAAATAGCCAGCAGGAAAATTATCAGAAGGTGAAGAATATATTTCATAATGTATTCCATATTTGGTTTGTGTAAAAATGCTTTAGTAACATAAGTTCGGGAATTGCCTCGATAAAGGCATTAAACTTTATAATTAAAATCCGATTTCCAATTATAACCATGGTAGGGACAGGTCGCGACCTGTCCCTACAAAATGCACAGATTATCTAAAAAATGAAAACAGAACATCATGTTAATTTCCATATATGGTTTGTGTAAAAAATACTTTGTGTGGAGTATTTCATATTGCTTTAAGGCGCTTCAATATAATATAGCTCAATAATATAGCTCAATTTCTGCATCTTCTTCATACGGTGGCTTACGAAGTTTGCCTTCGCGTGTCCATTTTTTTGTGCTGATCAAATTTCCATCTTTATACATATATTCAGCTTTCTTTTTCCCATTCGGGTAATACAATGTTTCTGCACCATCTTTTTTACCTTTAACATAATAACTTACAGATTCGATTTTACCATCAGCATACCAGCTAATAAATTTACCTTCATAATTGCCATTTTTTACAATTACTTCTGATTGCTTTTGCCCGTCAGAAAAATGAATTGAATATTTTCCTTCTTTAATTCCGTTAACATAATAGCTTTGGTGATATATCATACCATTAAGTTCCCAAACCCGTTCCATACCATGCAGGGTATCATTCCTATAGTTAGTTTCTTTATATATATTTCCATCTTCGTTATAATTTACGAACAAACTATCTTTCTTCCCGAAGTTATACTTTCCGATAGTGCTCAATTTACCATTTGTGTACCATTCCTTTACAATACCATGCAGTAAACCATTTACGTAAAGCTCTTCTTTTACCTTCGCTCCGGTATAATCATTAAAATATTCTTTTAAGCCATGGAGTTTTCCCAATTTGTATTGTGCAATCTGGGAAGGAAATGTGTTTTTTAAGTAATATGATTTCCATATACTGTCTTCTTTTCCATCTTTATAGTAACCTTGATGCACTATAACTTTTTCCGCATTAAAATAATATCCATTTATAACACCTTTTACAAAACTGCTCTCTTTGTAAAGCTTACCAACAGAATCATTGTGGTAATAAAAATACTGCTGAATTGTGCTGTCACCAATATGAAATATCATTATAAAAACATTTGGTTCTGTATAATTGATGTAATTCCATTCACCTACTGCTTTGCCATCTTTGTATTGACCAGAAACAACCTTTTTATTATTCTCAAAAACATTTATTTTGCCTTGTAAAACGCCTTTTTCATAATTTTCGGTTTTTACAATATTTCCGTTTTCAGATAAAAACTTCCATTCACCTGATCTTAGCCTTTTCTTATAATAACCAGTATATTTTAAATTACCATTTTTATAATATTCTGATATTTTTCCGTTCTTCTTAACTTTTACACTGTCTTTCTGCGCCAGGCAAGGGTTTGCAAATGCTAAGAGAAATAATATCAGAAGGTGAAAACTATATTTCATAATTTATTCCATATATGGTTTGTGTGAAAAACGTTTTAAGGATTTTTAAACCTGACAGGATATGTTATTTTTGATCTTACAATTTCGCCTTTATCTTTCGCAGGAATCCATTTCGGCATAAGTTTTAATACGCGAATAGCTTCCGCATCAAAATCTTTTTCCAGGCTTTTTACAACTTCAATATTTGTTAACGAGCCGTCTTTTTCTACAATGAAGGAAACCACAACCGTTCCCTGTATATTTGCGTCAGTGGGCCATTTCAGGTTTTGCTTTATAAAATCTTTATCGCCAGTGAAACGCGCAGGTTCTTCCGGAAGTAAATATACATCGTCTTTTTTAACCGGAATCTCAACGGCAAAATCACCATCACCCATATTTCCGATGCCTGGCTTAAGTTTATTCAAACTATCAATTTTTTCTTTACGCAGAAAAACCGATCGCTGGTTGATCTTCTTAAATTCAAAGACCAAAACCAGGGAATCTTTTGTAACTTTTTCTATATCAATAACTTTTCCATCGAAATATAATTTATTGTTTTTAACATTATATTTTCCCTGGCGTGGTTTTCCGGGAATTGAAT
>DAIUCM010000236.1:0-4093 GCA_036846145.1 Bacteroidota bacterium
GATTAATAATATTCGAATTTTTGCGAAAAGTAAAATAAAAAGCAGCTCAAAAATGAACTGCTTTTCCATATGTCATTTCCTCAAAAAATGCTTTAATCTAATCTGTCTCTGAAAGCATAAAGCACGCGCCAGGCTTCTTCCAGTTTATTCTCATTAATCAAAGTTTTGGCGAGGTTGTGAAGTTTCGATTGTAATTCGACCTTACTGTCGCCATATTTTTCAAGAATATCATGCATGCCTGGCGAAGTTTCTACCATTCGGATTTCATCGTTACCGGGAATATAACTTATACTTGCCAGTCGCGCCAATTCGTTTCCGGTTAAAGTATGGCTTTTAGATACAAATTCCGGTAAGCGGCCAAAACCTAATCCTGTGTTTCCTTTTGGGTTTGGTAATTCGAATAATCCATCAGCTGCGCGGGTATAATACAGGTAACCCATGCGCGCAACATTATCTACTTTCCGCGGATCTATTCTTTCGCCGTCAAAAATATCTTCGCGCAAATGCACATGTACAATTTCGCAAATAATCAGGTTTCCGGCGCCGCCTTTATCACCTGTTTCTATAACATTTCTTACAATACATTCGAATTGCGCAGGAGATTCTTTTACGCGTGGCGGACGAACTTTAAGCGATGGTTCAGCGGTTAAATTTGCTGCTTCAAACTCGTTAACATCGTCCTCGAATTCCGCACTGCTCAGCATCATCTGGCCAACCTGGTTGTAGCTTGCAATGTTTATAACAACTTCTTTTGTGGCCATTGCATTCTGCAGCGTGTGTTTTGTGGTATTATCTCTAACGCGGCGTGCCGGCGAAAATATTAAGGTTGGCGGATTAGAGCCAAAAACATTAAAGAAACTAAACGGAGCAAGATTTACTTTTCCGTTTTCATCTATTGTAGAAGCCCAGGCAATTGGCCGCGGTGCAATAGTGCTCAGTAAATATTCGTGAAGTTGTGTGGTTGGTATTTCTTTCGGATCGTATGATTTATACATGGATTTTTCTTTTGCTGCGTAAATTAATAATTCAAGCTAAGAACATTGTTTTTACGGTAAAGTTTTTACATTTTCCATATATCAATTTGGTAAAAAATGCTTTTTGGCTTTTGTAATTTTACCTAGGGCTTCGCCCCAGGCTGACATATTTCGCCCCTTCAGGGCTTGGTGAAGCACGAATAATTAAGATTGAGAAATAAATCAAGTTAAAAAACTATTGTTGTTCTTCTGACGAATTTCAGTGCGTTGACTCGGTATTAATCTAAGGTAAGAAATCTTTCAATTGAGTTTTCATATAACACCAAGCCAAAAAATGGTTTCTATTTTACTTCAGCCAAAACTCTCTCAACAACTTCCTTAAACCAATACGTATAAGCTTCAGGCCGTACAGAAATATCGGCAATAAGTACGCTTGGTTTTATCCATTTGTAATCAGCAACTTCTTCCGGGTTTACAACGGGTGTTCCATTCCAGGTGCCGGTAAAAACATAGTCGAATTCATGCTCTTTCAGGTCGTCATTCAGTTCGGCGAAATAAATAAAGTTGAATTTTTCGGTAAGCTCACAATTTGTAATGCCCATTTCTTCATTCAATCTCCTGTGCGCAGCTTTTAAAGTGTCTTCACCCGGGCGCGGATGGCTGCAGCAGGTATTGGTCCATAATCCGCCGGAATGATATTTATGGCTGGCACGTTGCTGAAGCAGCAGCTCACCTTTATCATTAAATATAAATACTGAAAAAGCACGATGTAAAAGGCCGTTTCTGTGCACTTCCATTTTCTCTGCAGTGCCTGTTTCTTTATCGTTTTTATCTACAAGAATTACGTGGTCCATGGATTATAATGAATGAATGCAAGAATGAAAAAATGAATGAGTATTTGTTCGCGGTTTAAGCATTTTTCCAGGTATTGAGATATGCAGAAACAAAGAATGAGAAATCAATTAGAAATTCAAATGTGCTAAACTAAGTAATATTTTTCCATTATTTCACTGGATAATTTATCAATATCTCACTTTGCAATAAAATGCTTTGATAAAATTGAAAAATCCCGGAAGCTGCTTTAGCGAACCGGGATCTTCCATATATTATTATGATGAAAAATGCCTATTTGAAATCTACCAGTTCAATATCAAAAACCAATATTGAGTTGGCAGGAATCGGCCCGCTGGCACGCGAACCGTATGCCAAGGGTGAAGGAATTAATAACTTACCTTTACCACCTTTTTTAAACTGGGCAATACCTTCATCCCAACCGCGAATTACCTGCCCGGCGCCTAATGGGAAAGTGATAGGTTCTCCTCGGCCATAAGATTCATCAAACACAGTACCATCCAGCAAGTAGCCTTTGTAATGTACTGTTACTGTATTGCCTGCTTTAGGATTTGCGCCTGTGCCGGGCTTTTCAATAACATAGTATAAGCCGGATTCTGTTTTTTGTACGCTCAGGTTTTTCTCCTTGGCGTAATTTTCTATGGTTGCTGCCTGCTCCTGTACCATGCCTTGCTGTTTGTTAATTTCTTCCTGCTGCGCTCTTTCCATGTCTTTCATGTATTCTTCCTGCGTCATAATATCTACCATCTTCACTTCGAACTTGAAAAAACTGCCCGATTTAAGGAAAGCAGGTAAAGGCTGGCCTTGCGCAAGAGAATCTACACTTACCAGGAAAGTTCCGCTGTCGCCTTCAGCCATCATGGTAAAACCTTCCATAAGGTCGCCCTTAAAGTTTGGTTTCATTACCTCGAGCGTTATGGGCTGGCCCGATGTATAAGTGCTTTGCAGCACTGAATCCGACTCGGTTTTATTAACGAGATGTATTTTTACGAAATCGCCAACTTTGGCTTTTGTGCCTTTCTGTGATGTATGCAGGTTGTATTGTAATCCGTTTTCTGTAGTCTGGAAATCGTTTGTTTTACAGGAGAAAAGACCAATGGCTGCAAGCAGCGTAAATAATTTGAATTTCATTAATTGTATTGTTGTATTGAAATATGATTTTGCGGTTGCAAAGATAGGTAAATAAGCCTTGCCAATTTTATTTTAGATATTTAAACACAAATAGCTCATTTGATCTACTCAGGCAAAATGCAATGTAAGCTAACTTATTTATAATTATAAAAACACTTATTTGGTAATATCTACCATTTCAACATCGAAAATAAGGATGGAGTTTGCCGGAATTGGCCCGGTTGCGCGCGATCCGTAACCCAGTGAAGAAGGGATAAGTAGCTTTCCTTTTCCACCTTTGTTAAAGTACTGCAGGCCTTCATCCCAGCCCGAAATTACCTGGCCTACACCTAAAGGAAATGTAATGGGCTGGCCGCGGCCGAATGATTCGTCAAATACTTTTCCATCTAAAAAGTACCCTTTATAATGCACGCTTACCTTATTACCCTGTTTTGCGTTTTCACCAGTTCCCGGTTTTTCTACTACATAATATAAACCGCTTGGTGTTTTCTGCAATTTAAGGTTCTTATCCTTCGCGTATTTCTCTATTTCCTTTGCCTGGATCTTTACAAGGTCGCCTTCTTTGGCTTTTTCATCGAGCTCGGCAAGTTCCCGTTCTTTCATGTATTCCTCCTTGCTCATAATATCTATCATTTTTACATCGAACTTTAAAAAACTGCCTGTTTTAAGAAAATCCGGTAAAGGCTGGCCTTGCGCAAGCGAATCTACACTTACCAGGAAAGTTCCGCTGTCGGTTTCGCTCATCATGGTGAAACCTTCCATCAGGTCGCCTTTAAAGCTTGGTGCAACAACTTCAAGCGCTAATGGCTGAGAAGTTGAATATGTGCTGGATAAAACCGAATCTTTTTCTGTTTTAGTTACCAGGTGTATTTTTATAAAATCGCCCGATTTAGCCTTTGTACCTTTTGCAGATTTATGTAATTTATATCGCATGCCAAGCGGAGAAACATCGTATGCAGGAGCAGATTTAGCTGTGCCAGCAGCAGGTTTTTTGTTTTTTTGTGCCTGCGCAACAGTGCTTATTAGCAATAAAATAACGGCAAGCAGTTGAGAAATCTTTTTCATGAAGTTAAAATAATTTTTGTTTATGGTACAGATTTATACCGAAACAATTTTTTAGTGATGTTATATATGGG
>DAIUCM010000237.1:0-4077 GCA_036846145.1 Bacteroidota bacterium
GTACTTAATTTTTTATTTGAATTACAGCTATCGTGGATTATATACGGATTTTTTAATTTATTTCGGGCTCTGTATCAGTACAGTTTTACTCGCTAAAATAACAGCATATAAAGCAGTAAAATTTTATTCAGTTGGATTATCAATAATCGGAGTGATATTAATTATTCCTTTGAGTTTATTAGGATTATTATTGAATAATAATATCTATACTAATAAAGAATTTCGCCTTTCTGAAAGTGGATTTTTTATGACATTATCAAGTATTCGTTTAATAAAGAAAGATGGTTTATTTGATAAAGATTACGGCAGAATTAATGTCGATTGGGATACCGGTTACACGATTATGAATAGTATAGATTCTGCTCGTTTAGTCAGAATCAATAGAGAAGATTACAAAATTGAAATATTTTATAAAGATCGAAGCGATTCTTCCAGGACTCTAATCGACACGCTATATTATATTAACAGGAAATTTCAATAAGCTAAGAAGCGCGAAAATTAAATACACTCATGATTAATAATTCTTAATTGAAAATGTGGAGCGCGTACCGGAAAGGATTTGCCATTTACCTGCAGGTAGAAAAAGGCCTAAGCGGTAATACGCAGGAGAATTATTTGCGCGATATTGATAAGCTTTTCGAATTTTTCTCATTTACTTTTCCCGACATTAAACTGGAGCAAATTACACTTAAACATCTTACCGATTTTATTAACTGGGTTGCTGAAATAGGCTTGAGCGCCGCCAGCCAGGCAAGAATCATTTCCGGTGTTAAAAGCTTTTTTCTTTATTTAATAAATGAAGATGTTTTACAACATAATCCTGCAGAATTATTAATTACTCCAAAGCTGAAACGTAAACTGCCCGAGGTTTTAAACAAGGAAGAAATAGATGCGATGCTGCTCGCGCAAGATGCAAGTTTGCCGGAAGGCGAGCGAAACCGCGCTATTATAGAAGTGCTGTACAGCTGTGGTTTACGCGTTTCGGAACTTGTGAATCTGCAGCTGAGCAATATTTTCTGGCAGGACGAATTTCTGCGGATTATTGGTAAAGGTAACAAGGAACGATTGGTGCCCATTGGCCAAACCGCGCTGAAACAGATTTTAAGATACAAAGATGGCGTGCGCAAGCAAATCAGCCCAAAACCCGGACAGCACGACTTTCTCTTTCTCAACAAACGCGGCGCGAAACTTACGCGTGAAATGATCTTCACTATAATTAAACGGCTCGCTGCGGATGCCGGAATAAAAAAAACGGTGAGCCCGCATACTTTCCGTCATTCATTTGCGACACATCTTGTTGAAGGCGGTGCAGACCTGCGTGCCGTGCAGGAAATGCTTGGCCATGAATCTATTACAACCACCGAAATTTATACGCACCTGGATAGAAGTTACCTGAAAGAAGTCATATCAAGGTTTCACCCGAGGTCGTAACTTATTTCTTGATAAATTTCTGTGTTTTAATTTCTCCGTTCAGCGCAACTTTTAAAAAGTAAATTCCTGGCTTTAAATTACATATAACTAGTTGCGAAAAAATGCTTTGTGGTTTAAAACTTAACATTTCCTTACCGGTAATATCCACAACTGAAATGCTGTTCGCCAAATAGCCTGTGCTGATATTAATAAAATTTTCTGCCGGGTTGGGATAAATTCTTATCGCAGCATCTGCTGCTTTAGTTTCTTGAAAGCCAACAGTTTTTATTATCTGAATATCGGCAGAATCGCGCGGAACTATAATATAATTACTTGTAAATGGCGAGCTGAAATCATTCTGCAACACTATGCCTGTTATATTTAGCATCTCGTTTTCAGCAGAAATTGCAAATTCAGGGAAATTTTTGTTGAGATAAACAGTAAACAGATCATCACCTTGCGTTACTTGTAATTCTCTAAAAATCTGGTTATTATATTCAATTCCTTTAATTTCCGTTACTTTTACATTTTCAATTTTTACCAGGCTGCTTTCAAGCTTTTCACTTAAAGCGCTAACTATTTTTGGTTCAAATTGCGCATTATTCGCGGAAATGAAAATGATGGAATCTGCATCAAAATAAATCAATCCATTTGTTTGATTTACAGTTCCTAAAACACTTATCATATCGCCACGTTTTGCCAGATAATTCGTGTGTTCAGCAGCATTTACAATTATTCCGGCAGTTAAATCCATTAATGAAAATTGCTGTTCCTGCGAAAATAAACTTTCGCTGTGTACAATGCCGTTTATCCAGCCCTTAACTCCAATGCTATCAGCCTCACCACTTGTACTTACGCTTTTAAAATCTGATATATAATAAGATTTATAAACCGGTTTTGGCATTATAACAGGCTCAATATCAGCTTCGAACCTTGGCATAATTATATAATTTTGCAGAAAAGGCGCAACAGAATCTTGCTGGCTTACGAAACCTGTAATATTGAATTTTCCCTTGGGCGCAGGCATGTCAAAAAGCTCCGTTTGCGCACTGATATAAATAGTAAAATCATTCTTATCATCACTTATTTTCACACAAAAACCAGGTTTATCTGAACCGGTTTGCCATTCATTTTCATCCAGCAAACGCACATTTTTAAGCTGAACAAGTTGCGCTTCATTTTCTTCGGATAAAGTTGAAACAATTTTTGGAGCATCAGTTATATGTAAAGATGAAATTGTAACGATAGAATCGGGTATAAAAACAGTTAAACCATTTATCTGATCAACCTTCCCAAGTATTTTCAGGCTGTCGCCGGGCTCCGGAGAATAATTAAAATTCCTAGTTTTGGAATGAACGAAGACAGCGCCGGAAGCATCAGCCAAAACAAAATGCAAGCCCGTATTTACAAAATTTACAGACTGCGAGATACCTTTTACCCAGCATTTTACGCCCAGACTATCTGCCACGCCGGTTTTGCTGTTCTGCCTTCGAATCTGGCTGATCCTGTAATTCCTGAATAATATATCGTTATCCAAAATTGTAATCTCCAGGATGGAATCTGCCAGGTTTGCACCTTTTACATCATAAATCTGCAAAAACAATTTTTCAGCAGGCTCATGAATTTTATCATCAAGTATTTTTATAAGAATGCTTATATGGGAATCAGATTCTGCAGGGAAAATATAAGTTGCTGAATCGTTAAATTCAAAATCTATATTAGGCTTTGCAGACGATTTTTCCATTATTTTTACCCGGAAAGAAATATCTGTTTTTGGTGCGGAACTTATTGAAATATTTGTCTTTACAAACCCTTCATTTTCATTTACCGTAATAGATTTTGGCTGGAAAAAAATTGCCGGCCTGATATCGATAACCGGTTCAATGCTGAAGGAATCTATGGCTAAACCGTCATCCGATTTGGAAACATTAGCATCTTCCCAGCGAAACCAGATCTTATCTCCTGGCGCTAAATGCAAACCGTTTAAAGTATAAGATACAATCGTCTTGTTTTCTGGCAAATTACCATTTTTCTTACCGGTTGCGCCCGTGGTTAAATTACTTACTAAATTAAGTTTTGAAACATAAATCCATTTAGCGGTTGCATGTCCTAAACTATCGGCATTGGTGCTGTAAGAAAATCGCGAGCTATCGGTACGGCCAATTGCGCCCAAACGCCATTGCTCAACCGCAAAATTTATTTTTAAAGCGTTAATTTTAGATTTATTATGGTTAATGAATTTTGCTCCGAAACTTGTAGCCAGCGTTCCCGTGGAAATTGTTCCCAAAGCTCTGTCAGCCTGGCCGGTTACGCCATAACTGTATGTGTTTCCGCCACTTGCAGCGCCATCATTTACCGCGTAGGTACGGTTCGCTGCTTTGCCTGTGCCGAGGTTTCGCTCGTAAATATACCAACCATAAGGTAAAGTTGCAGCCGTTGTTCCTTTACTGGCAAGTGAATCGAAATTTTGAAAATAAGCATTATTTGTCAATGATATTTGTGCTTTTGCATGATTTATCAATACACAAACCAATAGAAAAATAGAAACGTAAATTCTTGCCATATAGCCTTTTGGTGAAAAATGATTCAGGTTATTCCGCCCAACATACTATAAAGCAATTTTAGTTCTGCAATTTATATATTTGAAACAATAGGATATCTTACAAT
>DAIUCM010000238.1:0-4056 GCA_036846145.1 Bacteroidota bacterium
TCAAGCCAAAAGAAGTTGCCTGCCCGGCAACGGAGGGCAAAAACGAGAATTGAAATCAATATATTGAATTTACCGATACGTTTGAGAAATCCTTAACTAAACTACATTAAATTAAAATTATTAATAATGATTGAAGCAAAAGGATACGCCGCACACGCTGCAACAGAAGATCTGAAACCATGGACTTTTGAACGCAGAGATTTACAACCGAATGATGTACAAATAGAAATTTTATACTGCGGCGTTTGCCATTCCGATATACATACAGCGCGCAACGAGTGGATGGGAACAAAATATCCCGTTGTGCCAGGCCACGAAATTGTAGGTAGAATATTAAAAGTAGGCGCTGAAGTTAAAAACTTTAAGGCTGGTGATTTGGCAGGTGTGGGCTGCCTGGTAGATTCATGCCAGCATTGCGATTATTGTTCGGAGGGCCTGGAGCAGTATTGCGAGAACGGATCGGTTGGCACTTACAATGGTCCTGAGAAAATTACAGGTGGTGTAACTTACGGAGGCTATTCCAATAATATAGTTGTACGCCAGGAATTTGTTTTACGTATTTCCGATAAATTGCCGTTAGAGGCAGTTGCGCCACTGTTATGCGCCGGAATTACTACTTATTCGCCCTTAAAGCACTGGAAAGTTGGAAAAGGACATAAAGTTGCTGTTTTGGGTTTGGGCGGGCTTGGCCACATGGCCGTTAAATTTGCATCGGCATTTGGCGCGGAAGTTACCATGCTCAGCACATCGGAAAGTAAAGAGGCCGATGCACGCAGGTTAGGTGCGCAGCATTTTGCGCTTACCACAAACAACGATAATATAGCCAGGTTGAGGAACAGTTTTGATTTTATAATAGATACCGTTTCTGCTCCGCATGATTATAATATGTACCTGAATATGCTGCGTACCGATGGCGTAATGATATGTGTTGGCGCGCCACCTACAGCAGTGCAGATTCCACCTTTCAATTTAATTGGTAAACGCAGAAGTATTGGCGGCTCGCTGATTGGCGGAATACCTGAAACGCAGGAAATGCTTGATTTTTGTGCAGAAAATAATATTACCAGCGATGTTGAAGTAATTGCCATTAAAGATATAAATGAAGCGTATGAAAAAATATTGAAAGGGCAGGTGCGTTTCCGTTTTGTAATTGACATGGCTACATTATAATATAATGAAGCATTTTTCCGTGGAACGATATATGGAAATCCCTAACGCATGAGTTTGATAAACAAGCGAAAAAAACCTCTGGGCAAGGATGATGTAAGCTGGCGGCTGAAAGCGATATTCGGCGGCTCGGTTGGTAACCTGGTTGAGTGGTACGATTGGTATGCTTACGCTGCTTTTTCACTTTATTTCGCGCAGGCTTTCTTCCCAGATAGTAATCCTACTGCGCAACTGCTGAATACAGCCGGAATTTTTGCCGTTGGTTTCCTGATGCGTCCTTTGGGCGGTTTCATTTTCGGGCGAATTGCGGATAGGTCTGGCAGGAAAGCAGCGCTCACCTTGTCTGTCTTGCTCATGTCGTTCGGCTCGCTTTTAATTGCACTGGTGCCAGGTTATAAATATATAGGCATAGCTGTACCCGCAATCTTGCTCTTGGCCAGGTTGCTGCAAGGCCTAAGTGTTGGCGGCGAATATGGCGCTTCCGCAACATACCTCAGCGAAGTAGCAACCGCAGATCGCCGAGGCTTTTACTCAAGCTTTCAGTACGTTACTTTAATTGGCGGGCAGCTTACTGCGCTGGGCATACAGATAATGCTGCAAAAGCTTTTTCTTACCAATGAGCAGCTGCATGAATGGGGCTGGCGGATTCCTTTCTTTATTGGCGCATTACTAAGTGTAGTGGCCTTATACCTGCGCAGCAACCTGCATGAAACTGAGGCTTTCGAGCATGAAAGCAAGGCAGAAAAAGCCAGGCGGGGAAGCATTTCAGCCTTGCTGAAACATCCTAATGCGCTGGCTACAGTTGTAGGACTTACTTTAGGCGGAACAATTGCTTTTTATACCTACACCACTTATATGCAGAAATTCCTTGTGAATACGGTACATTTAACTAAGGATCAGTCAACCTTGCTCACCTTTATTTCGCTATTTATTTTCGCTTTGCTGCAGCCGCTTTTTGGTTTGTTGTCCGATAAAATCGGCAGGCGGCCATTGCTTATTGGCTTCGGTGTTGCAGGAACATTATCAACCGTACCATTATTAACCGCGCTTAGCCATATCAGCAATATTACGCATGCATTTTTATTGATGATGGCAGCATTAATTATTGTAAGCGGCTATACTTCTATAAACGCGGTAGTGAAAGCTGAATTGTTTCCCGCAGAAATAAGAGCCTTGGGCATTGGTTTACCGTATGCCATTACTGTAGCTGTTTTCGGCGGAACTGCAGAGTATTTTGCGCTTTGGTTTAAAAACATCGGCTCAGAAAGCGGCTACTACTGGTACGTAACTGCCTGTATTTTTATTTCGCTTATGGTTTATATTTTTATGGGTGAAACGAAGAATAATTCACTGATTGATAGGAGGTAGAAGTGAGAAGTGAGAAGATAGGAGATAGGAGATAGGAGATAGGAGATAGAAGATAGGAGATAGGAGATAGAAGATAGGAGATAGGAGATAGGAGATAGAATAATAATGTTTAGCTAAAATTTACAAAGTATCCATATCTCACTTCTCAAAAAAATGCTTTACACCAACATTCTAATAGGATGAAATTTCTCAGCTTGGGGCATCGCCCCAAGAAAATTAAAATGCAGGCTGTTACTTTTTTAACAGCATCAACGTCTCAACTACGTTATTTTGAGTGTAATTTTGCTTGTAAATGCGTTTTGTAGCCTGCCTGCTTTTTTTACTTTTTTGCGCTTGTTTTACGGCCAATGCTGCTATCCTGAAAGGGCGCATAACCGATTCGCTTGGTAACGCAATTCCATATGCCAGCGTATTTGTAAAAGACAGGTCGTATGGCGTTTCCAGCGATGCAGAAGGAAGCTATTTCCTGGAATTGCCTGCCGGTAGATACATTATGGTTTTTAATGCGCTGGGCTATGAAAAACGCGAGGCGCAGATTGAGCTTTCCATAAACCAAACGCTCACGCACAATGTAATTTTAAGAGAATCTGCCATAAACCTGAAAGACGTAGTAGTTAGCAGCGTATATATAGATAGAGGCCGGGAAATAATGCGCAATGTTCGTCGGAAAGGAGATGAATATCATCATGCAGTTGAAAATTACAAGTGCAAAACATACCAGAAAATATCGGTTGAAAGGGTTGATACAAAGGTTGATACGCGTCCTGATTCTTTAAAGAATTATGTTGATGTATCTCCCAAGAAAAAGAAACGTTTCTCTGCCAGAAAAAAGAAAGAGGAATCGGATTCGCTTAAAGTTAAGAAAGAAAAGGAAGAAGAGGAAACCAGTTTTAAATACCGCGCCTATGCAGAGTTGAAGAAACTGGAACACATGAAGCTTATTGAGTCAGTCGAAGAAACAAACTATAAAAGGCCGGGCAAATACAAAGTTATTATTAATGCTTACCATGACTTCTCTGATGTAAAAACATCGCAAATGGGCGGTTCGGTTTACCTTGGCTTCGAATATGGCGAGCGCGATATTGCGGCAGTAGGGCAGGAGTACCAGGATCCTTATTTGATCAGTTACCGGCCTTCGCAAACAGATTTTAATTTTTATCGCAACCTCATAGATGCTCCCTTGCTGTGCGAAAAACCATTGTTATCGCCACTGGCGCCAACTGCTGAACTTAATTACCGTTTCAGCCTCGATACTTCTTTTTATGATGGCGACAAGAAAATTTACAGGATAAAAGTAAAGCCTGTTTTTAAAAGCGAACCATTATTTTCGGGTACCTTATATGTAGAAGATTCAACCTGGATTATACAAAGTGTAGATTTTGCTATAAATCCGGATGCGCTTTTATTCTGCCGCGAATTCCGTATAAACCAGGATTACGCGGAAGTGCAGCAGGGTATGTATTTGCCTGTGCGCAGAGAATTTACTTACACCATAAAAGATGGGCAATACATCCATAAGGG
>DAIUCM010000239.1:0-4051 GCA_036846145.1 Bacteroidota bacterium
AACTGGCATTTTCTCGCCGCTTTTTTAATTCTAATTAATGTTTAAACCAGTTCATTGCGAGGTTACCGGAACAATTGTAATGGTATTCAGGTATTTGTTCATTTCATTGGGAGAAACAATTATACAAGGACGTGTTTTAGTTATTTCGCTGCCAATTGTTTGGTCAAGGTTTACGATAACAACCTGGTATTGTTTGTATTGCATAAATTAATCCCAGCTTTCGTCTTCAAAAACATCATCTATTAACAGTTTGTCATCGCCATTTTCATGCATAGCTTTAAAAGCTTTTTCCCAGCCTTTTCTTGGTTCTTCCGCAATGGGTTTTAGAATAATGCAATCGTCCTGTAATATCATTTCTACTTCATCTTTGATCTGGTATTTCTCCAAAACCATTTTATTGAGCCGCAAGCCTTTGGAATTTCCTATTTTTATTACTGACGCTTTCATAATACGAATTAATGTAAGCACAACGTAATTACGAAATTATTTGTTTCGGAATTCAAATGCAATATATACATATCCTCAAAAATGCTTTGATGTATAAATATCTTGATTTTAAGAAAGCTATGATTTTGCCCCGTGTTTGTTATACTGCAAAAATTTGAAAAGTAGTATGTAAATAATTATGCTTGATTTAAAAAATCATGAGTCCATTGCGTCCATATCTTATCAAGCAATATTTTTTTGCTTGAAACTTACAGTGCCTTAGAAATAGTAAAATGCACGGTTGTGCCCTTGCCGGGTTCAGATTCAAGCCAAATTGTACCACCGTGGCGTTCCACAATTCGCTTACATAACGACAGGCCAATGCCAGTGCCGGGATATTTATCGGGCGCATGCAAACGCTGGAAAATAACAAAAACCTTATCGGTATAATTCTGGTGAATGCCAATCCCATTGTCTTTTACCATAAAATGCCAGTGCTCCTTTTCGGTTTTGCAGCTTATTGTAACTTCGGGTGTTGTATCCATCCGCCTGAATTTTATTGCGTTAGATAACAGGTTGTAAAAAAGCTGGCCCAGTTGCGGGGCAATCCCTCTAACTTCGGGCAGATTTTTATAATTTATTACCGCATCGGTTTCGTCAATTATTAAAGCCAGGTGATGGGTAATTTCCGTAATTAACTTAACAGCATTAATACTGGTTACAGGTTTTTCTTCGCTGCCAATTCGTGCGTAAGTAAGCAGATCGTCAATAAGTTTCTGCATTCGCTCAACGCCTGAATTTATGTACTTATTGTATTCGGTAATATCGTCATCTTTATCGGCGCATTTTCTCGAAAGTAGCGTGGCGAAACTTGAGATCATCCGCAAAGGCTCTTTAAGATCGTGGCTGGCAACATAGGCAAATTGCTCAAGGTCGCGGTTACTGCGCGCCAGGTTTTCATTGAGCTTCAGCAGCATTTCGTTGTTTTCTTCAATAGTGCGTTTCTGCTCAAGCAGTTCCGATTCGCTTTGCAAAGTCTGGTTCTTGAAAAAAGTCAGCGCCAGTATTATCATCAACCCGCAATATATACTGTTTATAATGTAAAAAAGCCTATATATTTCCAGCGAGTTCAACGCATCCTGCTCATAAATATTTTCGTATATTTTTTGACCGGCAAGGCATAAAATACATAACGCCTGGAAAAAATAGATGCGTTTTTTATCGGTAAAAACAATGGCTGGCAACATGGCCAGGCTCAGAAAATAAAATTCGATACCGGCTCCGCTTCCTGCCTTAAAAAGCATAAAGCAAATAAGCGCCAGCGTAACTATTACTACATTGCTTTTGGCTAGCTCATATTGCTGCTTTGTATGCAGAATAAACGTAAAACCAAGCAAAACAGCGGCAAGTGTTAAGGGAATAACGAAGTTGTAATCCTTTAAAAATAAATTAATTATAACCGAAGATAAAACAAAGCCAAGTTCTATTAAGCATATACGGTTAAGGAAAATACTGCTGCGCGTTTGTACATATGGTAGCGACGCATCTATACCTATATATGATATTTTATACCACAATTGCTGCATTAAACAAAGATAGCTGTAATACTGGCAATTTCGAAATTTAGTATTTTTTTGAATTGTATTAAGCTGATTTTGCGCTACTGAGTTTGCTGTATGGAGGTGTGGAATTTAAAAAGAATAAGAAAAAGAAAAAGCATTTTCCATATATACATTATATGAAAAATGCTTTAGGCCATAAATATAAATATGCGAAGATTACTCGCTGAGCTTGTCAATAATGGATTCCATTTTTTTCTCGGTGAATTCTCCCGATGTCTGGTAAACAATTTCGCCGCGCGGATTCAAAACAAAAATATAAGGTTTGTCTTTTTCATTCATACTCAGCTCTTTAATATACGAGTCGGGTTTTTCCTGGTAAACAACAACGTATTTATGCCATTCGCTGTCCATGCCTTCTTTCATCTTGGATTTTATTTTATCCTGGCTCATGCCTTTAATATTACCGGTCATAGGAATAAAATAAACCTGCGCGGGAATAAATTTATTTTCCATTACCTGCGAGTAAATGGGCTGGTACCAGGTGTTCAGGTCGTCCTGCGCCTTTAAAGAATAAGCAATACCTAAAACCGCAAACTTGCCTTCGGTGCTTTTGGGAAGCACTATAGATTTGCCGTTTAAGGTTGTTCCCTTAAGCTCAGGGAATTTTTTTTCGCCTTTAAAAGCAAAAACGGTAAGCGCCAATATAGCTATAAAAATAATGTTGAAAGTATTTTTTGGGTTGAACATATATGGTTGTATTTAATTTTTAGATTTGACAAAACATTTACTGCAAAGGTTTATATAATATTGTGCCACAATTACAGATTCAAAGGTATCAACAAACAAAAATAAAAATATGATTTCAAAAATTATTGAGCAGGGCTTAAATATGCAAATTGAGCTGGAGGCATTTTCATCTCAATATTACCTGGCCATGGCCAGCTGGGCAGAAATGGTGGGCTACAACGGCACATCTAAATTCCTGTATCTGCATGCCGATGAAGAGCGTATGCACATGCTGAAGCTATTCCATTATATTAATGACAGAGGCGGGCACGCTGTAGTACCGGCCCTGGAACAGCCGCCGCAAACCTTTAACTCTATTTCCGAAATATTTGAAATGGTTTTGAGCCACGAAGTTAAAGTTACATCGGAGATCAATAACCTTGTGGATATTTGTTTGAAGGAAAAAGATTATACCACGCATAACTTTTTGCAGTGGTACGTTAGCGAGCAGATTGAGGAAGAAGCGCTTGCCAGGAACATACTGGATAAATTAAAGCTCATCGGAAACGATAAAGGCGGATTGTATTTGCTCGACCGTGACCTGGAAAGCATGGGCGCTGCAAGCGGCGAAAAATAATTTTTCACCTAAAATATAGGTTCCACAAGGAAGGCGCTGTATTGCGCCTTTTTTGTTTTATGGGTGCCTCTAAAAACCTTAAGATCAAGGCGTGCAGAAAATTTATAACCCTTATTACAGTTTGTAAATGAGGATTTTAAATTTGATAGCACAACGCAGAGATTGAGGTTTTTAGAGGCACCCTTATATTAATAGTCATTTTAGTGTATAATTAATAATAAAGAGCGAAATTTTAATATTGATAAGTATAACAATGCTTATAAAAAATTTAGGTTGTGGTTAACAAGGTTTTATAAATAAAAATTCTCTTTAGGGCACTTATAAAAACCTCAATCTCTGCCCAAATATAATATTATCTTTAAGATTTCTGTTAATGTTATTATGTGTATAGTCATTTTTTTATTTAATAACTATGCGCATACCAGGTTAAATAGAAAAAATAAGATAAAACTACAGTCGGAGCTGCACTCCTTTCCTTGGATAAGGAGAGGTGGCTGAAAGCCGGAGAGGTTTGATTTAAATATTTTACTAACAAACGGATAGTCATATAATATTAATTTCGAATTGAAGTTTGCTTGTTGTACATTGTAAACCACTATCAAAAGTTAATAATTCTTACTAAATTGGTAGTATAGATTAAATGTATGGCCGCATAAAATAAAAGTTTTATTGCTAAAATTTTAAGGCGTAAATGTAATAC
>DAIUCM010000240.1:0-4047 GCA_036846145.1 Bacteroidota bacterium
AATTAAAAATGCCCTTTAGTCAATTACAAATTAACAATTACGAATTACGAATGAATTGAAGTATTTTTCTTCGGAACCTGATATGGAAGTTACGGAAAAAAATATTCACTCATTCACTCATTCATTCATTTACTCATTTCCATATAAGCAAATGTTAAAAAATACTTTGAGTTACCTGTTTTGCGCTTTTGGCTGTATATTTGAGGTTTAAAACACCGCTGCGTAAGATATTTTTCTTGCGTGCATTAAGGTATAAGGTTAAAAATTTATTATGCGTAACCGTCTTCTATTATATTTATTGTTTTTTGTTCCGGTGCTAACAATTTCATGCCGTACAGATTTTGACGTTAATGAAAAATGGACCGAGATAGATGTTGTTTATGGCTTGTTAGATGCTAACGATACAGCGCAGTATATTAAAATTAGCAAAGCTTTTTTAAACCAGGACCAGAGCGCTTATAAGATCGCAGGTATTGAAGACAGCCTATTTCATAAAGACAGCCTGGATGTACGCATGCAGGAAATGCGTAATGGCAATGTGCAGAATGATGTAAAGCTGCAGAAAGTATATCTTACCAATAAAGATAGCGGCACATTTTCCGCGCCAGGGCAATACCTGTATAAAACACCTGCTGATTATAAGCTTAATGCAGATGTTGTTTACAGGTTAATTGTAAGAAACACAAGTACAAATGTAACCGCAATAAGTACAACGCCCATTGTTGGCAATATTTCACCTACATTTCCCAATTCGCAGTCCACAATTACTTTTCCGCGTGGCTTAAACAGGCCTGTGAATTTTGGCTCGGGCAGAAATGCGCGTTTCTACGAGATGAATATTTTCATTAATTACTCGGAATACGATGCTGCCACCAATGCATTGCTTAAGGAAGATGCGATCCGCTGGCCGGTTTTTTCGAATTATCTGAATACAGGCTCGGCCGCGGGCAACGATATCAGGTTCACAATTCGCGGCGATGATTTTTACCGCATTATTGCGGATAACCTGCAGCCCAAAAGCAATGTTTACCGCAAGCTGGGTTTAATAGATTTCCAGATAACCGGCGGGGGAGAGGAGATATTCAATTATATGAATGTTTATAAACCCGCTATTGGCATAGTCCAGAAAAAACCTGAATATACAAACATCGAAAACGGTCAGGGTATATTTTCTTCGCGCAATAAAACGGTAATTTCTGTACCGGCAAGCAATACAACTATTGATGAACTGACAAAATCAGGCACCAACACAAGCAACCTTAATTTCCGCAAATAGCTGTCTTTTTGGCAGCAGGTAGCCGCATATATTACCATTTGTCATAATACTTCGGCATTCAACCTTTTGGTATTGCCTTTGTTGGGTTTACGCAAAATAAGAAACCTAGAAAAACACAAGATTTATGGCAAAAATAATCGGTATCGACTTAGGTACAACAAACTCTTGCGTAGCGGTAATGGAGGGTAATCAGCCTGTAGTTATTGCAAACAGCGAGGGCAAACGCACTACACCATCTGTAGTTGCTTTTCTTGATAATGGCGAAATTAAAGTGGGCGATCCTGCTAAACGTCAGGCAGTTATCAACCCTAAAAATACAATATCGTCTATCAAACGTTTTATGGGCCGTAATGCCGGCGAGGTAGATTCTGAGAAACGTTATATTTCTTACGAACTTACAACTGGCGAAAACAACACAGCCCGTGTTAAGATCCGCGATAAGGTTTACACACCACAGGAACTTTCAGCTATGATCCTTCAGAAAATGAAGCAAACAGCGAAAGATTATCTTGGTACTGAACCAACAGAAGCGGTAATTACAGTTCCGGCTTATTTTAACGATGCGCAGCGCCAGGCAACCAAAGAAGCCGGTGAAATTGCTGGTTTAAAAGTTAAACGTATCATCAACGAGCCGACTGCTGCAGCATTAGCTTATGGTTTGGATAAAAAAGGAAAAGAGCAGAAAGTAGCGGTTTACGATTTAGGAGGCGGTACTTTCGATATTTCCATCCTTGACCTTGGCGACGGCGTTTTCGAAGTAAAATCTACCAATGGTGATACGCATTTGGGTGGCGATGACTTTGATGAAGTAATTATCGACTGGTTAGCAGATGAATTTAAGCGTGATGAAAACGTGGACCTGCGTAAAGACCCGATGGCATTACAGCGTTTAAAAGAAGCTGCTGAAAAAGCGAAAGTTGAGTTAAGTAGCGCGATGGAAACAGAGATCAACTTACCATATATTATGGCGGTTGATAACATTCCAAAGCACCTGGTTAAAAAATTAAGCCGCGCGAAATTCGAGCAACTGGCTGATAACCTGATTGAAAGAAGTATTGAGCCTTGCCGCAAAGCGTTGAAAGATGCAGGTTACTCTGTAAATGATATTGATGAAGTAATTCTGGTTGGTGGTTCTACACGTATCCCGAAAGTACAGGAAAAAGTAAAAGAATTCTTCGGTAAAGAGCCGCACAAAGGTGTAAATCCTGATGAAGTTGTAGCCATCGGTGCAGCGATCCAGGGTGGTGTTTTAACCGGTGAAGTGAAAGATGTATTGTTATTGGATGTTACTCCGCTTAGCCTTGGTATCGAAACTATGGGTGGCGTGATGACAACCATGATCCAGAGCAACACAACGATCCCGACCAAGAAAAGCGAAACATTCTCTACCGCTGCAGATAATCAGCCAAGCGTGGAGATTCACATCCTGCAGGGCGAGCGTTCTATGGCGAAAGACAATAAAACAATCGGTCGTTTTATCTTGGACAGCATTCCGCCGGCGCCGCGTAGTGTTCCGCAAATTGAGGTAACTTTTGATATTGATGCGAACGGTATTCTGAACGTTTCCGCGAAAGATAAAGCAACCGGAAAAGAGCAGAAGATCCGCATCGAAGCGAGCAGCGGTTTGAGTCAGGAGGAAATTGAAAAAATGCGCCGCGAAGCAGAAGCAAATGCTGAAGCCGATAAAAAAGCGAAAGAAACGATAGAAAAAGTAAACCAGGCAGATCAGCTTGTATTCTCCACCGAAAAACAGTTGAAAGAGTACGGCGATAAAATTCCTGCTGAGAAGAAAACAACTATCGAGAATGCTTTAAACAAGCTTCGTGATGCACACAAGAGCCAGGATTTAGCTGCAATAGATTCTTCTATGGCTGAGTTGAACACCGCTTGGCAGGCTGCTTCTGCAGACATGTACGCACAAGGCCAGCCAGGCGCTGACCAAGGCGGCGCGCAAGGTTCTGCCAACGGAAATGGCCAAACCGGCGGCCAGGCAGAAGGCGATGTAACCGATGTTGACTACGAAGAAGTAGGCGGCGATAAGAAGTAATCTGCGTTGGACGGTTGGCGTTGATCGTTATGCGTTTTTAGTTGCCGCGACGATTAACTGGTTACTGGTTACTGGAAAACTGATCACTGAATAAAAGCATTTTTTGCTTAGCCTATAAATGGAAAAGCCCGAACCTTTATTGGTTCGGGCTTTTTTTGTCTGAACCATGATGAGTAGGATGAACTTGATATTCTTGATACTTAAATCATGTTAATCATGAAAATCCTATAAATCATGATTCAGACAATTTGAACCGAAAGCCCATTTAAAATTTTATGTCAAACAATTAATTTTAAAAATCATGGTTCAAAAAACCTTAGATGAAATTACTTACAAGATAAACGGTTGCGCGATGAAGGTTCATAATACCTTAGGCAATGGATTCCAGGAAGTAATTTAACCAGCGATGTTTGGCTATAGAAATGGAAAGAGCAGCTTTAGGATTTGCTCGAGAAGTTGACCAGGTTATTTATTATGAAGGAGTTGAAGTCGGCACTAGGCGGGCCGATTTTATTGTTGAAGATAAAGTAATTGTAGAAATAAAAGCGCTGATAAATTTAGAGAATGTTCATTTGGCGCAAATTATGAATTATGTGGTGGCTTATAAATTTCAGATTGGCTTACTTATAAATTTCGGAGCAACCAAAGTACAGGTTAAAAAGATATATAATTGAACTGGTTTAAACAAATAAAAACAACAAGAGCGCTGCAAAATTTGTAAAAT
>DAIUCM010000241.1:0-3998 GCA_036846145.1 Bacteroidota bacterium
CCTATTCTCACATTTAATGTATGCTTCCTGCGCACGAACTATTTGGGTAAACATGTTTTATCATATTAACATATCTATTTATTTAAAATTTTATAGCTAAAAAGGCCGCTAAGAAGCAAAGAATTCTGTATTTTGCGGCAGTATTTAGAAGATTGAATTAATATCCTGAGAGATCAAACCATGAGTACGTTAAAAGAAAAATTCAGCAGCAGGGCAGCAGGCATTAAAGAAGAGTTCAATAATCTACGCAAAAATCATTCGGAAGTATCTCTGGGTGAGTACAATATCGGCCAGGTTCTGGGCGGTATGCGCGGTATGATTGGTTTATTATATGAAACATCAGCGCTGGATCCGGAAGAAGGAATCCGTTTCCGCGGCTATTCTATAAACGAGTTGCGCGAAAGGCTTCCGAAGTTCAAAAACGGTACAGAGCCAATGCCGGAAGGCATTTTTTATCTGATGCTGATGGACGAACTGCCAACGCAGGAAGACGTAACATCACTTACCGAAGAGTGGCATCGCCGTGCAAAAGTGCCTCAGCATGTATATGATACGCTGAACGCGCTTCCTTTGCACACGCACCCGATGTCTCAGTTCAGCATTGCCATTACAGCATTGCAAACCGAGTCGGAATTCGCGAAAGCATACCGCGAAGGCGTAAACAAGAGCACTTACTGGGAATATATGTTTGAAGATGTGATGAACCTGATCGCATGTCTTCCGCATATTGCAGCATATATTTACCGCAGAACATACAAAAACAGCGAGCATATTGCACCAGATACAAAATCGGACTGGAGCGGGAACTTTGCGCACATGCTTGGTTTCGATAACGAAGAGTTCAAAAAACTGATGCGCCTTTATTTAACCATACACGTAGATCATGAAGGCGGAAACGTTTCTGCGCATGCTACACGTTTGGTTGGCTCTGCTTTAAGTGATGCATATTTATCTTTCGCTTCGGCGATGAATGGTTTGGCTGGCCCGTTACATGGCCTTGCAAACCAGGAAGTTATACGCTGGATATTTGATATGCGCGATGAACTTGGAGATAAAGTTCTGGATGAAGCACAGATCGAAGCTTATATTCGCCGCACATTAGATGAGGGCAGGGTAGTGCCTGGTTACGGCCACGCTGTACTGCGTAAAACCGATCCTCGTTTCACCGCGCAGAGCGATTTCGCCTTGAAATATATGCCGGATGATGAACTGGTGAAAATAGTAGGCTTGCTTTACAAAATTGCGCCGAAAGTACTTAACGAAACCGGTAAAGTTAAAAATCCTTGGCCAAATGTAGATGCGCATTCCGGTGCATTATTGGTACATTACGGCATGAAGGAATATGATTTCTATACAGTAATGTTTGGTGTTTCCCGCGCTTTAGGTGTTCTGGCATCATTGATCTGGGATCGTTATTTAGGTTTACCTATCGAGCGTCCAAAATCTGTTACCATGAAATTCTTACAGGAGAAAGTTGGTGCTACGGCATCTGTTGCAAGCAACTAATATTTTTCCCAATTTACATATATAAACCCCGGTAAAAATGCTTTACCGGGGTTTTGTTTTTTTATGAATGAAGGATTGAATAAAAGAATGAATGAATGTTTCGTCACTCGGCAATTTCATATCTCAGATAGCAATTAAATGCTTTATAGTTCAATTTGCGTTGGTTATTCTGTAGAGACGTTGCATGCAACTTCTCTACGCCGCGACGATGACTTTTAATTCACAATTCACAATCACTCCTAGTTCCTTGTTCCTAACTCTTAACTCAACAACGT
The DNA here is from genome assembly GCA_036846145.1 of Bacteroidota bacterium. Lineage (GTDB taxonomy): Bacteria > Bacteroidota > Bacteroidia > CAILMK01 > CAILMK01 > DAIUCM01. Next base: position 1,782 of record DAIUCM010000241.1, read on the forward strand.
AACTTTGCTTTCGAAAACTTGTTAATAAATATTATGCAGGTAAAAATATTCACTTTCAACCCGTTTTCTGAGAACACTTATGTTTTGTATGATGATACAAAGGAGTGTGTAATTATAGATCCCGGTTGTTTGGATGCTTCGGAAGAGAAAAAATTAAGTAGTTTTATAGAAACCAATGCGCTGAAACCGGTAAAATTGCTGAATACGCACGGCCATATAGATCATGTTTTTGGTAACCGGTTTGTTGCTGAAAAATATAAGCTTAAGCTGGAAACGCATAAAATAGAAGAAGCCAACATTCGCGCGACAGATATTTACAGTGCCAGTTATAGCATGCCGGCGCCAAAATCTCCCATGCCCGAGAAATATCTGGATGAAGGCGATACCGTAACATTTGGGAATACAACGCTGAAAGTACTTTTTACGCCAGGACATTCAGCCGGGCATATTGTTTTTTATAACGAGGAAAATAAAATTATTATTGGCGGCGATGTGTTGTTCCGTGAGAGTATTGGACGAACAGATTTGCCGGGCGGAGATTTTAAAACCTTGATCAGTTCTATAAAAGAGAAGCTTTTCGTGTTGGATGATGACACAATAGTTTATCCCGGCCATGGCCCGCACACCAGCATCGGCTATGAAAAGCTGCATAACCCTTATGTAAAATAGTTGCTATGGAAAATTTAAATTACCAGTATATAATAGCCGGCATACTTTTAATAATTGCTATTGTTTATGTTATCCGCAATATTGTAAACTCCTTAAAAAGCAAGCACGATTGTCAGGATTGTGGTATTCCGGTACAGAAGAAAAAATTTGCGCCGAAAAAGTAGTCTTATCTTAATTTTAGCGCGTAAAGTTTAAAGCATTTTTAGCGTGCCTCATATATGCAAAAAGCCTCTCACTTTTACAGTAAGAGGCTTTTTGCATATTATATTAGATGTATTTCTGCTAAGACTTATATATTAGTACTGTTGCGTAGGCACTTATTCCTTCTTCGCGGCCAACAAAACCAAGCTTTTCGGTGGTTGTTGCTTTCAGCGAAATGTTTTCTTCATCGGTATGCATTACTTCCGCAAGTACTTTTTTCATTTCAGGTATATGCGGATTGATTTTTGGTTTCTGAAGGCAAACCGTTGCATCTATATTTCCTAACAAATAGCCTTTTTCTCTAACCAGCTCCATCACTTTCCTTAGTAATATTTTACTGTCTATGCCTTTATATTGGCCATCTGTATCCGGGAACTGGAAACCAATATCGCGCAGATTAGCCGCACCAAGCAATGCATCGCAAAGCACATGAATCAGTACATCTGCATCGCTGTGGCCAATGGCGTATTTGTGAGATGGAATAGATATACCACCCAAAACCAGGCTGTCGCCATCGCCAAGTGCGTGTACATCATAACCGAAACCTACCCTGAAATTCATGTGTTATAAGTGATTGCATGTGAAATTAAAATCTTTCGTATAAGACAAAGCTACATCTATAGAACCAAAAGAGTTGACAACTATTGAAAAGTTGTCAACTCGCTCTGGAATTCCATATTTATGTCGAGCAAAAAATGCTTTGTATTTATGTGATAATGGAAGAATTTACCGGGAAGATGAATTCACCATTTACCATTCACAATTACTGTACGTTATTGCTGTTGCCTTTCTGTGGATCTAAATTGAAAGAAAGTGTGAAACGCAAGGTGTTCTCCAGCGGGCTTCTTTGTACGGAATTACGCGTGTTGGTTGGTACAAGATAAGCAACATCCAAACCTAATACATTGTATCTTACGCCAACGCCTAATGTTAAATACTGGCGGTTACCTTTGTTCCTGTGCTCATAGAAATATCCCAGGCGGCCTGCAAACTGCTTCGCGTACCAGTATTCCATACCAATTGATGGGTTAATTTCCTGCATTTCTTCCTTAAAGCCGCCCGGCGCATCGTAGAACGACTGGATCATGCCTGAAATTACCGGCTTATCAGGATCTTTACCTTTATCTATAATTGGTTTTCCATCCCTGTCTCTTAATACTCGCCCATCTTCATCAACTGCATAGGTTGGGTTGGTTGGCACAAGTAACTTGTTGAAATCGAGGGCAAACATAATTTCATTGTATTCATTTATCTCCATATTCAAAGCACTCCCCAGGCGCATGTTGATAGGGATAAAATCGCGTTCGGCAGCATTGGTATAAGTAATTTTACCGCCCATGTTAGAGA
>DAIUCM010000242.1:0-3993 GCA_036846145.1 Bacteroidota bacterium
GTTAAAAGTTCGTGCTTTAATATTAAAATAAAAAGCATTTTTTGCAAGGTACATATATGCAACCGGCAAAAAATGCTTTCTGTACAACAATTTATATTTATTTTCCAGCCAATAACGAATCTGCCGGAATTCCAAAATGTAAATACAAGGCTTTTATCATATTAACAGTCAGCGATCTTTTTCTTTTAAGTACTTCGGTAACACGGCTGGCACTTCCAAAGTAAGGAACCAGGTCTGCCTGTTTTAATCCCATTTGTTCCATCCGGAATTTTAATGCTTCAACAGGATCTGGCGGAAGTATCTCGAAAACTTTTTCTTCGTACTTTTCAATAAGCGTAGTAAGAATATCCAGCTCATCACCTTCAGGCGTATTACGTTTGGCTCCCCAAAGTTTCTCTACACGAAGAAGCGCTTTTTTATAATCTGATTTCGTATAAATTGGCTTTATATTCATATTAAATTGTTTTTGCATCAATCTTATCATATTCAATATGCGTTCCGATAAAACGAATAAAAATTATCTGGAAGCTATAATCTACTGCTACAATTAGTCTGTATTTATTTCCTTTAATATTAAACACTATCCTGTTATTGCCAACAATACTTGAAGTAGTATACATTTTTTTTACATCGTTACTATTTTTCCAGCTTGCTTTTCTTACTTCCGCGTACCAGGCACGTAAGTTTTGCTCTGCATCGGCATACTGTGGCTTTTCCCAGAATTTTTTCAATGTTCCAATAGCAATTACACGCATAATATTAACAGCAAAGCTATTGAAAAGTTACCAAATTGGTAATTGCTGTGATGTAATTTTTAACGAAAAAAGCATTTTTTGCAAGGTACATATATGCAACCGGCAAAAAATGCTTTAATAAAATTATGTTATGAATTAAAAAATTACACCGAGATTAAGTGCTATATAGGCCATTTTAGCGTTGAAGTTTCGGTAACTTTCCATTGCAGGATCATCGGCCTTTTTATTCATAAGGTTGGTGAAGCCGTTGTTAAAAGTAAGCCCGCCCAATAACGATGTTGAGCCACCCAGGTTATACTCTACGCCGGCGCCAATTACAAGCGATAAACCCAGTGGGTTAACATCTTTCATTACCTTTAAATTATCATTTGTTCTTTTTCCTCCGGCGGCATCAGTTAAAACCTGGTCGGCATTGGCCTTAATATTTATAGATGGCATAAAGCCAAACTGCCCGAAATAACGCATGTAGCCAATTTCGTTGGTACGCATTTTTAAGGTTACCGGTATTTCCACAAACTGCATGGAGAGGTCTCTTTCTACAGATCTAACGACTGCGTTATTGGGTGAATAAGTGTAGCCTACGCCAAGGTGAGCAATGCGCAGCTCGGCAGATAAACCATAATTTTCGGCAAAATAATAATCGCCGAAAACACCGTATGAGAACCCGAACTTTACGCCATCGTTAACAATGGGCTGGCTGCTGTTCTCAGCTTCTGTTTTTAACCAGGTAAACGATGGATTTATTTTTAAGCCACCTTTAAAAGTGCCGGCTGCACTGTTCTGCGCGCCTGCTTTTGCGCCAAACATTATAATTAACAGGCCAAGGAGATACACCTTTTTCATAATTTTGCGTTTAGATTATTTAATTAGGATTTTAAAGCAATATTAATGATTGTAGTTCAAAAGTATTTTAAATTATTTTTCCTGCTGATGATATTAGGCCTGGCCGGCTGTAAAGAAAACCGCTGGAAGGCTGATACAGATGAAATTAAAGTTGATGCGCATATAACACGTTTCGAAAAAATACTTTTTGAGCTGGATACCAACCAGTGGCAAACTCAGTTTACCAAAGTTAGCACGCAGCATAACGATTTAACCGAGCTGATGATGGAGCGAGTTTTTATGCTTGGCCGGGTTAGCAGCCCGCGTGCACAGGATTCGCTGAAAGGGCTAATTACAAATGTTTATTTCGACTCTGTTTACCAGGATATTCAGAAAACTTATACCGATGCCGAGATTAAAAACCTGGAGCAGGACCTGGAAGAGGCATTTAAACGCTGGAAATACTTCTTTCCGAAAGATTCCCTTCCCAGGATTTATACCTCTATCAGCGGCTTTAATTTCCAGGTAGTAACGTATGAATATGCGCTTTGTATCTTCCTGGATATGTTTTTAGGCAAGGATTACCGTTACTACGATTTTCCGTATTACATTACCCGCCGCTTATCAAAAGAGTATATTATGCCTGAAGCACTTAAAACCATTTTCATGGCAAAATATAATGAACGCCAGCTTATTGACCAAACCATGCTCAGCAGTATGATATACTCAGGCAAAATGCTGTATTTTACGGAAGTACTTGCGCCCGAACTGGCCGATACGCTACGCATTGGTTACACTAAAAAGCAACTGAACTGGTGCGAAGAAAATGAAGGGCAGATGTGGCAGCATTTAACCGGTGAAAACATACTTTATACTACCGACCAGTACCTGATTATGAAATACCTGAAAGAAGCACCTTATACTGCCGCCGATGGTGTGCCGAACGATTCTGCTCCGCGTTTAGGCGAATGGGTTGGCTGGCAGATTGTTAGAAAATATATGGATGAGAACCGAGATGTAACTTTAGAGCAGCTTTTCAACGATAAAGATTACAAAAAAATATTGCAGAAATCCAGGTACAAGCCAAAATAATCAATTTAAAAACTTGCTTTAAGCTTTGGAGCTATTTGTTTACATGCCCAGTTTTTTACGCAACTCCAGGTTTTGCTTTTCGAGCTCCAGGTTGCGGAATTTAACTTTCGCTTCCATATCTTCAAACGATCTTTTAAGCTCTTCGGTACGCTCCTCAATTTGTTGTTCAAGGGTTGCGTTAAGGTCCTTAAGGTTTTTTTCCGCTTTTAATCTTCCGGTAATATCACGGCTTAATAATACAAGCACCAGCGCCAGTGCAATTACAATTACGCCAATAAGCCCAAGCTGCAGTTCCGACATTTCTTTTACCTGGTGCTCGCGGTTATTAAGTATGTTCTTTAAGAAAGTGAATTCCAGTTTTTCTATTTGCTGAATTTCACTTCTTATAGAATCCATTATCAAATTTCCGTTTGTACGTTCTTTAAAAAGCTGTACAGCTGCGCTTAATCCCTTTGTATGCCTTGTAATGATGTAGCTTTCGGAGTACGAATGCCTGGTTTCCATTAAACTTGCAAGCCGGTTTACATGTTCCTGCAATGTTTCGCTGCGGTTTACAGCTGCTTTTTTAAGTGTAGCCATACTCACCGGGTAGCCACTTGCAGCCAATGTATAAGGTCTTAAATACATACTGTCTTCAGTGAGTAAATATCCGCGTGTGGCAAGCACCATATCTTTGGCCTGCGATGAAACATCTTTATTGGCAGAAATTATGGTATAGCTGCGTATAATTTCGTTGTTTATCTGGGTAATGCTTTGGCTGTTCCTGTAAATTTTATACCCAATAAATGCCAGTGCTGCTGTAATAATTAAGAAGGCTGCAAGGGTTTTAGCTATTATTTTACTCACGGGTTTGGTTGTTTTCTGGTTACTTTATGGTTAGGCTTGTATTTTTTCAAGCACGTATTCGCTGCCGTTTGAAAAGTATATGATCATTTCATCGTTTTTCTTGATTTCGTATTCCTTTGGCATGTAGGCATAGCGCGTAATCATAGCACGGTCGGATGCGCTGCCGGTTAATAGCTCGAAAGATAATACAGGGTTGGCTATGATTTCCTTGTGCTGCTCAAGCTGCCATTTGCCGGTTACAATACCGCTGCTTGCCGCAATGAAGTTCAGATCCGGAAGGAAAGTGATCTCCTTTAATCCTTCAAGAAAAAAGTTTTCGGCGCGGGAAGATGACCTGTATGATACAACTTTCCACTTGCCGCTTATATGCCCAGGGGTAATTTCATCGAATTTTAAAGATATCATTTACCCTATGCTTTTTTCTTTTACAGAATTAATGTGTTTAGATTGATCCTGGCAAAAATAAATCTAATATTAT
>DAIUCM010000243.1:0-3738 GCA_036846145.1 Bacteroidota bacterium
GTTTTTATTTTCACTATTGATAATAAAAAACATTCGATTTTTTCGTTTAAAATAATTCCTGATTCAACCGAAATAGAATATGAATATATAAATAATTATACAGCTTCTGACAGGGAAGATTTTAATGCTGACTATTATTCAAAGGAACCATCGAAAAGGCTAAGAGAAATTATAGAAAAGAATAAGAATTCAACAAAATTTCTGATAAAAGAAGTTTGTTATTTTAATACAGTAACTAAAGAAAAACATAAAACTCAATTTGGTATTTTATTATACCGCTAACAAAAATGCCTTCACTTCTTGCGAAGCAAAGGCATTTTTTATAATATGCTAATAAGTAAAACTTACGCTTCAACCGCTTCGTACGCTTCAACGGCAGGGCAGGAGCAGATGAGGTTTCTGTCGCCATAGCCATTGTTTACGCGGCCCACGCTTGGCCAGAATTTGTGGTTCTTGATCCAGGGCAGCGGGAAAGCCGCTTTGCTGCGCGGGTAGCTGTGGTTCCATTCATCGGCAGTGATAACAAAAACCGTGTGCGGCGCATTTTTCAGTACGTTATCGGTTTTGTCCGCTTGTCCGTTCTCAATTTCAGCAATTTCCTCGCGGATGGCAATCAATGTATCGCAGAAACGGTCTAGCTCGCTCATCGGCTCGCTTTCGGTCGGCTCCACCATCAAAGTACCGGCAACCGGGAAAGAAACCGTCGGCGCGTGGAAACCATAATCCATCAAACGCTTCGCAATATCTTCCACTTCCACACCGGCAGTCTGCTTGAATTTACGCGTATCAAGGATCATTTCGTGTGCACAACGATTGTTACGGCCGCTGTACAAAGTGCTGTAATGTCCTTCTAATCTGGCTTTTATGTAGTTTGCATTCAGAATAGCGTAACGTGTTGCATCAGTCAAACCATCAGGGCCCATCATGCGGATATACGTATAAGAGATCAGCAAAATGCTCGCGCTTCCCCAAGGAGCCGCGCTGATTGCATGGATTGGCGTTTCACCACCCACACGAACCATTGCGTGGCCCGGCAGATATGGCGCCAAATGGCTCGCCACACAAATAGGGCCCATGCCAGGACCACCACCACCGTGAGGAATACAGAATGTTTTATGAAGGTTCAGGTGGCAAACATCCGCGCCGATAATGCCCGGAGCCGTTAAACCAACCTGCGCATTCATGTTCGCGCCATCCATATAAACCTGCCCGCCATGCTGGTGGATAATATCGCAGATCTCGATAATTCCTTCCTCGAAAACACCGTGCGTAGATGGATACGTTACCATCAAACAAGCCAAATCATCTTTGTGCTCTTCAGCGCGTTTGCGGAGGTCTTCAATATCAATATTTCCATGTTCATCGGTTTTGGTAACTACCACTTTCATGCCCGCCATAACCGCACTTGCAGGGTTTGTTCCGTGTGCTGATTGTGGAATTAAAGCAATATTTCTGTGGCCTTCACCTTTCGCACGCAAATATTCACGAATAACCATCAAACCGGCATATTCGCCTTGCGCACCTGAGTTTGGCTGCAAGCTCGTTGCCGCGAAACCTGTAATTTCTGAAAGATAATCTTCCAGCTCTTTGAACATCTGCATGTAACCCAATGCCTGGTCTTGCGGAGCAAACGGATGCAAAGCGCCGAATTCCGCCCATGTTACAGGGATCATTTCGGTTGTTGCATTCAGTTTCATGGTACAGCTTCCCAAAGGAATCATGGAATGCGTCAAAGATAAATCCTTGTTTTCCAAAGACTTAATGTAACGCAACATTTCCGTTTCGCTGTGGTGAACATTGAAAACCGGGTGCGTTAAATAATCGCTTGTTCGAGCCAAATCATTTTCTAAGCCTGTGCTATATGCAGCGTTAAATTCCTCAATTGTAACCGGCTCAAAATTGGTGTTTCCTGCTTTCGCGAAAATGTTGAGAACCAGGTTTATATCGTTAATTGTAGTCGTTTCATCAACTGAAATACCAATGCCGTTATTCGTATAGCGGAAATTCACGCCGTTGTTCAGCGCTTCCGTACGAACACGCTCGATAGTTTCCGGCGCCATTTCCATATATAAGGTATCGAAAAAATGCTTGTTGATTTGGTTGATACCCATTTTTTGCAACCTCGCATTCAATACTTTAGCATACGTATGTGTTTGCTGCGCAATGTGTTTGATGCCTTTCGGACCATGATAAACCGCGTACATACTTGCCATGATTGACAATAGAACCTGCGCCGTACAAATGTTGGATGTTGCTTTCTCGCGTCGAATGTGCTGCTCGCGGGTTTGCAACGCCATCCTGTACGCCATATTTCCATTCGCATCAATAGAAACGCCAATAATACGGCCCGGCATTTCGCGCTTGTATTTATCCAGTGTTGCAAAATATCCTGCGTGCGGACCACCGTAACCCATCGGCACACCGAAACGCTGCGTATTTCCAACAACCACATCTGCGCCCCACTCGCCCGGAGGAGTCAATAAAGCCAAGCCCAATAAATCAGCAGCAACAGCTACTAAAATATTGTTTTCATGCGCTTTCTCCACGAATGATTTGTAGTCTTCAACTTTACCGTTCGCATCAGGATATTGCAATAACGCACCGAAATATTCCGTAGAGAAATCGAAATTTTCCCAGTTGCCAATCACCACTTCAATATTGAAAGGCTCGGCGCGGGTAAGAATAATATCAATGGTTTGCGGCAAACAGGTTTCAGATACGAAGAATTTTGTGCCTTGTCCTTTTTTGCGCTCGTTGAACAGCAAATGCATGGCTTCTGCGGCAGCGGTTCCTTCATCCAGCAAACTCGCGTTGGCAATTTCCATTCCCGTCAAATCCATCAGCATGGTCTGGAAGTTGATCAGCGCTTCCAAACGGCCCTGCGCAATTTCTGCCTGGTAAGGCGTGTAAGCTGTGTACCAACCCGGATTTTCCATAATGTTTCTCAGGATAACCGGTGGCGTAATGGTGCCATAATAACCCAAACCAATAAAATTCTTGAAAACCTTGTTCTGGCTGGCCAAAGCACGCAATTGCTCCAGCATTTCGCTTTCGCTGAGGGCGGCAGGCAGGTTCATCTGGCCTTTGCGGCGGATGTTTCCCGGAATGGTTTCATCAATAAGCTGGTCCAAACTTGCAACGCCAATGGTTTTTAGCATTACCTCGGTTTCGGCAGCATCCGGCCCTATGTGGCGCGGCTGAAAAGGATCTGAAATATGGTGCATTTTATGTAATGAAGTATTTTTTGAAGTTCGTATATATGTGATATGCGGAATTTTGCTGCAAAATTACTGATTATTTGGGTGATTTTTATGACCTTGCTCAGATGCGCAAAATAATTGTTTGTCTGTTGCTGAACATAGATTTCGGTGCGGAAATTCCATATATCAATTAGCTGAAAAATGCTTCAAACCTGCGTTAATTAATGGATAATTCAGTGACTTTTAGTAATGTGGATTTTTGATTTATTTTCCTGGCGTCAGGAGACGCGAAACTCGTCCGTACGCGTTTGAAACGCGCGCGAGCTGCGTCGGCAAGAGTTTTATCAATTTAATTCTGAAATCCTGTAAATGCAGATTCAGACAAAAAAAAGCCGCAACTGTTTTTCACAATTACGGCTTCCATACATCAATTATCCAAAAAATGCTTTAATGTTCCGGATGGAATAAATTCCATCCCTACAATATGAAATCGTCCCTACGGGACTTGTTTCGGAGCGCTGAACAAGTCCCGTAGGGA
>DAIUCM010000244.1:0-3734 GCA_036846145.1 Bacteroidota bacterium
AGTATATATGGCCGAACTGTAAAAATTGCTTCGCATCGCGACATTTTTAATTCTTCATTTTTAATTTTTAATTTAAGATAATCCCACAATTACGCCATTTTCATCGATATCCATTCCTTCAGCGGCGGGTACAGCAGGTAATCCTGGCATGCGCATCATATCGCCCGCGATTGGCACTAAAAATCCGGCACCGGCAGCAATTTCTATTTCTCTTATGGTGAGTAAAAATCCTTGTGTGCGGCCAATTTTAGTCGGATCATCAGTAAATGAATATTGTGTTTTGGCAATGCAAACCGGTAAATTGGATAATCCCAATTTTTCAATTTTCTTCAGATCTGCGTTTGCTTTCGGGCCAAACTCTACGCCATCGGCGCCATAAATTTTACGGGCAATGGTTTCTATTTTTATTTCCACAGGCCAGTTCCAGTCATATAAAGGTTGATAAGAGCTGGTATTTTCATGCTCCACAACTTCCACTACTTTTTGCGCAAGGTCTTCAGTTCCTTTTCCGCCTATTGCCCAATGCTTTGCGATGGAAAATTTTACGCCAAGTTCATTACATCGGCTGCTGACAACGGCAATTTCCTCTTCCGCATCGAACGTAAAATGATTTAAAGCAACAATAGGAGTGAGGCCAAACTGTTTCGCATTTTCGAGGTGTTTTTCCAGGTTTGCCAGGCCGCGCTCCACAGCTTCAACAGATTGTGTTTTCAAATCGGCCAAAGCCTGCCCGCCATGGTATTTCAAAGCACGGATAGTTGCCACAAGTACAACCGCTTTTGGTACCAGATCGCCATATTGGCATTTTATATCAAGGAATTTTTCGCCACCTAAATCAAAACCAAAACCGGCTTCTGTTACTACATAATCGGCCAAACTCAAACCCATTTTTGTTGCAAGAATTGTGTTTGTTCCCTGCGCAATATTTGCAAACGGGCCACCGTGAATTATCGCCGGATTCCCTTCCATAGTTTGAACTAAATTCGGCATAATGGCATCTTTCAATAACAAAGCCATGGCGCCTTCTGCTTTCAGGTCGCGCGCGTAAACCGGTTTTTTATCGTACGTAAATCCTACAAATATATTTCCCAGCTTTCGTTTCAGGTCGGGCAGATTTTTACTCAGGCATAAAATGGCCATTACTTCACTGGCGGCGGTAATATCAAATCCGGCTTCGCGAGGAATTCCGTTTCCAGTTCCACCCAAACCAACCACAATATCGCGCAAAGTACGGTCGTTCATGTCCATCACGCGTTTGAAAGTTACTGTTCGCGGATCTATATTCAGGCTGTGTTTCTTGTTTTGTATGTTGTTGTCGATGAGCGCGGCGAGTAAGTTGTTGGCTTTTTCGATGGCAGAAAAATCGCCGGTAAAATGCAGGTTTATATCTTCCATGGGAATTACCTGCGCATAACCGCCACCGGTTGCGCCGCCCTTCATACCGAAAACTGGACCAAGGCTTGGCTCGCGCAAAACGGCCATTGCCTTCTTGCCGATACGATTTAAGCCTTCCGTTAAGCCAACAGAAGTTGTGGTTTTTCCTTCACCGGCCGGCGTTGGCGAAATGGCAGAAACTAATATAAGATTGCTTTGCGTGGCTTTTTCTTCGTTTATTAAATGTAAAGGAAGTTTGGCTTTGTAGCGGCCGTAATAATGCAGATCTTCTTCCGGAATATTTAATTTATCTGCAATATGGCGGATGGGTTTTATATCTGCGGCGCGGGCAATTTCTATATCAGTCATTTTGTAAATGGTGAATTGTGAATGCTAAATGGTGAATTATTTCCATCCGCAATTTGCTACAATTCTTTCAATCTACACCAATACTTAACCGCCGATTAATAATGATTTTTCTGATTCCGCGGATTCTGCTTCGCTTTACGAAAGAAAGCTCAAAGCATTTTTTCAGCTTTTGATATATGTAAAAAGCAATGAGTGAATGAGTAATTGAGTAAATGTGTGCGTAATTCGCTTCGCATCGCGGCACTGGTTACTGTTTACTGGTTACTGATCACTGAAGAAGTCAGTTCAGCGGGTGTTTCAGGCGAATTTCATCAATTAAAAAAGCATAGGCCTCGTAATCGTCGTCATCTTCATCCAGGAATTTTCCGCCAAGGTTTTCCTCGAATGCAGCTTCATCATCTTCGTCAAAATCCTCATCGTCAATCGCCTCGTCATCATCATCATCGCTGATGTCGAAAAGTGTTGTGTAAAGTATGCAATTATTTACTTCCAGGGGCTTGCCGTAAAGGCTTGTAACTTCTATAACCGATGGAATTTCAATCTCGCCTTTCAGCTTTTCGGCAATGGCCGTTGCAACGGCGCTTCCATCCGATTTATTTATGCTGCGCAGAATGATGTTCAGCTGCTCGAAATTGAGCCCGAAATTGGCTGTATACATTTCGCCGTAATAAGGCACTGTGCAAAACAGCGTTACATCATTTGTATCATCAAAAATTATTTCCTGTATAATTATGCGGTCGAAACAAAAACCTTTATCGCGGCTAAACTTAGCTCCCAAATCCTCCATATATGTCTTTCCTCAGAAATGCTTCTGCAGCCGGCCGGCCACTTTAATTTGCTTTTGCCAAACTAAAAAAATGCCTGGCCTGTTTACGGTAAATATTCTGCAAAGATACAAGGCCTTACGCTTTTAACGTAATTTTTTGTATAGCGCATATAAGTAATTGCCATAAAATGCTTAAATGCCGGGCGAAGGCATAAATTTTTTGCCGTAACTTTGCAGCCTTTTTATAATTTTTAATTACCCTGAATGAAAATCGCAAACAAAAACGCCACCTTTTACATCTACATCGCCATTAACCTGCTAAGTGTTGCCGCCTTGTTTATGGTGCCTTTTAGCTGGAGCATGGTTGCCTTATTTGCTGTAAATTACTTTTTAGGCATGTTTTTTATCACTGCCGGCTATCACCGTTATTTCAGCCACCGTTCCTTTAAACTAAACCGTTTTTGGCAGTTTTTCTTCGCTTTTATGTGTATGAGCAGCGGGCAGAAAGGTGTTTTGTGGTGGGCGGCCAATCATCGCGATCATCATTTACATTCGGATGAAGAAGACGACCTGCACTCGCCGGTACAACATGGTTTCTGGCATGCGCACATGGGCTGGATCTTCGAGCCGAAATCACAGACTTATAATCCTAAAAAAATTACCGATTTCAGCAAATATCCCGAGCTGGTTTGGCTCAACAAATATTACTGGGTGCCGGCACTAAGCATGGGCGCATTTATTGGTTTGCTGGGCTTATATATTACTGGTACGCTGGCGCCACTTGTATGGGGATACTTTTTCACCTTATTTTGCTTGTACCAGGCTTCTTACACCATCAATTCGCTGGCGCACGTTTATGGCAGCCGCCGTTTCGATACTACAGATGACAGCCGCAACAACTTTTTCCTGGCTATAATTACCTTGGGCGAGGGCTGGCACAACAATCATCACCATTGCAAAAGCAGCTGCCGCCAGGGTTACAAATGGTACGAAATAGATTTTACTTATTATATGCTGGTAATGCTTAGCTGGATTGGTATTGTAAAAGATATTCGCCCTTTCCGCGCCGAAAATACAAGAGGCGTTGTAGTTGAAGCAAAACCCAAAACCGAAACACAGCCGGAAATTATAGAAGTAGCATAAGTTTAAAATTTCCATATATAGATATCCGAAAAAATGCTTTCTTAATAAGCTAAGGATATAAAATCTACCTACATATATACAG
>DAIUCM010000245.1:0-3731 GCA_036846145.1 Bacteroidota bacterium
CCCAAACCCTGCCCCGAAGGGGAGGGTTTTTCGTGCAATGGTTAATGATAAAATACATTTCAAATTCGTGAATTGGAATTTAAAATAAGCTACTAAGCGTTGAAATTACAGTCGGAGCTCCAAAGTCCTCTCCTTTGGGGAGGATTTAGGTGGGGCTTTTCTAAAGCATTTTTTGTAGAAAGTATATATGGAATTTCAGCTTCTTTAATCTCTGAAGCGTTTCAACTGTTCTATTTTGTCACTTTGTCTTGAAACAAAGTAACCAAAATTCAAGGCTTTAAAAATTTTGCTAAAAATCAGCAAAAAGCATTTATTCACCCGTAAAAGGAGCCGCCAGTTCGGTTCGTGGTAATTGTTCACTTTGCGTTGGCTCGCCTTTTACTGTGTAAGTTATTTCTGCTGTATTTTCACTCGTAACTTTTCATCTCACAAACATCATTATGCTTTTAACTGATTTTCTTAACGCAAAATCTTTAAGGCCGGTCCAGAAATCCACAAGATACTATTATTTTAAAGCATTTTTTGATAGAACTATATATGGAAAATCATCAGTCGGAGCGATAGGGCGGAGAGGTTAAATTCAAGGCATTTTTTACCAAATTGATATATGGAAAAACTATTAATACATTAAAAATTAATACATTATTTCATTGATTTCGGGACCGGCATCAGAGAAAATGAGACTTGAGTGAAATGAACTGAAGCGACCCGTAAGGGGAAACAAAACCATGCCCGAGCAAAAGATGAAATAACTTATTAAGCGCAAATAAGGATGCGAGATTTGGTTTTGTTTAGCTTCAGTTCATTTCACGAAAGCGCATTTTATCGAAAGCCTTGATTTTTTGGTACTTTTGTGTTAAGACAAAAGTACGAAAGCAAGCTAACGAAGCGCAAATCAATCTTATCAAAGCGCCAGCCAAACTTATAAACGCAAAATAATTACCTTAAAATCAAAAACTTTTAACCACCACATTCCCCATTTTCAAAAAACAAAAGAAATTGTTTGGTACTTATTGACAAAAGGTTGTTATTTTGCAAAAAATTAAAACACAAAGAAATGTCTGATATCGCAAGCAAAGTAAAATCTATTATTGTTGAGAAACTTGGTGTTGATGAAAGCGAAGTTACCCCAGAGGCAAGTTTCACCAACGATTTAGGTGCAGATTCATTAGATACTGTAGAGTTGATCATGGAGTTGGAAAAAGAATTCAACGTATCTATTCCGGATGAGCAGGCTGAAAACATTACTACAGTAGGCCAGGCGATCAGCTATTTGGAAGGTCAGGTTAAGTAATAACAATTAGATTTTTTTGATGAAGTCTATCAGGAGAGTAGTAGTTACCGGGCTGGGAGCCCTTACACCCATCGGAAACGATGTGGAAAGCTATTGGCAAGGTCTTGTAGCCGGTAAAAGCGGCTCCGACTTCATTACAAAATTCGATGCATCCAAATTCAGGACTAAATTTGCCGCAGAGGTAAAAGGATTTAGTCCTGAATTATACATGGATAAAAAAGAAGCCCGCAAGATTGATGTTTTCTCTCAATACGCGCTTGCTGTAGCTGAACAGGCTATACAAGATAGCGGACTGAATGTAGAAACCATCAATAAAAACCGCGCTGGCGTAATTTGGGGTTCCGGAATTGGCGGCCTCAAAACTTTCCTCGATGAAGTAACGGATTTCACCAAAGGTGATGGAACACCACGTTTCAACCCGTTCTTTATTCCCAAAATGATCATTGACTTAGCTCCGGGACATATTTCCATTAAATATGGTTTCCGCGGAGTGAATTACGGTACTGTTTCCGCATGTGCTTCTTCCTCAAACGCCATTGCTGAGGCATTTAATTACATCCGCTACGGCAAAGCCGATATTATGATTACCGGCGGTTCCGAAGCTGTAATCAACGAAGCAGCTGTAGGTGGTTTCAACGCTATGCGCGCGCTTTCTGAAAGAAACGATGATCCGAAAACTGCCTCCCGGCCATTTGATAAAAACCGCGATGGTTTCTTGTTAGGCGAAGGCGCAGGCGGATTGATCCTGGAAGAATACGAACACGCTGTTGCACGCGGCGCAAAAATCTACGCAGAAGTAGCAGGTTGCGGTATGAGCGCAGATGCTTACCATATTACAGCTCCGCATCCGGAAGGCCTTGGTGCACAACTGGTTATGCAGAATGTGCTGGAAGATGCAGAAATGACTGTTGCCGATATCGATTATATCAATGTTCACGGTACTTCTACGCCGCTTGGCGATGTTAGCGAGCTGATTGCCATACAAAAAGTATTTGGCGATGATGCTTACCGCATTAACATCAGCTCTACAAAATCTATGACAGGCCACTTGCTTGGCGCTGCAGGTTCTATCGAGGCAATTGCTTCAATCTTAGCCATTAAAAATGGAATTGTTCCGCCAACCATCAATCATTTCGAGGATGATCCTGAGATTGATGCGAAGCTGAATTTAACCTTTAATGAACCGCAAAAGCGCGAAATTAGAGCAGCCATGAGCAATACATTTGGTTTCGGTGGACATAATGCTTCACTGATTTTCAAGAAGTTCGAAGCTTAAAAAGCAATCTTATTCTTAAGAAATTTCTAGCGGACCGTAAGTTTAAATCTGAGCTTGCAGAGCTCATCGGGTTTACTCCGTCTAAAATTGCGCTTTACCGCGAAGCTTTCACACACAAATCTGCCATTGCCAAAAAGCCTGGCGAATCTAACGAGCGCTTAGAGTTTTTGGGTGATGCTGTTTTGAGCCTGGTCATTGGTGCGCATCTTTACGGAAAATTTCCTGATAATAAAGAAGGTTTCCTAAGTCAGTTGCGCGCACGAATCGTTAATCGCGATCTTTTCAATGAGCTTGGCCAGAAGCTGAATCTTTACGAATGGATGCAGCGCGTTGCGCCGCACACTGCCAAGCTTGAAGATTCTCCTGATTTAATTGGAAATGCTTTCGAAGCGTTAGTTGGCGCAATTTTCCTGGACAAAGGCTACAAAAAAGCGGAGAAATTCTTCGAGAATAAAATACTTGCTTTCCATTTGGATGTTGATGAAGTGCTTACTTCCGACAAAAACTACAAAAGCCGATTGCTGGAATGGGGACAGAAAAACAACCAGCGCGTAGTGTTCCAGCTAAAAGAAGCCAAAAAAGTAGATAAAAAGCTTGAGTTTGAAGTGGAAGTTTATGTAAATGATGAACTTCTGGGCTTCGGAACGGAAACCAAAAAACGCAAAGCGGAGCAAATGGCTGCAAGAGAAGCTTTGGATGCTTTGCATTTGTTGTAAATTAGTTGCTTGGTTTGATTAATATGAAAACGAAGCAATTAATATGGATTTTTGCATTGATTTTTTCATTCGCCGTTGGTTTATTAATTGCTTTATCCTCTGTTTTTATATTTATTTTTTACACACTTTTTGTCGTTTTTATTTTTATCTCTTTAGCAATATTGGGAATTGCTAATGCTAATGCTTCAGATTCTGGAAATTTTTTCTTTAAAATTGTTTTAGTCAATACAATAGTTTCGCTCATTACTACAATTACATTTTATCAAATAAAACTTAAGTATCTGGAAATCCAAGCTGAAGAAGTTATTACCATCTTAGAAAAGGAAAAAAGTAGAAATGGTTTTTATCCGAAAGAGTGATCCAATTCATTAAATGATTCCAAATTTGTCGATTTCAATTATAGAGTAGATTCTTCGCAGCAAAATTTTTCATTACGATATACTTT
>DAIUCM010000246.1:0-3700 GCA_036846145.1 Bacteroidota bacterium
TTTCCATGATGCTAAGATACAGCTTTTTTCGCTGTTATAAGTAGAACTTAGCCGAACAAATTAAACAAAAATATTTTATATGTGAAATTGAGCTCGAAGGATGGATGATAAAGATGTTTTGGAGCGTTTACTTGTAAGGGCACACCAAAACGGCTATAAATTTAACACTACCAGTAATTTAGCGTACACATCTTTTCTTGTTTCGAGCTTTAATAGCCAAACAGGTAAATTTACGGTAATGCTAAAATCTGACGATAACAGGCAGGAACTGGTTTATATTAGTCTTGCGCTTTTATTGTTCGATATTTCATTCGCTAAAAGCGTATTTGGCAGTTTTTGGGAAACACATCTCAACCTGCTGATTGCCACGAAAGACAAAGTAGAATACATTCGTAATTATTTGAAATAAATAATTTTAAGCAGAATACACATCTATTACTAAATAAAGCAAATTTCCGCCACCATGAATTCAACCAATAAAACCAACACTGCTGCCAACGCAAAACAACTAGCTGCCAGTTTTGTACAGAATTACACAGGAAACAACTTTGTAAACGATGTTGCGGCTTTTCTTGCCGATACTTTGAAAGTTGATTATGTGCTGATAGGCAAGCTGCAAAACCAGGATTGTACTTCTGTAGAAACTGTTTCGCTGTATGCAAAAGGCGGCCACGCGGGGCAAATGGTTTATAAATTACATGGTACACCCTGCGAAAACGTTGTTGGCAGAAATTTATGCTATTACCCGAAAGGCGTACAGGATCTTTTCCCGGATGATAAGGAACTGGCCGATTTAGGTATCGAAAGCTATATTGGCTCACCGCTGTTCGATGAAAAACGTCAGCCAATGGGGCTGATTGTACTCATGCATAGCCAAACTATTCCAAACCCGGAAAATGTACAGGAAGTTTTACAGGAAGTAACTAAACGAACCGAAGAGGATTTACGAAAAGCTTCTGTTGCAACAAATCAATGATCTATAATCAATCATTTATCGCATATATGGGTTATGTTGAAAATGGTTTGGGTTTACTCAATCAGTCTTTAACCATTGTCTTAGCAGAGTCTATCGAAAATGACTCTGCGCTTTCGGAGCGCTGAATTAAGCAGAGTCCATTTCAGGAGACTCTGCTGGGACATCCAATAGCTGCATGAACTTCTGTTTTCGCGGCAGAAACGCCTCTTTTTTCGTACGACATCCGGAAATATTTATTTCGCGGCAAAGGTAGAAATCAATGTTCAATTATCAGTGATCAATGATCAATGATTTATTGCATATATGGGTTGGGTGGGAAATAGTTTGGGTTATCTTAGAGAATTAACTAATTCCTTCGGTAACTCTGCTTTAATAATTTTATAATTTAAAGCCTGTGATTTTTTTAACTTGATTAGATTTGAATCCAAGACAGTTCTTGATGGATAACATAAAAATCTTATATCTTTATAAATCCCCATTTCTATATGAGTTGAATAGCTTTCATCCAAATTGTGCATATTATAAAATTGAGCTTTCAAATTTATTATTGGGTCATATGAATTCAAGTTAATGGTTGAATTGGCATTTTCATTTGTAATTACTTTTAATGTATTAATATTAATATCACATGAATAATAACTATAAGGAAGCATTTTTACAAAAAAGTAATATGTGTAATGATATGGCTTTCTACGAGCAGGAATTATTGGAACGAAAGACAAGGTTAGTCTTTTATTTACTGTATCAATCTTCTTTGTAAATTCTGCACTATAAAAGAATTCATTTAAATATCCTGAAAAAAGGTAAAATGTATCCTGCTTGTTATTAATTATTTCTACATTTAAATTGCTGTCAATAACTTTAGAAATTATTAAAAATGAATCTTTTGGAAAATTGTTAGCGGTTAACTTTTTAGAAACATCTTTTACACAGGAATTTGAATCTCCATTCCAAGATGTAATTTGAGTTTTGTTTGCCTTGTTTACGCAACTAAAACCAAAAAAAATAGCAATTAAAAGTATAATATAAAGCCTATGCATTCGCCAACTGAACTTCCTCACTCACAACTTCCTCTCTGCCAAGTTTTTTCAGCACTTTAATGTGCGAACCGACAGCTTTGAAGAAAGTTGGATGAATATTGTACGGAATATTGTGTTTTTCAGCAACTTCCTGTACAATCGGGCTCAGTTTATCGTAATGGATGGAGCAGATATTCGGGAAAAGATGATGCTCCACCTGGTAATTCAGTCCGCCAACATACCAGTTCACAAACCAGTTTTTAGGCGCGAAATTGGCCGTTGTACGCATCTGGTGAACCGCCCAGGCATTTTCCATTCTGCCGGTTTCATCGGGCTGTAAATGCTCGGTTTCTTCCACAACATGCGCCAGCTGGAAAACAACGCCAAGCGTTAAACCGGCCGTTAAATGCATCGCGAAAAAGCCAATAAAAAACTGTGCCAGTGTAACATCTAAAATCATTAAAGGAATAGCAATGGTGTAAGCATAATACATCAGTTTACCCAAAACAGTAATGGCAATTTCCTTTTTCGGGTGATTAAATTTTTGCTTACCTATCTCCTTCTGTGTAAGCTTTTTATAATCTTTTAAAATAACCCAGAAAACTGTTGCGAGGCTGTAAAAAATCGGGAAATAAAGATATTGGAAACGGTGAATTTTCCTTAAAGGCGCCTCTGGGGAAAGTCTCATCAGCGATGTAACTTCAAGATCCTCATCTACCGAATGTATATTTGTATAAGTATGGTGGATCTGGTTGTGCGTAATTTTCCAAACGTAAGCGCTGCCGCCAATAAGGTTCATGGAAAAACCCAGCAAACGGTTCACCCAAAGTTTTTTAGAATAAGCGCCGTGAATGGCATCGTGCGCAATAGAAAATCCAATTCCGGCCTTACCAAAACCCATCAGAATCGCCAGCAAAAGCATTCCCCAAAGTGGCGTAACCTGCGCAAGAATGAGAAAATAAGCACCAAAATATACCGAAAAAAGTGTGATGGTCTTGATGATCATGGACGAATTGGCATACGTGGAAATGTTGTTTTCAACGAAATATGCATCTACTCTCTCCTTCAGTTCGGTTACGAATGCCTTACCCGACTTGTTGTAAAATTTGATGGTTTGTGCTGCCATAGGTTGTGTTTGGAATAGTTGGTTAATTGTAACTATACAAAGTTAAGTTAAAAATAAGTCTGTTACACCGAGAAATCATTTCTTCAGCTTCTCGTTTTCCATATGGCGATCTTTATCGCGAATCGTTTTTTTCTCCATATTTTTCCGGAAAGCGTCTTCTAAATCTACGCCGGTTTGGTTAGCCAGGCAAATCAATACCCAAAGCACATCGGCCATTTCATCGGATAAATTATTGTCTTTTTCGTTGGCTTTGAAGCTTTGGTCGCCGTATTTTCGGGCCATGATTCTTGCCAACTCGCCCACTTCTTCCATTAAAATGGCTGTGTTGGTGAGTTCGCTGAAATACCGTACGCCGATGGTTTTGATCCAGTTATCAACTTCCTGTTGTGCGCTTTTTATTGTGATATTTTCCATATATACCCCTCCTAGATCCATCCTCCAAGGGGAGGACTTCTCGTGTAACATTTTTTATCAAATTACTTTTCAAAACTAAATATTGAAAATCAAATACTTTATTTTTTGACAAAATAACATTCGGAGCGGCACAGTCCTCCCCTTGGGGGATGGATTTAGGAGGGG
>DAIUCM010000247.1:0-3674 GCA_036846145.1 Bacteroidota bacterium
TTATACATATTGAATCCGGTGATGAGAAGCTTGCGTTTGGCTTAGGCTGCGCCTTTGGCTTAGCCCAGTAATATGCTTCAAAACCTGGCAGCGGGTTAGATGCATTCGTTGTCATTTCAATAAACATTTTACCGCTTTTGGCAACAAAAGTATCGGTTGCCATTGGCCTGCAGGTATTGCCGGTTGCAGCACATACCAATGAGCCTCCGGTAAAGCCCGGACCGTTAACGCCAACAACATTTGTTGTGCAATGCAATGGTTTTCCTTTATTATCAACACCATCAAAAACACGCAGGTAATCTACTCCGCACTCCAGGTCAAACCTGTTAATTACAAGGTAAATTTCCTCAGCGCATGGCGCTAACAGCATACTGCCGCTGAAGTTATTGGTATAATCGCCAAACCTGCCTCCATTATCATATAAAAATGCCGATGTGTCCATTATAGTCTGTCTGCCAGCGGCCATTGAATAAGCAGAAGTAACTCTTATATATTCTGTCCGGCAAAGCTGGTTACTACCCAAACTGTTGTAAGCAGTTAAACAAATTTTATATCGGCCTGCAACATTAAACTGTATTACCGGATTTTGTGATGTTGCATTGGTTCCAAACAAATACCTGAAACGTGCAATTTTTGTAGCGCCATCAAAAGATGAATCCGGGCTTATATCCCATTTCCAGGCAGAAGCGCCATTACGTGATATATCGGTAAATCTTACAATTTCACCTTGTACAACTGCGCTTTTGTCGGCAACAAAGCGTACTGTAGGTTTAGCTGTAGGATTAATAACGCGTATTGTACGTGTTACAGAATCTTTACCGGCACAACTTTCTGTTACAAGCTTAATTGAAACCGTCCCAGTGCTGCCTGCAACCAGCTTATAGTGAATAGAATCACCTGCAAAAACACCATTTACGTAATAGGCATAAGCATTCGGATCGTTTTCATTAGCAATGTTGAAGAAACTTGTCGGGCTGCCAACAAATACAGTATCGGGACCGGAAAAACCGGCTTTTGCGATTGCTGTTTTACCATAATTAGATTCATCTGCACCGGTTGTTACAAATAGTTTACAGCGTGTATCGCCGTCAGCATCTTTATCTACACCTGCGTATGGCGCGTTAGATGAAGGTTTGGTCTGATCAATATGCAGATCGCCTGCTGACTTATATGTTGGCATTACCGATGTTGCATATTTTTCATTACCTGTTTTCTGAGCCTCAGCCTTATAATCTGCTACCGAGGTAAAGGTTCTGCCATTATAAGAGATTAAGTTAGCTCCTGCTGAAGGATAGTAATTATTTCCTTCTACTTTATGGGTGTTGGTAACAACCTGGTGGTAATATAATGAACCGGCCGATGTTCGGGTAATGTTATTGTTCATTACTTCCAGGTTGGTTGTTGCCGTACTGGTTGGTATGTAAAGATTCCAGCCAATTGAATTACCCTTGTGTATGGTATTGTGCTTAAACTTAATGTTATTATAACCGGTAGCATACATATATACACCATAGAATGTTGGCGTATTTTCTGAGCCTACAAGGTTATTGTAAACCTCGAACGGTTGTACAGATCCATACGCGTTCGGGTAATACAGCCACATTAAGTAGTATGGCGCTATACCTGGGCCCTGATTACCAGGTATAATATTTCCATCATACAGCGTAGCACCCTCATAATATGACATTAAGCTGTAATAGCCTGCAGAGTCTATTGTATTCCTTCTGTATGTATTCTTAAAACCGCCATAAGTGTACATACCATAGTAATAACTCTGAGAAATACGGTTGCCTTCCCATAAATCAAAGCCCATTGTATATGCACTGCTGAACTGGTAGTTATAAACTGCGTAATAACCGCCTTTTATAATATTATCTTTATAAGTATTATATGAACAGTTGTTTGCGTATAAAGAGTAGTTAATACTTGTAGTATAAGGCGATATGATGGCGCAATTCTCAAACCTGTTATAATCGGAATTGTTAAGGTTTACACAGTAACGGGTTGCCACATTGCTGGTTTGCTCAATGGTCATATCCTTAAAGGTTACATACTTTGTATTATTGAACTGCAATACGCTTATAGCATTGTTAAACAGCCTGGTTGCAGCTTTGCCTCCGCCGGCAAATGTAATTGTATTGGTAGAGGAAGCACCGTTAATGTTACCTAAAACTAGGGCTTCGTTAAAAGATGTATTGGCAACTTTAAATGTTACAGCGCTGCACACACCCTGGTTTGTAAGTGCGGTAACTGCTGCGGTAAAGCTGGTAAAGTTTGTTGTACCGCTGCCTGTTGGATCAATGGTGTATGAACCGCCTAAGGCTGGGGCAAGCCTTACCAGCATGGTATCGTTCAGCGGCATGGTATCTGACTTTCCGTTTGGCATTGATGTCCAGATTTTAATAGTTCTGGTTACACCTGAGGTAAAGCTAATGGAACCTAAAGAAATATTTGCTGTATTGCCACCTGTACTACCTGCGGTATCTATAGCAGTTTTATAAAAGGTTGTAGTTTGCCTTACACCATCCAAAGTCCAGTTAATCCGCACACTATCAAGCTTATTACGGCCTGCATTCTCTACAACTGCACTTAAGTTTTGCGTACCGGCGCAGAATGTAGCCGGTGTAATAGCCTGTATGCCCGCATTGTTCATGCCGCCAGGCGCTTCAATAACTTCAAACTCCCTGAAATTAGGGTTTGAAGTTTGTCCCGGGCCGTTCATCACAAACCTCGTTATTCTGAACCTGCTTGCCGTAATAGCATTGAATGATACTGTATTGGAACAGGCTGCCGTAACTGAAAAGGTATGATGATCTACCCAGGCTGTACCATTCCAGTACTGTATAAGCGCGCCATGTAAAAACCTCGCATCGCTATTAGCAGCGTGGTGTATTACCAGCTTGTTGAACCTTTTCGGAGAAGTCCAGTCCCACTGAATAAAATCCGCACCAACGGTTGTGCTGGGCGGCGAAGCTGTGGAAATCCACATTTGCTGCGTACCACAGGTACCAAAATTTAAATCGTTAAGGGTGGAACACGCACCGGTCTGGCAACCGGCAGCGCCTGTTCCGCCGCCTGATACTGTTGCCTGCGGAGCAATATTCTTCTGTGCATTTGCAGCACTAAAGCTCATTGCTAAAACCCACATTACCAAAAGCGGAATTTTAGTTAATTTTCTGATCATAAATAGTTAATGAAATTTATTGAAGTTAACGGTTGCTAATTTACTGGATATATACTTAAGCGTTACTTTGTGCTGTGGCTCGCTTTTTTATTAAAATTATAGTATAAAGCATTTTTTCCGCAAGCCATATATGTAAAATAAAACTATAATGCAGCTGCTTTTAGGCTATTTGAATATTATAGCGCTTTTGTGCGAAATTGATTGCACATATACATACGCAATACCTGCATAGCACAGCTGGTATTGGCCTGTAGTTTTTTTTTGATGCGCCAAATAAATTATGCAATAAGCCTGACAGCCTGAACATGTACTTGAGTAAATAAACAAATGGCGATATATGTTACCGGCAAAAAACAAATTTAAGCATTATTATAATATTAATACAATGTTAAGAGCAGATTAAAAAAAATTTAATGTTTAAACTTTCTTACTGATAATGGCTAAGTTCTAATAATAACAGCGTTATTTTTAAAGAGTAAAAATAATTCAT
>DAIUCM010000248.1:0-3648 GCA_036846145.1 Bacteroidota bacterium
ACTTACTTTCTTTATTAACTATTATAATAAATCATTAGATTTTTAACATGACCCAATTTGATGTTCGCAATTAAGAACGTCTTCAGACTTAGACATTTTATTTAAATAATCATGTAGTTTTAATGTGAATGGCAAGTGAATATAAATTGCCTTATATACAATATGATCATTTATTTCTACTGAAGGGACATACCGTCGAGTGTTTTTTGTGTGTATGTTTATACCACTAGTAAAGAATGCTAAAAACGATTTCCCAAGATTTGCATCACTGCTGTTGTCTAAACTTGATTTCAATTCATAAAGAAGAGGTAATATATAGTGCTTTTTAAAATTAATTACATCCATTTCCTCTAATAAAGATAAAAAGTTTTCTACTTCATTTGTATTAGATATCGATGAAAATCTAGAAATAATTTTTTCATAAATCCTTTGATTTTGTTGTGGATTTAAATGCTTAATTGAAAGGGCAGCAAAATATTCTTGTAATGATCGATGGGCGAACGACATAATTCCATTGTCGTCTACCCATAATGCGAGAGCCAGCTTTAAATCTTTAATTAGATCATTATTGTCAAAAGTAATTCCACTAAAATTGGTTTTAATTCTCATAAGCTTCTCGTATACATAAACTGAATCCCAAGAAAACTTACTTTCAAAATATGAAATAAAGCAAAAAGACTTAAGAATTTCCTCAAATTGCTGTTGATTGAGTTTCGTTAATTTTTCCCTTTGATATCCTAATTTTGTCTTGCTATCATGTTCAGAAAATAATACATTTATTACCCTCCTATAAAAGATTGACTTTTCTGTAGGTATTGAAGAATCACTTTGAAAGGTAAGAATATATAACGAGAGTAAAAGAGGATTCGTAAGAAAATTTTGAATATATATACTTTTATTTGCATTAATAGATTCAACTATTTTAAAGGCGAGTTCTTGCTCATTCTGTAATTGCTTGTATATAAACGCCTCAATTTCTCCATCTTTTTTGTTTAATGGACTTATACTATAATTATGAAAAAGAGGTAAGTGCTCAATATCAGAATAAGGTCGAGTTGTTAAGACAAACTTGTTCTTATGATATGAATTTATGAAGCTATTTAAACTCTTAATCGTCTTTTGCTTAATAACGGAATTTAGCTCGTCAAATCCGTCCAAGAAGAATACGAATTTACCATTTGATAATAAACGTTCTAAGATATCGGTATTTTCACTTAATTTATTTTCAAAGATCTTTTCATATATATAATCTTCAAAACTATTATTGTAATCGTTTAAATATCTTAACTCGACCAGAATAGGTACGCCTATCTTTTCCGATATAGAATTTAAAAAAAGATGCTTAACTAAAGTGCTTTTCCCACTACCTGCATCGCCAATTATAGTAATATAATTTGATTTAATAAATAAATTGCCAACGCTTGTCGTATCAATTGTATGCTTATCATTTTTAAGCTTTAAATGAAAATAAATATCATATAAGTATACGGGTGTATTCCCTTTTAATAATGTTTTTATATGTGAATATTTATCCTTTTGTTTTTCTAAATAATTTTTAAGACCTCTATTGATGAATTGTTTTATTTCATCGCTAGCATTCCCTAATATTGTACTACTCTGTGCAAATAATTCACTTATAAAACTGGTAACAATTGTATCTAATAATTCTTGTTGCATTGAGCTATACGTTTGATTGTAAATATTTTTGCCAAATATATACAAATTATGGATGCTTGCTTTTATATATTTTTTAAATCAACAAAAAATCCCAAACCATTCCTTATTCGCCATTTCCCATATATAGCCTAAGCAAAAAATGCTTTACAACTCATCATCAAACATTATTTCTGCGAAAGCTTTTTCTATGGCTGTTATTTCGTCCGGTTTTAGTTCGGCAAATTCTTTTTCGCGGGCGCGTTTAGATAAAATGCCATTGTTCTGGTCCAGGAAACGGATGAGTTGGGCGACCATTTTATCGGGCATGGAAAAACGATCAGCCAGCCAGTTTTTCATCGCATCAAATTTTTGCAGATAAGCAACTTCCTGCGGTATTATCTTATGTATTGTATAATCTATACATTCAAAAAGAAACTCCGCCTGTTTTGTAACATCAAAATAGCGGTAATAATCTATGGTTTCATTAAGAACTTCTACATTGTTGCCTGTTGTTTTTCGCCATTCAATAAGGTCAAGCAGCGGGTGCGAATAACTTTCAAGCACTTTGCGGTAATCTTCTATCTTCTCTAAAATTGCGGCGGAAACCGGGAAAATAATTCCCTGCGGCGTGAAGCGATGTGCTGCCAGCAAATGATGTATGATATACCTGTGCAGCCTGCCGTTTCCATCTGCAAAAGGGTGAATAAAAACAAAGCCGAAAGCTATTTTTGCCGCCGCCAGAACAGGTTCGAAATTTAGTTTTTTCAGTTGCGCGGCAGCCTCCGTTAAACCCTGCATCAGCAAATCAATATCCTGCCATTTGGCAGAAATATGGTCGGGAATAGGCTCACCTGTTGTGCGGTCATGTTCGCCAACAAAACCACCTTCGGTGCGATAACCCATTTTAAGAAAACGCTGGTCGCCGATTACTATTTGCTGGAGCCGCAGCAATTCTTCCTGCGTTAAAGCTTTTTCTCCGGCTTCGGCAATTGCCCTTCCCCAACGCATGGCGCGGTTTTGTCCCGGGTTTTCACCTTCAATAAAAAAAGATGCTTTTGAGTCTTTCAGCAGTAAGAATGCGGAAGTGCGAAGTAAAATATCTTTATGTATATTTTTAATAATTTTGTCGGTTCGCTTATCGTAATTTTCATTGATGTATTTTTCTAATTTGGGTGTTTTGTAAATAAGCGGACAAAAATTGATGTTTCCCGGCAGGTTATTTCTTATCCTGTGCCTTGCTGAATTTACACCTGCAGCAGCGGCATATTGCAGCTTTTCATCCAGTAAAGGCACATAATTAGCCGTTTTAAGATCGGGAAGTTTCAACTGTTTCTGCATAAGCCACTCGTACAAAAACCATATTTTCCTGCTGTAAATGCTGCTCGGCTCACGCGCAACCCATTTCTCAATCTCGGCAGCATCAATTTTTTCGAATAGTTTTTTAAATATCAGCAAATCAATGCCTTCATATTTCAGTGCGAAAATCAATTGTGAATAAAGGTCATCACTCGGCTGGTGCCTTGGTGTGAATATCTGCCAGCTATCTGTTTTATATTGTCTTCTTTTTGTGCTTATCAGGCTTAGTTGCTGTGGCAAGGGAACCGGTAGGCCAAAATAATCTATAATAGCTCCATAACCTGCAATGGTTGCTTCTTCCGGCGTTTTCCTCCCGTGAAAAACACTTACAATTTGTGAAAAAGATTTATTATTTCCCATTTAGGTGAAAAACATTTACACGCAAGTTATGTGAAATTTGTTTATCAATGGTGAAAAGTAATTATTTTATTATAGATTATGTGAAAAATGCGTACATGAAATTATCTGAATCTTGATTATTATGATATTCATGATTTACCTGATTTCACTCATTACAATAATCAAGTTTCTCCTATAAATCATGGTTCAGACTCCTGTTTATTAATATTCAGTAGTTTATTATGAACTGGTTTAAACATTAATTAGAATTAAAAAAGCGGCGAGAAAATGCCAGTT
>DAIUCM010000249.1:0-3554 GCA_036846145.1 Bacteroidota bacterium
ACTTTATAATATGTCTGGAAAATATAATCGTTATAAATAACTGTTGTGTTAGAGAATAATTTATCGGAGAAAAGATGGTTCCAGCGGCCGGTAAGGGTTTTATTGCCCCAATCTACCTGTACACGTGTTTTATCTTCTTCGGTAAAAAACACATCAGCGCCGCGATAGCCGCTCAGGAAAACACGGTCCTTATCGGAAAAGCGGTAATTTACTTTGCCATTGAGGTCGTAAAAATAGTAAGCCGCATCAATATCCGAAGGCATAAACGGCCTGATCAAAGCATCCAGGTAAGTTCTTCTGCCCGAAACCATAAAGCTGGCCTTGTTTGGTATAATCGGCCCTTCCAGCGTTAAGCGCGATGATATTGCACCAATTCCGCCTTCGCCATGAATTTCTTTCTCGTTACCATCTTTCATGGTAATATCTACAATAGATGATAACCTGCCGCCGTGCTGCGCCGGGAAACCGCCTTTAACAAGCGATACCGATTTTATGGCATCGGCATTAAATGTGCTCATATAACCACCCAGGTGAAAAGGATTATAAACCACAGCTTCATCTAACAATATAAGGTTCTGATCAATACCGCCGCCGCGAACATAAAAGCCTGCGCTTGCCTCTGAGCCACTTTGTACGCCCGGTAAAAGCTGCAATACGCGGAAAAGATCTTTCTCGCCCATAATGGCCGGCAGCTCTTTAATTTGCTGTATGGGAACATCAATTACGCCCATTTGCGGCCGATCAACATTTTCCTTGGCTCGGCTGGCTTTAATTTCAACTTCCTGCATTTCAACACTTTCCGGCTGCAGGTTTATATTAAGCCTTATATCTCTGTCAAGATAAATTTTCTTTACCTGCGGTTTGTAGCCGATGAAGGAAAATACAATAAGGTGAGAATCCTGGGGAAGCGTTACGGAATAAAAACCATATGTATTTGCAGCCGCACCCGCACGCTGCTTGGAAATATAAGCGGTTGAACCAATAAGCACTTCACCACTTTGGGCATCTTTAATATAACCGCTTATGGTAAAACGCTGCGCCTGCAAACCGGCAGATGCAAAAAGAAAAACGAGTAAGCCAACGCAAAAATGTTTGAACATTGAATATTATATGTTTAAGCAGTGCAAATTACATGAAAAAAGCCGGGTTTTACATTAATAATTGCTGCTGCAAATGTATAGATGCATATTTTACTGAAAAGGTACGGCAACAGCAAAAAAAATTTAGTTAACAGCGGCTTTTGCATATATGTAACCGCTTAAAAATACTTTGCCGCGTATTTGGCTACTATAAATTTAAGCCGGTAATTCTAAACCATTTTTTAAATGCTTTTTTATAACGGTGGAAAATTATGTTTATTCTGTTAATTTAAATAAAATTATGGCTGTATTAAAAGTTATTGAGGTATTGGCGAACTCAACCAAAAGCTGGGAAGATGCTGCACAAAATGCAGTAACGGAAGCATCTAAAACCTTACGTGGAATAGAATCGGTTTATATTAAAGAAATGACCGCCAAGGTTGATGCAAACCTGATTACTGAATACCGCGTAAATGTAAAAATTACGTTTTTGGTAGATTAAAAAAGCGGAAAGATCTGTTAAAACAACCATTTTTTGCTTCCATAGCTGCTGCCTGATGTATTGTTCCCGGCTATAAAATCGTTCGTTATATTTTATCATTTTATAATGTACGAAGCCGGGCATAACTTGGTATGGAGTTACAGATAATTTATGCTCTTACTGAGTAAACTGAATCGCCCAGGCTTATTAACTGCCATATATACAAGCGCTTAAAAATGGTTTGTGCATAATAGTGAAGCAACTGCTGCCAAAGCAAAGTTTAAATATAATACTCGTACATATACTGTAGCCTGTACTGCGATATACGGCCGCTCTGGCTGTCAAATTCATATTGTTCCTCGGTTTTGGTGTTTCCTTCTTCATCATAAGTATAACTTTCGCGGGAAATCAGGCGGCTGTTTAACACATCGAAATATTCATTTTCTGTAATTTTTCCTGCGTCATTATAAACCAGCTGATTGATAATTTTGGAAATACCATAGTTTAGGGTTTCGCTTACGTACTTTACCGGTAAATCTTTATCGTTAAAGCTTACTTCCACATATCCTATTGTATTTCCGTTAGCATCAATACTTTCCGAACGTGTATTTTTACCTGCTTCGTTATACTTGAGTAAAAGTGTTTCCTTTATTCCTTCGGCGATATTATCATGTATCTCTTTAATACACTGGTTATTATCATTATAAAAGAAAGTTATTTCCCAGTCCTTCTCATTCAGCTCATTGTAATGCGCGTGGCAGGTTAATTTATCGTGCTTATTGTACCTGAAAACTTCCTTGCCGGTTAATGTATTCTCGCTATCGTAACTTTCTATTGCTGTTTGCTGCTTAAGCTTGTTATAAAGTGTTTTTTGCTTTATGTACAGTTCATTGTCATAAAACAGGCATTCTTCTTCCTGCAGGCCGCTTTTATTATAGCTGTACAGGGTTTTTTCCTCGGTATTATCATTCGGGTAAAACAGGCGCTTTTCTATCACCTTATTATCCTGGTTATAATAGTAATCGGTAATGCTTTCTTCCTGGCCGGTGCGGTTATACTGAACTTCCCAAAGTAAATTGCCGGTTTCATCGTACCTGCGTTTTATATACAGGTAGCCTGTATCCTGCGCATGGTTTGCCGTATTGCCAATTTCAGACCGGTAAATTCTTGTAAATGCTATTTTCTTCGCCATATATAACCTTCTGAAAAAATACTTGTTGATACCGCAAATTACAGCATATTCAAATTAAAGTTTAAAATTATGGAAACACGTACAGCCTTGCTTATTGGCGCAAGCGGACTGGTTGGCAGCTATGTTCTGCAGCAACTATTGGCAATGAGTATTTATAATAAAGTTACTGTGCTTGTTCGCAGGCCGCTTGGCGTTTCGCATGCCAAGCTGCAGGAGCTGGTGGTTGATTTTGAACATCTGCGCGAGCATGCGCATGCATTTAAAGTAGATGATATTTACTGTTGCGTTGGCACTACCATTAAAAAGGCGGGAAGTAAAGAAGCTTTCCGCGCGGTAGATTATCATATTCCTGTAGAAACAGCCAAGTTTGCCTCGGCACAAGGCGCGAAACAATATTTGCTGGTATCATCGCTCGGTGCAAATGCCAAAAGTTTATTTTTTTACATGCGTACCAAGGGCGAAGTGGAAGAAGCATTGAAAAAACATCCTTTTAAAGCCATACACATCTTACAGCCAAGTATGCTTTTAGGCCCAAGAAAAGAAAAACGGTTCGGTGAAAAATTTGGACAAATATTTATGAAACTGGTTGAGCCTTTGTTGATTGGCGGATTAAAAAAATACAAAGCCATACATGCTGAAACCGTAGCCAAAGCCATGATAAAAATTGCTTTGGAAGAAAAGCAAGGAACGCATGTTTATATTTCTGATGAGCTTGCGGAAATTGGGAAGCAGTGATCAATTAAAAATTAAAAATGAAGAATTAAAATGATTTAAAGCATTTTTTTGGTGAAGTATATATGGC
>DAIUCM010000250.1:0-3497 GCA_036846145.1 Bacteroidota bacterium
CCAGTACATATATCAATACATGTAAAAATACTTTTTGCCTATAATTGTTGCTTAATACGCCTGATTAGCATTGGGCCTTCGTAAATAAAACCGGTATAAAGCTGCACCAGATCTGCGCCGTTTTTCAGCCTGTTCGCTGCGTCTTCCGGCTTCATTACACCACCTGAACTAATTAATGCAACTTCTTTCGGCAGGTTTTTTCTTAAGTATTGAAGGATTTGGTTTGCTCTTTCTGTCAAAGGTTTTCCGCTTAAACCACCTGCACCAATGTTTTCAACTTCAGATTTATCAGTTTTTAATCCTTCGCGGGAAACAGTTGTGTTTGTAGCGATTATTCCTGCAATATTGGTTTGCTTTACAATTTCAATTATTTCATCCAGTTGAGAATCAGTTAAATCCGGTGCTATTTTCAGGAAAACAGGTCTCTGTTTTGGCTTTTGATTATTTGCTTTCTGAACAGAATTCAGCAATTCATATAAAGCATCTTTATCCTGCAATTCTCGCAAATTTGGTGTATTCGGCGAGCTTACATTCACCACGAAATAATCTACATAAGGGTAAAGCGCTTCGAAACAAATCAAATAATCGCTGACAGCATCTTCATTGGGCGTAACTTTATTTTTACCGATGTTACCGCCAACTACAAGATTTTTATTCCTGTTTTTTAATCTTGATGCCACGACTTCAGCGCCATCATTATTAAAACCCATCCGGTTGATCAGAGCCTGGTCTTGTGGCAAACGGAACAAACGTGGTTTTGGATTTCCTTCCTGCGGTTTCGGTGTTACCGTTCCTATCTCAATAAAACCAAACCCCAGCTGCGCCAGAGTATCTAAATACAAAGCATTTTTATCGAAACCCGCTGCTAAACCAACCGGGTTCGGAAAATATAAGCCCGCAACGGTTTTGCCCAAATGTTTTTCATCTTTCAGTTTACCTGAGAAAAATGCATTGAAAAATGGCATAAAACGGGCAACTTTAAGCAAACGCATCGTGAAGTGATGTGCCTGCTCTGCCTCCATTTTAAATAGGATATTTTTTATGGTTTGATACATTATTGGGGATTCTTATTTTTAAAGCATTTTTTGCGAATTCTATATATGGAAGTTTGTGCTTTTAGTTATTTAGGTATTTCAACTGCTTTCTCTTTTACTTTTGTCTTAACACAAAAGTAACAAAAAGTCAAGGCTGTAAAGATTTTGCTAAAAAGTACCTAAAAGCATTTGTTCACCCGTAAAAGGAGCCGCCTGTTCGCTATATAATCGTTGATCTATTGCGTTGGCTCGCCTTTTACTGTGTAAGTTCTATTGATGTTTAATTCATTCTTAGTATTTCAACTCACAAACATCAATATGCTTTTCGGCACTTTTCTTAACGCAAAATCTTTAATGCCCGGCCCTGAATTTCAATGTATGCGAAATCAAATTATCATCAAAATCAAATAAATCAAAGTTCAAGACAAAAGCATTTTCCGTACTTATAATATATGCAATCTACCAGTCGGAGCGCCACTCCTCTCCTTGGTTAAGGAGAGGTGCCCGAAGGGCGGAGAGGTTTGTAAACAAGCATTTGAAATTAAATCTTACAAAACCCGATGCCCGAAAAATCCTCCCCTTGGGGGATGAATTTAGGAGGGGCTATAGCCAAGCAACTCATCCAATGTACTCACCGCAACTGCATGGTAATTCGGGCGCGCTTCTTTGTAAATATCCATCGCTATTTGCTTTCCTTCATCTGTTTTTACAAGCAATTTATATAATGGAACAATAAATTTTCTGCGGCCTACACTTTTCATGAAACTTGCCATTTGCGGATATGCAGCTTCATACTTGTGCGTAATTACATGCTCGAACCAGGCAGCCAAAATCTCAGCATTCCCGGAATTGGTGAAGTTGAAAGCTTCGTCCAAATCTTTCATTTGTGCAGTAGTCATATCAGCAGGTAAGTGGCGGATAAAATGCAGCCACTCATGCGTGCTCCAGTTTTTGGTATTTAGTTTCGATGCATCTTTTCCGTTTTTCCAGCTTTCCAGTTCTTCTTCTACTTCATTGAAAAGTTTGGACTTAGCTACTTTTACATCGTTCGGAATATTCGGCTCATAGATCCATCTTTGCAGAACTGTACGCAGCTCGCTATGATTTGCAACCAATTCTTTATCAATATATTGTACAAAGCTCTCAGTAGTCATGCTCTGGAAAGCGAACTTATGGAAGTATTCTTTTACAAATTTATCGAAACGCTTGCGGCCAACTTTATCTTCAATAGTACGTAGCAGAAAATAGCCTTTTTCATACGCGATCTGGTTCATGCCATCATCCGGATCACGATCTTTTAAATCTAATTTCAGCTTGGTATCATTGCTGTTCGGGCCGAGGTCTTCCAGCGTTTTTTGCAGATCCTGGTAACCCAGAACTTCCAGCATATCGGCATAATCTTTACCTTCTATTGCTTCCATAATGCGACGCTCGAAATAAACCGTAAAGCCTTCATTCAGCCAGAAATCATTCCAGTTCGCATTTGTAACCAAATTGCCTGACCATGAATGCGCCAATTCATGTGCAACTAAACTCACCAAACTTCTGTCGCCCGCTAAAATAGTTGGCGTTGCGAAAGTAAGCATTGGATTTTCCATACCGCCAAACGGGAAACTCGGCGGAAGCACCAGAACATCATATCTTCCCCACTGGTAAGGCCCGTACAATTCCTCTGCAGCCACCAGCATTTTATCCATATCGGCGAATTCGTTGGCTGCTTTTTCCAATGTTTCCGGCTCGGCATAAACACCTGTTCTTTCACTTATAGATTGAAATTCGAAATTACCAACCGCCATTGCCAGCAAATAACTTGGAATCGGTTTATCCATTTCGAACTCATAAATACCATCTTCCGATTTTTCCTGCGGATTTTCTGCGCTCATTACAGCCATTAATTCCTTCGGAACTTCAACCGTTGCGGAATAGGTGAAACGAACGCCCGGACCATCCTGGCATGGAACCCATGTACGCGCCAATATTGCCTGAGATTGCGTGAACAGGAATGGATGTTTCCCACCAGCGGTTTGTCTTGCATCTAACCACTGTACTGCCGCCGCTTCTGGACTGGTTTTGTAGTAGATGTGAATGTATTTTGTAACCGGTTTTATATGAATTTGTAACGGACTGCCAAGAAATTCTTTTTCTTCACCCATGGCAAAAGGCGTTTCTTTTTCATCAGCATCCAGCGTAACTTTCTGTATATCAAGATCGCGCGTATCGAGGAAAATTCTGTCGGTACCTGTTTTGTTATCTATTTTATAGCTCGCTTTGCCGGTTAAAGTCTTGGTTTTAAAATCTACTTTCAGGTGAAGATCGAGCTCTGTAACTACGGCTTCATTAGGGCGGGCGAAGGAGTGAACATCTGTAACGGTTTCTTGCATGGGTCTTATTTTTTGCTTGTTGGTTTTTGGCTCGCACGCACCGGCCAGCAACCCAACCAACAGGAAGGCAGCATAGCAGAGA
>DAIUCM010000251.1:0-3359 GCA_036846145.1 Bacteroidota bacterium
CAACAAAATAAGGTTTTCGGCTGGCAATAATAAAATTGTACAAATATAATAATTTGCACTTTAATGCCTGAGCATAAAAAAACCCGGCTTGTAACCGGGTTGGTATTTATTGATAATGTACAAACAGATAGTAATTTGCCAAATAATAAATAACTGGTTAATCTGAAAACCCAGGAAGCTATCAGTGCCTGTTCATACTGTCTTTTAAAGCGCCTTCCTGTATGGGAACCTCAAATACTGGTAAATCTTCATCGGGTATTACGCCAATTTCAGTTTTCTTTTTAGGGATATGGAAAACGTAGGTTTTGCCGCTTGTATTAACAAATTTGCTTCCTTTTACCCAGGGATTATGCTCTTTTAAGGTTTTATAGTTTATGCCTTGCGATTTTGCGAAGCTTACCAGGTTGGTTATAGATGAATCTACTTTTAGTTTGTAAGTTGGTACCTGCTGGTAAAGGTGATATTTACGGTACTGGAAACCATATTTCTGTGGGTTCTTCATTATTTCTTTAATGGCCAGCAGGCGGAATACGTATCTTGCCGTTTCATTATTTAAAGCAAGGTTATAATAGCTGTTTTCCTGCTGGTTGCTCATATTTCTGCTTAAACCGGCAGATCCCATATTATAAGATGCCGCAACCAGCGTCCAGTTGCCAAAGCGCTTATAAGATTCGTTAAGATATTTACAGGCGGCTTCGGTAGCTTTCGCCAGCTGGTAGCGTTCATCAACATACTCGTTTATTTCCAAACCATACTGGCGGCCGGTAGCAGCCAGGAACTGCCAGGGCCCTTCCGCGCCTGCCGGCGAAACCATATCCTGGAAACCACTTTCAATTAACGGCAGATATTTGAAATCATCGGGGATGCCGTGCTGCTTAAGTATTGGGCGAATAGTAGGGAAGTAACGGTTGGCGCGTTTCATCAACAGCAAAGTCTGCGAGTGCCAGTAAGCGTTTACATGCAGTTCCCGGTCAAATCTTTCCTTTACTTCGCGGTCTTCCAGCGGCACGCGCTCACCGCAAAATTCTATGTCATCGGGCAGGTTCAGCGCAAATACATTGTACTGGTCTTCGAATATCTTCTGGTAGGCCTGCGGGTTCTCGGTATTGATGGTGCTACCTATAAAAAGCTTACCTAAAAGGATTAGCCCAAACAAGGTAAACACCGATATAAAGTGCTTCTTCATTTGCATAAACAATTTATTGCCAGGCACATATATGTAAATATGCGCCTGGGCAGTGATTATGCCAAATGGAACGCCTTGTAAGATGAAATGTTTAAATGCCGGCTTACTGGCCTTGCTGGTACTGCTGCATTTGCTTTTGCTGCGCCTCGGCGTTGTTTATCATTTCCAGGTATTTTTGGGCCATATTAAACTTTGGATAGATACTTACCGCCTGCTTGAATTTTTTCTTGCTTTCCGCGAAGTTCTGTTTTTCACCGGCTACAACACCGCGCACGTAAGCTACTGCTGCACGGCTTGGTACTTTTTGTATCTGGCCGGGAACATCAGTTGGCACATCCAGTGAGTCTTTATCAATGTCAGGATGCTTATCTATCTGCGCAAGCGTTGCTTCCAGATCTTTAAAATTACGCGAGCTTAACTGTACGCTGGCGATCTGGAAAAGGTATTTCAGCTTTTTGTCTTTTTCATACAATTTGCGGTTTATGTTCATAGCCTCGTTGGTGTTGCCCATGCTCATTTGCGCATTTGCCCTTAAATCAAGCATTTTTTCGTTGTCAGGGTCATTAGCCAGAATCTTATCAGCCACTTTCATGGCTGGTCCAACCATGTTTAAACGTACATAAATAGCCGAAATGGTATCTAAGTATTTTTTTGTATTAGCAGTATCATCGGCCATCATGGCATAGGTAGCATTAAGCGCAACATAATCATCGCCATTTGCAGCGGCTTCCTTATAAATGCGGGTATTGTATGCAAGGCGCTCACTGCTGGCTGTGTTCGCAGCAGGTTTAGCGGTGGCAGATGCCGGTGTTGATGCATTGTTGTTGCCTTTTTCTGTGCAGGATGCAGCTCCCAGGCAAAGACCGGTAATTATGATGGCGGCGAAAGTATTTTTCATGTGGTTAATATATGGAAGGTTATATTTTAGTTGTGATTTATAATTTCAGAATCAGGATTTAATGCCGTTTACTTATAAATTAAAAATGAACTACTTTTTTAACTTTTCAAGGTTTTCTTTCGGTAATTCGAACTCCGGATAAATAGCAATTGCCTTGCCGAAATTTTCTCTTGCTGCAGCGGAATTGCCCTGCTGGTATTTTATGGAACCAAGCATATTGTAAGCCGCAGCCAGCAAAGGCGCCTGTTGCCTCCGTGAATTGTTGTTAAAACCAATAATTAATTCTGCCTCTTTAGTTTTAGGATCGGCAATTACTTTGTTTACTGACTGTTCCGCCGCATCAAACTGCTGCATATAGAATTGGCAGACACCAAGCTGGTAAAGCGCCTCTGGATTATTGCCAAGCTTCGCCACGCGGACAAAAAATGGCATTGCAAGTTCAAATTCGCCAATGGCCTGGTAAGCGCGCGCACTAAGCTCCACCATTTTTAGGTTACTTGTGTCCTTTTCCAAAACATTTTGCGCCGCTTGTATGGCTTGCGGGTAATTATTGCTCTGGAAATACAGCACACCAAGCGTATCGTAATATTTAAACTGCGACGAATCTCTGGCCAGCAGTGAATGCATGGAATGAATTGCCGTTCCCATATCGCCAAACCTAATTGCCTGGTGGTAAACTTTTATATCTTGATCTGCCCCTGCGTTTTTATTCTCCTTGCAGGATGAAACCATTATAGCCAGGAGTAGAAAAAATAATGTGCCGAAATTTTTCACACGGCAAAGTTAGGGCTTTTTTGGCTGAAGGTTAGAATTGGAAGTTTAAAGCATTTTTTTGGCTGATTGATATATGGAAAGTTACATTATAATATATCGGACTTGAAATATTTATAATTGACATTATTTCCGTCGCCGGAAAATTGTTCCTCGTATACTTTTAATGCAATTGAATTTTCATCAATCCAAACAACTTCCGCTATAGACCAATCTTTTGAATAATATATAAAATTAGGCTTAAACGCCTTCAAACCGGTATCTTTGGTTAAATTATAAAAGAAAATCTCAGATCTGTATTGATAATATTTTTGATAATCCGGCCCATCATAAGAGGAATAGACAAAGAACTGTTTCGCCATTGGTGAAAATTGCATGTCTATTATTCCAGCATCATAATTAGAAGGTAAATACATTCTTTTACCACTCTCTTTTTCAAGTAAATACGCTTCGCAAATTTCGCTGCAAGAGTCTTCTATTGTAATATTATTTTTTACAAAATAC
>DAIUCM010000252.1:0-3357 GCA_036846145.1 Bacteroidota bacterium
TCCATGATGCTAAGATACAGCTTTTTTCGCTGTTATAAGTAGAACTTAGCCACAAAAATTGGACGTGATCCAGGAGGAGCACCTTTGTAAGGATTTATTATATCAGATTGTATTCCTTCTCTCTCACCAAATTTTTTACTAATTAATTCAGAAAGAGGTTTGATGCATTCACTTACTCTAAAAGGTAATCTAAAGGAACCATCTAGCTTTTTTCTCAAAAAGTTTCTTTGGTCGTTTGCTTTAGGAATGTGTAAAGAAGCCCCAAGATTAATAGATTGTGCAATATCGCCTGCTAATGTCAAGTTATTAGGATTCTGAAGCATATTATAGAAAATTTCATAGTCCGCACGGGTGCAATCTTGGAATTCATCTACAATAATATGAGTGAATTTAGTAGGAAAATCTTTTCTCTGAATGCTTCTTAGCAATCTATGCCTTCTAATTATAAATGATTCTAATTTTTGATTTTTCAGGTCCCTTAAATATTGGCTTATGATTGACCAAATTATTTTTCTTCTTTCTGAATTAAACCTTAATTGTGGATTATTTCCGCGTCCATCTCGTGGTATATATGCATAGTTATTCTCTTTGTTTTGATCTTTGCTATAAGTAAGACAGAGGTTACCATATACAATGCGATGATATTCATCGAGTAGGAACTCTGGATCAAGTATTTTAGAGAATTTTTTGGTATCTGTTTTATTTAGTTCGACGTATTTCAATATTGCTTGATTCATTCTGTTTATATGGAATCGCTCAAAATTTCTCCATACATTGAAACATCAAATGATGCAATTTGACCGATTTGTGTTGGCAAAACATCAAAATGCATTACATAAATATTTACGGTTTGAGAGGTGGAAAATCTGAAAAAAGAATAATCTGAATTTCTGCCATTATAAACTTTATAAAATCGAACGAATTTTTCCTTATCTAACAGCTGTTCTATCCAATCACCTAAATACTGAACTAAGCCTTTGTTAAATGTTGTTACAAGTATTTTTAATTCTTTATTGTAAATTTTATCTATGTTCGAGGCTTCGACAATATTTTTAATTTTTTGAGTTAGTACTACACTCTTGCCACAGCCTGCGGGGCCTATTATTAAAGTTGGCCTGCTCGTTATTTCAGCAGCATCTTTTTGCTGTTGGGTCATTTTAATTTTAGATCTATCGCGTTCCGGCTCAACGAATAAATTTATATCATTAAATTCTAAAAGCAATTGAGGGTTATTATTAATCAGGACTCTTCCATATAAACTATCAATATCCCATTTTGGTATTCCAGAAAGACCTAATTGATGCTGCGAAGAAATACGATTACGAAATTGATATAGATTTTGCAGAGAACCTGAAAATACTGGTGTTTCCAAAAACTGATTGTAACTACTAAAATTTAGTTTTTGAATTTTATCTGCTACTGAATCGCAGTAGATTCTTTTATTTAGTGATGAAAGAAGTAGAATTTTATTAGGTTTATACTTTTCTACAATTAATTTGAAATCATTTGCAATGGCTTCTCCATTTTCAGAATGATCAAATAAATAACTTGCACATAACCATAAATTTGTGCACTTTATATCTTCTGTATTAGACCAAGAATTTAACCTGTAATCCTCTTGCTTTGATATATTTTTTGCTTCTGGGTAGATTGAAATAAACTCCTTCCATAAATAACGAAAATTATAGATTATCATGAAAGGGCTTGTGTCAATATTAATAACTCTAATTTTTGGACATGGCATATTTAATTCTTTTAAGCCATGGACAATTAAGCCAACAGCCCATAAAACTGCTCCAGTACCTGCACCTAAATCAAATATTTCAATGGCCTTTTCATTTCGAGAATTATAGATTAGTTCGGTGAAGTAGCGTAAAAATGTGTTTATCCTTTTGGGATGATACCACAGTGAATAATTAAACCCAATTGAAGGTCGATCATAGCATAAATCCTCCCCTCTGCCTAAAAGCCAAAGTTCTTCACCTGTTTTTTTTGCATCATACTCAAAAGTTCTTTTTACTGAGTATTTATTGTAATAATCTTCGCCAGCAGAAATAAGTATTTGCTCCAATACTGGTTTCTGATTTCTCAACCAATTAAGTAATAAATCTTTGCTCATGGTTAAATTGCTTTGAAGCCATCTTTACCTATTCCGATACCAGGTAAGTGCTTAATTAGAATTGATTCGACATTTTTATATTTTTCATTAGACCAGTTTAATTCTTTTAATAATCCAATTGCAGCATCTCTCGTTCCTGCTATATATTTGCCGCGATCAGAATGGAATGGCTGCACCACGAATTTTTTAATTCCAGTTTCTTTAAGCTTCATTGCAAAAGATTCGGCATTTTCAACTGGCAAAAGTGGTGTCATTGTTATACAGCTATTTATACCAGCATCATTTACTTCCTTAATAGCCTTTAAACGGTTCATATTTGATGGGCAATACGGTTCAAAAATTTTTCTGACATTTTCACTATCAGTTGTAATTGTCTTATTTATTTGAACAGCTTTAAAACGTTTAAATAAATCTATGTCTCTTGAAACCAAAGTACTCCGAGTTTGAACAACCAACCTAACTTGGTGAAAATCTATTAATTCATTTAATAAACTTCTGGTAAGTTCTATTTCTTTTTCGATTGGCTGATATGGATCTGTTACACTACTCATATAAATTGTTTTATCAATGAGAGGCTTTTTTCGAAATTTTTTTAGAAGTGCTAACGCATTTTCCTTTACTTGGACCCAATATCCCCAATTTTTTCTTTGCTCCTCGGTTCTTGAAAAGAATGCAGCATAGCAATATGTACAACCAAATGAGCAACCCGAATATGGATTAAGTGTAAAGTCATAAGATTCCATAAATCCTGAAGCAGCTGTCAAGATTGACGCGGCATTTTTATAAGAAACCTCACTTCTTCCAATAGAAACCTTTTTATTATCTTCTAAATTTGAGAACAAATCAATCATTTTATAAAAGTAGAGTTTTTTGTCTTTAAAAGCAATATAATTTTCTTTCAATAGCAGCAATTGATTTTCTTAACTTCGCTCCACACCACTTCCATGCTCCGCACCCTCAAAGCATTTTTCCGCAAACACAGATATGCAACGTTGGCAATCCTGGCGCTGGGGATGGTTTTGTTCTGGTTTTCGCTGCCCGATCCGCTTTTCAAACAGCCTTATTCTTTTGTAATTACCACTACCGATGGGCAGCTTTTACAGGCGCGCATTGCGGCGGACGGGCAATGGCGTTTCCCTCAAACCGATACCGTTCCCGCTAAATTCGAGCAGGCTTTGCTGGCGTATGAGGACAGGCATTTTTACGCGCATCCCGGTGTAGATCCGCTGGCTTTCGGC
>DAIUCM010000253.1:0-3352 GCA_036846145.1 Bacteroidota bacterium
ATTTAATGGCTTATTTATCTCGTTGTATTTAATTTGAATACATATATATCGGACTACGAATTAAGAATGCTGAAAAAGTTATTTTACTTAAGACGTTCTTCCAGCGCTTCTTTCTGTTCGGCAAGCATTTTGGCATCGTATTTTTTACGTTCGCGCAGGTAAGTTCTAATAACAGGTATAATGGTAACAATAATCAATCCCAGTACAATATACTCGAGGTAATCTTTTATATTGGGGAATGCCATTCCAAGGAAATAGCCGGCTAATGTAAAGGAGAAAACCCATAAAAATGAACCGGCAACATTATAGATTACAAATTTTTTAAAATCCATTTTTATAACACCGGCCATAATTGGTGCGAAAGTGCGAATAATTGGCAGAAAGCGACCTGCTATAAGCGCCATTTTTCCATACCGGTCATAAAAGCCCTGGGTCATCATTAAATATTTTTTCTTAAAAATGAGCGAATCCTTTTTATTAAATAGTTTGGCGCCCATTGAACTTCCGAACCAGTAACCTGCAAAATTTCCTGCAATGCCGGCTGATGTTAAACCTATGAGTAATAACACAATATGAGTTGGCAAAATCCCCATGCTTGCCAGCAGGCCCGCCGTAAACAATAGTGAGTCGCCCGGAAAAAAGAAACCAAAGAAAAGGCCGGTTTCAGCAAAAACAATCAGCAAAAGTATAGCAAACCCTCCCGTTTCAATTATATACTCAGGGTTTACATACTGTCCGATAGCTGATAGCCAATCCATCATAAAAAATAATTATAAATTAATAAATTTCAAAGCCTTATGCCAGCTCTTCAATATAATTCAGGTCCTTGGAAAAGCTCTCTTTCAGGCTTAAAGTTGCAATCAGCGATAATAAAATGCTGATAGTACCCACAATCATAGCGCTGTAAATTATACCTAAACTGCCTTGAAGTAAAAGAAAGCCCGAAGTAAGTGGAACAACTGCACCCCGAACAAAGTTTGGAACCGTTGTTGTTACCGTTGCCCGCAGATTAGTACCAAACTGCTCCGCCGCAATTGTTACAAAAATAGCCCAAAATCCTGTACTAATACCCAGCATAAAGCATAAAAAGTAAAAATACGTTGTAGAAAGCGAGTTACTCAGCAGGTAAACAAGCATTAAAATATAGCTCGATGCCAGGAACAGCAGAACCACTTTTTTACGACTTTTTAAAACCTGGCTTAAAATTCCGCTGATAAGGTCGCCCAGCGATAAACCTAAATATGCAAACATTATGGCCTTGCCAGCAACTATTGTTCCACTTACCTGTAAAGCCTTTGCAAAATCTTTCGAAAATATTATAAGTATGCCAATGGTGAACCAAACCGGCAGCCCAACCGCAATACAGGCCAGGTATTTTAAAAGCCTTTGTTTGTTTGTGAAAATGGATATAAAATCTCCTTTTTTTACCTCGCTGTTGTGTGATATATTTTTAAACATGCCCGACTCCAGCGTACATACTCGTAATGCAAGCAGCGCAATGCCCAATACCCCCCCCACAATATAAGCAGTCCGCCATTCGAAATGCTGGCCAACCAGCGCTGCCAGTACCGCGCCCAAAGCGCCAAACACTACCACAACCATGGTACCATAGCCGCGTTTTTCTTTTGGTAATGTTTCGGCCACCAGTGTTATGCCTGCGCCCAACTCGCCCGCAAGCCCAATACCTGCAATAAACCGCAATACAGCGTAGGTCCAAATTTCATTTACAAAACCATTGGCGATGTTTGCTGCCGAATACAGAAAAATTGAGCCAAACAATACAGAAATACGGCCTTTTTTATCGCCCAGTACACCCCACAATATTCCGCCGAAAAGCATGCCGGCCATTTGCAGGTTTAGCAAAAGTACACCTTTGCTCATGAGTTCTTCGCCGGCATAGCCAAGGCTGCTCAGGCTTTCATCTTTCACCACCCCGAATAATATGAGATCGAAAATATCTACGAAGTAGCCTAAGGCTGCAACTATAACCGAAATATTGAAAATATTAACTGCTTTGCGCAAAGTTTTTGTTTTACTTTTTTGCCTGCAAAGGTATATTTATTAGCCAATAAGCCAAATTAACTTAGATATGGTTTTGGTTTGTTGATTTGGATTATTTTATGCCGTTTAAGGCATGTTTAAAAGCATAGCAGGCTGTTGCTTGTTTTAAACATAAATAAAACAGTGTAAATAGTGGTAAAGTTAATTATGAGGACGGATTCAATTCAAATATAACTGCAGTGCTGGAATTGTTGTAATAATCTTATTAACAGCAATATACGCTTTTGTTTATTCTGTATTTGTTAAAAATACTTTTGCTAAAGTACTTATATTTTGTATGTTTTTAAACAGGCACAATAAACCATCTGCTAATTTTTAGACGCCTTAGGGTGCTTTGGCGCTTCGTTGGGTGTATGGTGCGTATGTTCCGGTACAGTATTTTTTTCCGGGAATATTATTGAAAGCAGTATGGAT
This sequence comes from Bacteroidota bacterium, assembly GCA_036846145.1. GTDB lineage: Bacteria > Bacteroidota > Bacteroidia > CAILMK01 > CAILMK01 > DAIUCM01. The sequence continues at coordinate 2,476 of DAIUCM010000253.1, forward strand.
AAAACAAGAACACCCGCAACCACCAATAACGCAACTATTATTGGCACTTCGTATATATGCGACGCAGCCAGAATAATTTTTGTACCTACAAATAACAGTATTGCAGATAAGCCGTATTTTAAAAAATGGAAAAGCTCCATAATACCTGCGAGTGCAAAGTAAAGTGAACGCAAACCCAGTACAGCCAATATGTTTGATGAATAAACAATGAACGATTGCCTTGTAATGGCCAGAATTGCAGGTATAGAATCGAGCGCGAAAACGATATCGGTAGTTTCTACAACAAGCATTACTATAAATAATGGGGTTGCGTGTTTTACGCCGTTTTGCATGGTGAAAAAGTTACTGCCGTCGTAAAATTTGGATACTGGCATAAACTTGTTGAACAGCCTTATAGCTAAATTTTTATCGGGGTCAATATCTTCTTCTTTACTTATAACCATCTTAATGGCCGTAAAAATCAGGAAACCGCCCAGCAGGTAAGTTACCCAATGGAATTTCTCAATTAAGGCAACTCCCAGAAAAATAAATATGATCCTGAAAAATATGGCGCCTAAAATCCCCCAGAATAGTACTTTATGCTGAAAGGCATGCGGCGTACGGAAAAAAGTAAAAAGCATTAGTATAACAAAAAGGTTATCAACGCTTAATGCTTTTTCTATTAAATAACCGGTAGTAAATTCAAGCGCGTATTTCGAACCGTAGCCCGGCCCCCAAAAGTAATCGCCGAAAAAGTAAATACCAACCGCAAAAACAGCTGATATCGCAATCCAGAATCCTGTCCACAATAACGCCTCTTTAACCTTAATTGTATGTTCTTTCCTGTTAAAAACAAACAGGTCGAGAAATAACATCAGGAAGATAAAGACGTTAAAAC
>DAIUCM010000254.1:0-3286 GCA_036846145.1 Bacteroidota bacterium
CAATTAAAGCGCGCAGCTGGCGCGCGTATTTACGCGTACCCCTACTTTTCTTTTAGTAAATAATTTCATTCGAAATATTTTTAAAACGCTGAAATACAGATGGCTAATTTTCGATTTTACGTTATTATAACGGAAGTATTTTTTGTAAGATGGCTATATGGAGGAACCGCATTGAAGAGCACGCTCAATGTAAGTCCGGGTGCTGTTCTGCTTTTGCTGAAGCATTTTTTCATTGTAATATATATGTAGCTAAATAAAAAACCGAAAGCCCTGCATATTATGCAAGGCCTTCGGCAAGTAAAAACGAAAACTACTAAATATTACTGTTTGTACACCTTCTGACGGAATACTTCACCTTCCGTTTGTATCTCGAGCACGTATAAGCCCGGTTTCAATTTATCTTCCATTAAGTCTAAGTCGTAAGTTTGTACACCCGGCTTAGCTACGAACCTGTTCTGCAGTAATGATTTACCATCAAGGCTAATCAATCTCAGGTTAATTGTGCCATTTTCAGCTGTATTGTACCTGATGTTTAACCTGTCGGTTGCAGGGTTAGGATATACGCTCTGAATTTCAGTAGCGTAAGCGGCATCCATTAAACGCAACCTTATTGTATTGTGATACTCGAAAGTACCGTTCAGGTCAACCTGCTTAGGCCTGTAGTAAACAATGTTCTGGCCATCTTCATCGGCGCTGTGGTCGTAGCAGCTGTAATCGTGTACGTGCTGTGAATTACCACCCGGTGCTGCACTTGGTACGCGGCAAACTTCTTTCCAGTTCTCAATATCGCTCGATCTTTCAATCGCTATATAATCGTTATTTGTTTCAGAAGATGTCGCCCACTCCAGCTTCACTACGCTTGGCTCTATTTTGGTAGCCTGGAACTTGGTAAGTGTAACCGGTAACGCAGGTTCAACAAGTTCATCACACTCCTCGAAGTTCGGATTTTCATAGTAATCGCCATATACAACCTCGCCGTACTCTGTAACTGTTTCAGTGGTATTGCCCTGCAGCTGTATGTAAGCGCCCATTATAAAGTATCCTTCATATTCGTTGATTGGTGATACGTTTGCAGTTTTAGCGTTTATTTCAAAGGTCTGGAATGTACCATCATCAAACGCAAGTGTAATGGTTTGTATAATTACCGGTGAGCTAACCACCACTGCCGTACAGTTTACATCTACCTCGGCAGTTGGATTTTCGCCGCCGCCGCCACAATCAGCTGTATTCTTAATATAATCGCCGCAGCCGTTGCAATCGGTAGCCACATTGGTTGTTGCTTTCGCATAAACACCTGCAATGGTTTTACCTTCGTTAGCACCAGTGCCTGCAAATGTACCGGAGAATCCGCTCAGGTTTTCAAATTTCTGGCGTGAGCCATCTGTAAATACAAGTACTACATATGCTAATGGTGCGCCGGTGCTTGTAATTTTTACAGATGTACAAGTAAACTCAGCCTTAACTGAACCGCTTACGCCTGTGCCTGGCAGTGGCTTACACTCGCCATAGTAGTCGCCACCATGGCGGCCAATATGCGCTTTAGCTGCTGCTTTGCTTATTGTTATAGTATGAGCGTTTGCAGGGTTGCCTTTCGGTACGTGGCAAATGGTTACTTTCTTGTTCTCATCGCAGGTTTTGCAGCAATCTTTCTCGCCACCGTTAGCTCTTGAAATCAGCCTGTTTTCTTTCTCGTAGAAGTTATTTGTTCCCATCGGGCCGAATTTCCAGATCACGCAGCCTTTTACAAAATCTACCTGGAAGTAGTTGTTTGGTACGGTTACGCTCATTGTATGTACGCCAGGGCCAAATTCTTCCGAATCATAATCGAAAACTTCATTTTCCAGCGCGTTCTGCTCGCTGTAATTTCTCTTCGGAGCATTGTAAGCCACTAATGAATAACGTGTTGCTTCTGTGCCTGATAATGTAAATGTAACTTCTACCAGGTTGCCTTCTTTAACATTACCTGCAAGTGTGGAAACTACTTTGCCATTTACTTTATATGTTATGTTTTTAGCTGTTGCTGTACCGGTTGATACGCATTTTTCTTCTTCTTTATGCTCATCTTTTACAACTGGTGTTGCTTTTTTCTGGTAGCATGTATTTTTATAATATGTACCTCTTACCTGCTGGCCTTTAATAGTTGTAATGGTTGTGCCGCCGTATAACTGTACAAATGCGCCTCTTACAAAATATCCTTCTTTAGCGCCGTTTGGCTTTACTGTAGCTGTTTTAGCGTTTATTGTAAATACCTGCATGCTTGAGTCGTCTAACAGCAGTGTAATGGTTTCTATATTTACTGTTGCTGTAACAGATGTGCTTAAGCAATTAATATTAACTACTGCGTTGTTATTACCATTTCCGCCGCCGGTGTTTGGCTTACATTCGCCGTAATAATCGCCACCATGGCGGTTGATGTGTGCTTTTGCCGCTTTTTCTGAAACTATAATTGTATGTGCGTTAGCCGGATTACCTTTTGGCACGTGGCATATTTTTACTTTCTTGCCTTTTTTGTCGGTATCAATTATTTCATCGTCATCATGCCCGCTGCCAATACCGTTGCAGTCGGTTCTTGTTGTTGGAAAAAACTGTCCGCAACCCGGGCAATCGCCACTTAGGTTGTCACCTGCCTTAACCCAAACACCAATTACATATTTACCCATGTTGGCGCCAGTACCGGCAAAAACACCCGTTTTGCCTTTTAAGCCATCATATTTCTGGGTGGTTGAATCGGAGAATAAAAGTACTACGTTAGAAAGATCATGCTTTGTTGAAGCAACTTCGGCAGATGTACATGTAAAGTTTACAACAATACCTGGAGTTGCAACCGCACTGTTACCTTTGTTCTGGTTGAGTCCGTTGTTTTGCGCCGTGACGTCCGCTGCGGAAAAGCAGAAGAACGTGCTAAGTAGTAATATAAGTAGTGTTTTCATTTTTGATAAGTATTTAGGGTTTCTGTAATATTTTTGTATTTTCGTAATATCATAAAAACACAAACCTGTAATTTTGTTTTGGATTATTTGAATATTTCTAATAATTTTTTTTAGTTGCCAGTCTTTTTCCTTGTTTTATAGAAATTACAACAAAGTTAATTACCTGTTATAAAGAATTTTACAACAGTACAATATATGGCATTTGGCAATTTTATTTTTTGAATAAATTGGAAATTTCCTGTTGGCAGAGTAATTGGCAATATTTGTAAGTTGTGTATAAATTTGATTTTAACCAAGATTTTATAAACAACAAAAGCCCGGCATAACCGGGCTTTTGTGTTAAAAACGAAAACTAC
>DAIUCM010000255.1:0-3238 GCA_036846145.1 Bacteroidota bacterium
CTTTTGATGGTTGAAATATAAAAGATTATGATAGTAAAACTAAGGAATGGATAATTACTGATTAACTTAACAATGGATTGAAATCCGTTGCTACAAAATTGGCCGTCCCGATGGGACTAATTTCGGAGCGTTAACTAATTGCCGTAAGCTTGATAAGTGTTATAGGAGTGGATTTTAATCCATCCAAAATCAGAGTTTCTCAATCCCACCTTCCAAACTTCTAAACTTCATTTCAGGCAAATTTTCGTTCAATTTCTTCGCTAAAATCTGGCTTTTCCTGCCTTGTTCGCAAACCAGTAAATATGTTTTACCTAAATCCAAACCTGAAGCATTTTTCAGCAAAGTGTGATATGGAATATTTTCACCTTCGCTGGGATTTTCTTCAAATTCGAACTCTTCGCGGATATCAATTAAATGATAAGCCTGCGGATTTTTACGATATGCTTCTGCACTGACTAAAATGCTTTCTCCATATACGGTTTCCTCAGAAAATGCTTTCAGTTTGTTGATGGCTTCTTGATTGCGGGAAATGGAAACGGTTTGGAAAGTATTTTCGGCGAGGTCTATATATAGCAGTTTGTTGGCCAAAGGTTTCCCGACGCGCGTAATGCATTTTATCGCTTCGTTGGCCATGATGCTGCCGACAACTGCGGGAAGCGTTGCAATCACGCCAATTTCACTGCAATTCGGCGATTCATCTTCTGCAGGCGGTTCGGGAAACAAACAGCGGTAAGTTGCAGATTTTCTAACTGTTTCATATTCGAAATTAAAAACAGAAATCTGTCCCTGCCATTCCTCAATCGCCCCGAAAATCCAGGGTTTGTCTAATTGAACGCAAGCATCGTTTATCAAATACCGTGCACTGAAATTATCGGTACAATCTATTATTAGATCGAAAGACTGTAAGATTTCTAAAGCATTTTGTGACGTTAGCTTATATGGAATTGCCTCGACATTTATTTCTTCGTTGATTCGTTTTGCAAAAGCTGCAGCAAGTTCTGCTTTTGGACTTCCAATATCCAGAAAAGTATAAATGGGTTGCCGCGCGAGGTTCGTTTCATCAACGGTATCAAAATCTAAAATAGCCAGATTCCCAACACCGGATGAAGCTAAATAAGTTATGACAGGACAACCTAATCCACCTGCGCCAATGATCAGCACTTTTGCATCGGCGAGTTTTTGTTGTGCTTCTTTTCCGAAACCGGGTATTTGTACCTGGCGATTATAGCGTTTAGTTGACATAATTTTACTTTTTGGGTAAAGCGTAACGTTGCAAAACTTTTAGTAAAAATGCAAATAGGACGAGAATAAAAAGCCAAAAAATAATTCTAGGTAAACTAGATAGATAAAGATTGAAATCAAATTGAGAATTATAAAGTACTATTAGAGAAGTAATGATAAATAGAAATATATAAAATTTAGTAATGCTTTTAATTATTGCAACGTATTCAGTTTTGATAATTTTCATTAATCTCTCCATATATCACATCAGCTCAAAATGCTTTCCCAATCTTTCCAAACCGGCTCCAAACCTTGATTTTTGATCATTTCTGCGACTTCTACGGGTGTGCGTTCATCGGAGATTTCGAACTGTTCCAAAGCATGAATTTGTGAAGCATAACCGCCCGGATCTGTTTTTGAACCTGCGCTGATACTCGTTACGCCAAGCTTGATGACATTGTCGCGGAATTTTGGTGTTTCGCGGGTACTCAGGCTGAGTTCTATGTTTTCATCGAACAATCGGTAAGCGCAAATGAGGCTGACCAGTTCTTTATCTGTCATGATGAAATTCGGGTCGGGATAACCTTCTGCGGGGCGCAAACGCGGGAAGGAAATGGCGAATTTTGTTTGCCAGTACCGTTTGCGCAGGTATTGCAAATGCAGCGCACAAAACCATGAATCTACGCGCCAGTCTTCGAGGCCAATCAAAACGCCTAATCCAATTTTATGTATTCCGGCGCGGCCTAAACGGTCAGCAGTTTCTAAACGGTAAAGGAAATTACTCTTTTTGCCTTTCGGGTGATATTCCTTGTAATTCAGCTTGTTATATGTCTCCTGGTAAACCAGTACGGCATATAATCCGGCTTCGCGAAGCTGCTCATAATCGGGCTGATCCAAAGGCTGCACTTCCATGGAAATATTGGAAAAATGCGGCCTGATGAGCTCAATGGCATGTTTGAAATAATCGGTGCCAACAGTTCGGTTAGCCTCGCCGCTAACCAGCAGGATATGGTCGTAACCGTAAGATTTTATCACTTCCACTTCGCGCAGAATTTCGGCATCGGTAAGCGTGGTGCGTTTTATTTTATTGTGCAAACTGAAACCGCAGTACGTACAAATATTCTGGCACTCGTTGCTGAGGTACATGGGGATATACATTTGCAGCGTGTTGCCGAAGCGTTTGCGCGTGAGGCGGTAACTTTCCTGCGCCATCGGCTCGAGGTATTTTGCGGCAGCAGGAGATATGAGCGCGGCAAAATCTTCCATGTCGCGGCCCTTGGTTTTCGCCAGCGCGCGCTCCACATCCGCAGCCGTTTTACTATAGATTTTCTCTTCTACTTGCTGCCAGGTGTCTTGGTTGAAAATTTGTTGGAAAGACATAGGTTTAATTTAATGAAGCAGAATTTTTCTGCATTTGTTTTTCTGCAAAATATTCTCTACCCAATGCCCACAAAAATCGATCGAGTTCTGAGTACTTGATAGTTTCAGATTTTGGAGATGCTGCTTTTACTTTTTCCCTAAATAAATTAATTATTTCAACGAATCTTTCATAAAATAATAAATCGGAAGATTTAAAGTTGTGAAATTTTACTTTTGAATTATAGTTTACCAAGCTTTGACGAACGTATCTGTCATTAATAGGAAATTTTTCTGGATAATGACAATGACAGTATTTAGTTGCGAAGGAAAAATTATACCTTTTCTTGCCTGATTTCGATTCATATTTAGAAATCTCATCAATTAATGAGAAATCTTGATTAGCTAATCGTGTATCGATATTTTTAATATTGTTTGAAATACGAATTGCAACTCCCATTGTGTCTGCAATTACTGTTTTGAAAGCTCCATTGATAAAGTTAACTTTTATAAAAATATTCTGGTAATTTTCATTGTTAAAGAATGCATTAGTTAGATTAATTGCAGCTTTATAATTCTCGTCATCATGATAATATTCTTTATTGAAAATATTATTGAAATCAATGATTTCGGTGAATGTTGGTATTTTATTATAATTGAT
>DAIUCM010000256.1:0-3206 GCA_036846145.1 Bacteroidota bacterium
AATAATTTTTAATTATTATGGTTGATTTACTATAGAATAGTTAGCGAAATAAAGCACCGGTTAATTTATTGGAACTTCCAAAATAGTAACAGATATTTTTAAATTCCTGATTAATATATTAATCAATTAATAGCTCTGTGTATTTATGATTGGATGTATGTAAGTTGAAAAATTTACCAAAGCATTTTTTAACAAATTCATATATGGATATGATTTAAGGAAGAAACGGCATTTTGCAGGTTCTGCATTCCGGGTTGGAAGATCCTCTCTTTATAATATCCTTTAGTATGGCATTACATTTTGTGCCATTGGGTAATGTGTTTTTGCACTTGAAAATATTGACGAATTCATCTACATCCTGTAATGTATCTTCCAGAGTCTGTATACTTACAAGTTCATAAGTAGCATCGTGACTAACCATATTGGCTATTTTCTGGGAGCTGGTAAGCCTTATATATTCTGATGTATTCGGATCTATAATTCCGGTTCCGTTGGCCCAGGCATCTTTCAGTACATGTGTTAGCTCTGATTTTTTCTCCTCGAATTTTACCTTGGCAGCATCTTTTTTAAACTGTATCTTTATTCGCAGCTCTTCGCAAAGGTTATCCATAAAATCTTCAATGGCCATGCGCAGCAGATACCCGCCGGACTTTTCCTGCGCTGTAATTTTAGCCCTTGCGTTATCCAGTTTGGTTTTCCAGTTCACCATGCCTACTACTGCACCATCTATGTTCCAGTCTTTTACTGTTATACCGGAGAAATCATTATTCAGGTCATCTTCTAACCTGTCATACCATTGGTCATCGTGTGTAAATATGAAAAGCTGGAAGTGATTTTTCAGGTAATAAACAATATACCTGGAAAGCATTCTTCGGTGCGCATAATCTGTACTGTGTGTTATATCATCGAGTATGAATGCCTTGAAAGATTGATTTTTGGTTAACAAGCTGGCAAAATAGATGGATAAGCCTAAGGTATTTCTATAGGCCTCGCTGAGGTAGTTCCTGGCTAGTACTTCGCCTAAGCCATGAAAATCTTCTATCAATATTTCTGCTTTTCTTATTTTCCTCTCAGTAAATATGTTTATTTTAGGAACAAGCTTTTCCTGGTTTGTAATTAAATTGAATATTGTTTTTAGCTCGGTTTCTATGCCTAAAAGCAGATTTGTATTGAGGTTATCTTCGGCGGCATCTATCAAGACGCTGAATTTTTTGATCTTCTCAATAACAGCCTGTGTTTTCTTTAGCTGCCTGGCACAAATTTCAAATTCTCTTATGTTCTTTTTCTCTGCCAATGCAGCTGCGCATAAACTTTTAAGAATCTGTATTCTTTTAGCACCTTCAGATGCTGATAAACAGGCTTGTTGCTGCAGCAGATCGGTTTCCAACAGTTCGAGTTTGTTCTGGATTTCAGCAGCCTTTTTATTTACAAGCAAACATTGCTTTACAAGTAATTCAATTTCGCTTTCGCTGCTTCCTTCGGGCTGTACTTTATGTAATTTTTCAGTTACCAGGTCCAGCACTTGAAGGAAACTAGTAAGTTCTGTATTTAATGCTTTATAATCAGGTAGCTCAAGCCAGGAGACTATTGCGTTTGAAAGCTTGCCATATTCTGTCTTAATTTGTTTTAACAGGCCATTGCATGTGCTGTATTCTTTCTGTATTTCCTGTGAATAAAGATATTTCTGTTCCAGGTTTGCACGAATGCTTTCCCAATCAGCCGGGTTCAGGTCGCACAACGGGCAATTTTCATCGGTGTAATGTTGTACTATGGGTTTTGATTGCTTATAGAACTGCGACAGGTTTATTTCCCTGGCAAGTGCCGGATTATTGTGTAATTTCAGCATAAAGCCGGAAGCTTCAACCAGCTGCTCTTTGCTGAATGGCGTAAATTTTAAAGCCTGCTTTTGTTTGTTTACATCATTCAGCTTTTTATTAATTTCACCTAATTCCTTTGCGCCAGGAATTTTGCTTTCTATTTCTGCCCAATTTATTTCGCTTATCCTTGTTTCTTCACCTAGTTCTATACTTGTAATGGTTTTTATTTCGGTATAGATGTTTTCTTTTGTAAGTGCAGTAAAGCTTAGCTGATCTAAGTAACTATTGACCTCATTTTCCAGCTTTTGCTTTGTTTGCTGGCACCTGTATACTTTATCTTCCAGCTGTTTTACATTCAGATCCTGCTTAAGGCTGTTACTTAAATTTCTTAGACCTTCGCGGTATTGGGCAATTTTGGGGAAACCTAAAAGGGGAGATAATTTGCTCCAGGCTTCTTTTTCGGCAGCATCAATCATAGAAGAGAAAATGTTCCTATTGAGGAAAAGGAATTCTATTTCTTCTGCATCTAATAATCCAACAGTAAAATTAACCGAATGACTTGTGTTAATATTTCCGTTCACATCAATGGTGCGTTCTATCCAGTAATTATTTCCGAAAGCATCAGAAAAGTTTAGCTTTACGTATGCATTCTCAGAATCTGCCAAAGCTTTGTGACGGTAATAAATGGCAGAGGCGGTCTCTGTATAAATTATTGGGCTTAGTTCTCCTGTAAGTGCAAAATACAATGCCTGGTATAAGCTTGTTTTACCGGAACCATTAATGCCGTATTGCACAAATGCTTTATCTGCCTGGAAATTGTGTGTAAACTCCCTGATGCCCCTGTAACCTATAACATGTATGCTGTTAATTCTCATCTGTAGTTTCTATTAGGGTTAACAGGTCATTAATAATAGCTTCCCTGTTTGGATAAGTATTGTTAACAGCAATATATAAAATGGAGTTGTAATGTGCTGAAAGCACCTGCTCCAGCGCCTCATCTTCTAATGATTTTACTGCTTCTTTGATATTATCATCGGAAGATAAATTTTCATCGAACTCAAAATTTTGTTTCATTTACTTGGATTATTATTTAATGAAGCATTTTTTACCGCTATCATATATGTAAGTATATGGCCGTTTTTTCAGACTAAAAGGTTTATTTTAAATGAGCTTTCTTTATTCTAAAAATCAGAACTTCCTGGAAGTACCTAAAGCATTTTTTCATTATCCCTTATATGGATTTAACTTTACACTACTACATTACAAAACAGACATCCTTAAGCATTTTTAAGATTACCTTTATGTAATAAGTTAGTAGCGAGGACGCTATCTATAGCCTCTTTTATTTTCTATTCTTGCTACGGATAGCTTAGGTATAAGGTTTTAATA
>DAIUCM010000257.1:0-3201 GCA_036846145.1 Bacteroidota bacterium
GTCCGAGATAGGAATGATATTCATAATAAAAATCAACATAATGTTTTAGTAAATCATCTAATTCCGAATTTTCTGGTTCTACCTGATGTTCAAACCAGATTCTTGAAACCGTTTGATTCTTGAAATTATCATAAAGCTTTTGGAATGTGTCTTTCCCTTTTTTGGGCTTATCATTAAACTTAATTTCTGTATTGTTTACTATTGAATTTTGTAGTGATAGAAGTTGAAAAAATGTGTTTTCAAAAGTTTGCAATTGAAAAGTTTTATTTTGATTTTCTAACTGTTCTTTCTGCCCTGCTAACTCTTCAATCGTTGCTTTTAATTCTAGCCTATTTAATCTTATTTCTTGCTGTTGACTAAGAAGTTGTTGTTTTTGACCTAAAAAAGCAACAAAAATTAAGAGGATTCCTGCTAATGCTAGAATTGGTGCAATTACACCACTACCGAAGTCTCCAATTTCATTTAATTTTAAGTTAGACCCAATTGCATAAAAAATAAATATCAACGATAGAAAAACTGATAAATAAATTAAACCCCATGATAAATCAGTATATTTTTCTATCTGAGATTCGAGCTTTTTAATCGTCTGTTTATCATTTTCAAAACTTTCATCCAAATTTGAATAATCAATAAGCATCATATCAATTTTATACTAAACCTAAATTTCATACTTTACTTCACTTCCCTCGGACTCATACCAAACTTCTTTTTAAAAGCGCTGCTGAAATGCTGTAAAGAAGAATATCCCAGATCATAAGCAAGCTGGCTTGGCGATTTTTCACCCACAAGTAAACTGTTTTTCGCTATTTCCAAACGGTAATCGGCCAGGTAACCAAAAACTGTGTGGTTGAAACATTCCTTAAATCCGCGTTTCAGCTTAAATTCGTTAATGCCCGCAATGCGCGAAAGTTCAGTTAAAGACGGCGGCAGATCCAGGTGCTGAATAAGGTAATCTCTCGCGAAAAGTATCCGCTCCTTATCGTAATCGGTTTTTATGTAGCTTTTACTTTTCGAATTGTGCTGGCGTTCGTATGCATCGGCCTGTAAAACAAGTATTTCCATGCATTTGGCATGCAAAAACAGCTTCTTCAGCGCAGCGGGATAATTACATTGCAAAATAGCGCGGATGGCATTGTGCAGCGGCAGATCAATAAACATATTTTCAGCAGAAAGCTGCATGGGTTTTCCTTCCAGAAAGGCCTCACCGAAACGTTTGTAAGCATCCGTCGCGCTTTGTGTAAGTGAAAGGAAAACATCTTTCGTAAACTGAATGATAAAAGTTTCGCTGTAAAGTTCCTCGTTGCGGATGGTTCCGGAAAAACCATTGCTGTAATAAAGGTTGTGCTCGTAGCTGTTCATGGTGCTGCGAAGGCCGGTTTTGTGATTGTGCGTAACCGTTCTTCCGCGCAGGTTGAAATTCATGTGCACCATATCAAGGTCGCTTTCCCATTTGGTACTTGCATAATCGGTATATTTCCAGTTGCTGTAACCCATGCGGATTCCCCCGAAATACCATTGCTGCATAATTCCCTCGCCGTGCGGCAAAGAGATCTGCTTTGTGCCTTCCACCAACTCCTTCGTATTGAATGAATTATCAGCATAATTATTCTGGTGAATAATGCTGTTGTCTGAAGTGTTTTTTACGGTTAGCGGCACAAAATTCCCGATTATATAAGTTTGGCTCCGTTTGCTGTAAGGTACTAATTGCGTTGAGGTTGCAACTTTGTATCGTTAACAAATCTACAATATTATCAGAAATAATGGTAGAAGTTTTTAAGACAAACATCAGCCGGAAACGAGACGCGGATTCCATATACAGAAAGCTAAAAAAATGCTTTCCTGCATGGAAAATCAGTTTCGACCTGGATGATTGCGACCGGATCCTGCGCGTAGAATGCGCCACGCATATAGCAGATATTGAAAAAATACTTGCAATCCTCGCAGAAAATGGCTTTACTTGCACTTTACTGCCGGATTAGCAATCAGAAATTTACATGGTAAGCTTTAAAAAATTAAGACAAATGATTGAAGTACAAGGCAGTGGGACAATTACCCGCAAAGAAATTCCCGTAAGTTCATTTTTACGATTACATCTTTCCGCCCGCGGAACGGTTTACATTGAGCAGGCCGACGAAGAAAAAGTAATTATTGAGGCAGATGATAATTTGCTCGATTATTTTGAAGTGGTGAACAGCGGCCGTACGCTGTATGTAACCAGCGAAGCAAAACTGCGGAAACCTGTTTTTACAGATCTGAAAATTACGGTTCGTGTTCGCCAGGTTGATACCATCAGCAATGTAGGTTTAGGAAATGTGGAAAGCCTGAATCAGCTGGTTTGCACCGAACCCATTCTGGTTAAAATTCATTCGCAGGGCGATACAAACCTGGATATAAATGCGCCTAAAATTGAAGTCGTAATGGCCTGCCAGGGAAATGTAACTTTCCGTGGAGAATGCAACGAGGCAAAGATTAAAACTTCCTCGCAGGGCGATTTGGATTGTAAAAACCTAAGAGCCAAAGACCTGTATATCAAAAACATGTCACAAGGAAATATATTGCTGTACGCCGAAGAAAGCATTTCTATTACACACATGGGCCAGGGTTATATTCATTATTTCGGTCCGGGCAGATTAAAAGATATTAAGCAACATGGCCAGGGCGAAGTTGTGCATTTGAAGGAGTAAGAAATAGATTTTTTTAAATATGGCAAGCTTAAAAGTTTGCCATATTTTGTTATTTGTATGTTAATGGCCGTTCTAAAGTTAATGAATTTAAAAATTCTTGACTCGCATTAATTTCAGATCTCATTTCATCAGGTTTTTTATTTTTTAGTTCAGCAATGTAATTCCACGCTTCTCCATCATTTATATAAAATGCTGTATTTTCAATTTTAATCCACCTTTTTCTTGTATTGTCTATATTAAAAATCTTTGAAGATTTAATTTTTTCTTTAAATTCATCTGATATTAAATTCAAATTAATTTTGTCATAATCTAGAGCAAGATCACTAATAAGTTTTTTTGCTTCAGATTTAAAACTATTCATGGATTTTATCGGAGTAATCTTATTTATCGCTGGAGAGGTTTCATGATCAATAAATCTGTAGGGATGATCAGTTATATCATTGATAATTGTATGCTGGTTTTTAAGGCTAAGTTCTACTTATAACAGCGAAAAAAGCTGTATCTTAGCATCATGGAA
>DAIUCM010000258.1:0-3156 GCA_036846145.1 Bacteroidota bacterium
TTTACTAAAAAGGCATTTGTCCAAAAATAAGTAAAAACCTGAAATAAAATTATAGAATGATAAATATAATTTGCTGAAAATGTATAATTAAAGCATTTTTTGGTGAAATGATATATGGGTGAAAGAAAAAGAGTTGACAACTTTTAAAGTTGTCAACTCTCTTGTGCTTCGAAGCATTTTTTAATAAAGTTATATATGGAATAAGTTGAGAAGAAAAATTTTCACTTCCTCACATTTCTATATTTTTACATTATTTACGCTTCATACAGCTCCGCCTGGTGCGTAGCAATTAACTTCTGCTGCAACTCTGCCGGAACAGGTGAATATTCATTAAAAGCAATATTATACTTCGCACGGCCTTGTGTTATGGCGCGTAAAGACGATGAGTAACTTCCTAGTTCTGCAAGCGGTATTTTTGCTTTTATTTTCTGGTAATGGCCATCTGTATCAATCCCTTCAATAATAGCGCGGCGGCTTGGTAATTCGCCCATTACATCGCCGACAACTTCTTCCGGGCTTAATACTTCCAGATCATAAACAGGTTCTAAAATACGCGGATCAGCTTCCTGGAAAGCTTGTTTAAAGGCCATCATACCGGCAATTTTAAAGGCCATATCGTTACTGTCAACCGGGTGCATTTTACCATCATATACACAAACCCTAACATCACGAACATAAGAACCAGTCAATGGGCCGTTTTCCATTTTTTCGAGAATTCCTTTCATAATGCTTGGTAAGAACCGCTGGTCAATTACACCGCCAACAATGCAGTTATAGAAAACCAGTTTTCCGCCCCATGGCAATGTGGTTTCTTCTTTTCCGCGAATGGTAAAGCCTTTGGGTTCCGGCATGCCTTCGTAATAAGGTTCTACCTGCATGTAAACTTCCGCGAACTGACCTGCGCCGCCGCTTTGTTTTTTGTGCTTGTAGCTGACTTGTACAGGTTTCTGAATAGTTTCCCGGTAAGGAATGCGAGGCTGCTGGAAATCTACACTTATTTTATACTGATGCGCCAGTTTCATGTGTACAATCGCCAGATGCATTTCGCCCTGGCAATGTAAAATGGTTTGTTTCAGCTCGTGGTTGACTTCTATGCGCAAGCTTGGATCTTCTTCCTGCAGCTGGTGTAAGGCTTGTGCCAGTTTTTCTTCTTCGCCTTTTTTAGTGGACACTATGGCAACTCTTGTACGCGGACTTGGAAAATGTATTGGCTCGATCTCTAATTTCACACCTTTTGCGTGTAATGTATTGTTGGTATGCGTACTGCGGAGTTTAATGGTTGCGCCGATATCGCCCGCAACAAGTTTGTTAACACTTTCACGTTTTTTGCCTTCAACCGTAAATAATTGCGTGAATTTTTCTACTGCGCCGGTTTCTTCATTTACCAGTTCCATGCCTGCGATAATTTCGCCACTATAAACTTTAAAGAAGCTCATATCGCCCAAATGCGCTTCGCTTACTGTTTTGAATATGAAGATACAAGGCGGCCCATTCGAATCAATCTTCAGGGTGTTTCCATCAGTGAGTTTTTGCGGCGGCATTTCATCGGCGCTTGGGCAAACATTATCTATAAAGCCCATCAGGCGGCCACTGCCCATATTTTTCTTCGCACTGAGGCAGAAAAGCGGGAACAGATCGTGGTTGATCATGGCTTTTTTCAGGCCGATTCGCATTTCGTCTTCATCCAAAGTGCCTTTTTCGAAGTATTTTTCCATCAAACCTTCATCATTTTCGGCGATGGCTTCAATCAGTTCATTATGTAATAGATCTGCTTTGACTTTTTCACTGGATGGAATGGGAAGTTTTTCAGGTTTTCCGCCTTCAGAAGGGAATTTGTACATCACCATCCGCAATACATCTATAATAGCGTTGAAATTCGGGCCGGTTTCTAAAGGGTATTGTACAACGGTTACTTTCTTGCTGAAGTGGTTTTTGGCCTGCTCAACTGTTCTGTCGAAATCTGCTTTATCATGGTCGGCCTGGTTCACGGCAAAGATCATCGGCGTACGGAAAGCTTCGGTATATTCCCAAAGAATATCTGTTCCCACTTCTACACCAAACACGGCATTTAATAACATTACGGCTGTATCGGCAACTTTCAAGGAAGCAATTACTTCACCAACAAAATCATCGTTGCCGGGCGTATCTAAAATATTTATTTTGTAGCCTTTCCATTCGGCGTGCAATGGTGTGGCGAATACGGATGAACCTTTTTCCTGTTCTATGGGCTGGTAATCGGAAACCGTGTTTTTTTCTTCAACGGTTCCGCGGCGGCTTAGTAATCCTGCTTCGTAGAGCATGCATTCGGCGAGGGTAGTTTTTCCCGAACCGGCATGGCCCAACAAAGCAATGTTTTTAACTTGTCTGGTACTGAAGTTTTCCATAGCCTTACAATTTGTTTGGTTTGTAATATAAAGATAAGGAAATTTTCTCAATGCGCCAATTTGATTATTAGCCAATTAGCCAGTGTAATTGAAAAATTGCAACATTGAAAAATTAGAAAATTGCTTAGTGTCGCGGTGGTCTTTGTATCGAAACTGAAATATAAAGCATTTTTTTGGGAAGGGTGATATTGTATTTTGTAGAGATGTTGCATTACAACGTCTTGTTGCCGCAAAGTTGTTTCGTAATATTCAAAAAAGAAAAGCATTTTTCCATATGCGCTTATATGAAAAAATGCTTTGGCTGTAATGCTGGATCTTGTTATGGATAATTAAAATTTTTGCAAACTGCATATATAACAATGCCGGAAAATACTTTAAGCTTTTGCGCTCTTCCCAAAATTAATTATAAAGGTTGTTCCTTTACCAGGTGTACTTTCTAAAGCAATTTTCCCGCCCAAAGCTTCCAGCTGGTTCTTAATTATAAATAAATTAATGCCTTTGGTTTCTTTATCTCTTGATATTGAACGGTTAAGATTAAATAGATTATTGCCAGTTTTCTCCATATCAATTCCAATTCCGTTGTCGCTTATTTTCAAAATTGTTTGACCTTCCGTTACTTCGGTACTTACGTAAATAACAGGAATTCGTTGCGGATGACTATATTTTAACGCGTTCGAAAGCAGATGAATAAATATATTTTCGAGATAGGCGCGCGGGTAAATTACTGTTGGAGCTGCAGAAAAATGACACTTAATTTGCGCTTGTAATGAGG
>DAIUCM010000259.1:0-3146 GCA_036846145.1 Bacteroidota bacterium
TAGTCGCACAAATTGTATTCGCACTTATCTTTCTGGCTGCCATAGTTTTATTCTGGCGAAACATGAAGAAGCTGAACCGTAATATTCATCTTGCGAAAAAAAACTGGCCAAATAATAATCCGAAAGAGCGCTGGCGAAAAGTTATTTTAAATGCCCTGGGCCAGAAAAAAATGTTCAAAAGGCCAATTCCGGCAATTCTTCACTTTTTCGTATATGCCGGTTTTATTATTATTAATATAGAAATATTAGAAATAATCCTGGATGGCCTGTTTGGCACGCACAGGATTTTTGCACCAGGCTTGGGAGGCCTGTATGCCGGTTTCATAAATATTTTCGAATTCCTGGCATTAACAGTTCTTATTTCATGTGTTATTTTCCTCATCCGCAGAAATGTTCTCCGCGTGCGCAGGCTGGATATGAAGGAACTGAATAATTTTCCTCGCCTCGATGCCAATATTATTCTTATTACTGAGGTGGTATTAATGACGGCTTTCCTGGTAATGAATTCTACCGACCAAGTTTTACAGGCGCGCGGAAATGAGCATTATTACCAAACCGGAAACCTGTTTTTTAGTGGCTTGTTCACACCTTTATTTGATGGAATGAGTACCGGAACTTTGGTTGCCATTGAGCGTTTTGGCTGGTGGTTCCATATAATCGGCGTTTTGGCTTTCCTTAATTACCTGCCGTTCTCAAAGCATTTGCACATTATTTTATCTTTCCCCAATACATATTATGCGCGCACCGAGCCGCAAGGCAAAATGTACAACATGCCCGATATACAGCGTGAAGTAGCCTTAATGATGGACCCTAATGCTGTTGTGGATATGCCTGCTGATGCCGGGGCAGAACCTGGCAGATTCGGCGCCAAAGATGTTTACGACCTGCAGACAACCGATATTTTGGGTGCTTACAGTTGTACCGAATGCGGACGCTGCACAGCTAGCTGCCCGGCAAACATAACAGGCAAAAAATTGTCGCCACGTAAAATTATGATGGATACGCGCGACCGCGCAGAAGAAATTGGCCGTGGTATTGATAAAAATGGCGCTGATTATAAGGATGAAAAATCGTTGTTCGGTGATTATATTACTGCAGAAGAAATACTGGCTTGTACAAGCTGCCAGGCATGCGTAGAAGCTTGCCCTGTAAATATAGATCCGCTGGTAATCATCAACCAGCTGAAGCGCTACATGATTATGGAAGAAGCCCGTTCGCCAAACTCATGGAACGTTATGTTCGGAAATATAGAAAATAACCAGGCGCCATGGCAATTTTCACCGAGTGACAGGTTTAAGTGGGCCGATGATTTGAAAAACTCTTAATTAGCCAATTGAATTTGAAAATTTGAAGATTTGAAAATGTGAAGATGTGCGAATTTGCCGCGATTACGTAGAGACGACATGCCTGGCGTCTCACCGCGACGAAGAATATTTACAATTCACAATTATTTACATATATAAAAAGCATAAAAAATATAAAAAGTATAAAAAATATAAAAAATACCTTTAGGGAACTGTTGTCCTAGCAGAGTCTCTCGAAGAGGACTCTGCGCATCCGGAGCGTTGAATGCGCAGAGTCCTATTCGAGAGACTCTGCTGGGACAGAGAGAATATTTACAATTCACAATTTATAATTCACAATTATCTCCATATATAAGAAGCATAAAAAATACCTTCGCATTAGTAATTCGTAATTATTAATTAGTAATTAAAAACATGATAGAGCAAAATATACAAGTGCCAACCATGGCCGATATGGCAGCGAGAGGAGAGGAGCCGGATGTGCTTTTCTGGGTTGGTTGTGCCGGAAGTTTCGATCAGCGCGCGCAGAAAATAACCAAAGCTTTTGTGAGGATCCTGAATCATTTGCAGATAAAGTTCGCAGTTCTTGGTCCTGAGGAAGCTTGTACCGGAGATCCTGCGCGCAGGGCTGGAAATGAGTTCGTTTTCCAGATGATGGCGGCCAATAATATAATGGTACTGAATGGTTACAACATCAAAAAAATTGTTACGGCCTGCCCGCACTGCTTCAATATTATAAAGAATGAATATAAAGATCTCGGCGGTAATTACGAAGTTATACATCACACCACTTTTCTGCAGAACCTTATTGATGAAGGCCGTATAAAAGTAAAAGAAGGCGGCGCATTTAAAGGTAAGCGTATTACTTTCCACGACTCTTGTTACCTTGGCCGCGCAAATGGTATTTATGAAGCGCCAAGAAGAGTTTTGCAGGCACTTGATGCTGAGCTTGTAGAGATGAAACGCAGCCGTGCCAATGGTTTCTGCTGTGGTGCAGGCGGCGCACAGGTATTTAAAGAATCGGAACCTGGTAAAAAAGATGTTCACGTAGAACGTACAGATGAAGCATTGGCAACCGGTTCTAAAATTGTAGCTGTTGGATGCCCTTTCTGCATGACAATGCTTTCAACAGGTGTTAACGAGCGCGATGCAGATGCTAAAGTTTTGGATATTGCAGAACTAATTGCGCAGGCGCAGGACCTGGTTTAGAATTAAGAATTTCGTGACGAGCGGAACTTTGCAGATTACTTAAAGCCTTTTAACTTTAAAAGCTAATTCCACATATAGCACATCGCCCAAAAATGCTTTTAAATGCGTTTTTGGGCGATGTTTTTTACAGGATATTTTATTTCCCAATAACCTAATGCATTTTTTGGGATGAAGATATATGGGTTTTATGCTATTGCATTGTTCTTACTTAAAAAAATCTGAAATAGAATCTAATCCTAAAATAATGAGCGTGGTAGAAATAGTACCTTTCACCACGAAGAAAACAATTCCCCAGATGCCATATTTCTTCAGCATCTTCTTCCAGCGCGTGCTTTTTTCTACAGTTTCCATAAACTTTAGCTTTACACAAAGTTACAAAATCAGCCGTAATTTGGTTGCGCATGTATGCAAAGCATTTTTTTGCCTATGCATATATGGAAATTACGCTTTCTTCCTGCTTTTATTCTCCTTCACAAACAAGCCGGCAGTATATTTTTCGTAAAGCTCGAATAAAAATTCCATGCGTTTGGCTTCAGTGGCGAATGGTTGCGGGCGATAGGCGATATCAACGGCTTTATCGGCTAAGTTCTAATAATAACAGCGTTATTTTTAAAGAGTAAAAATAATTCATAT
>DAIUCM010000260.1:0-3143 GCA_036846145.1 Bacteroidota bacterium
CTGGTTTCGTGGCACACAAACCAGCCTTATTTAAGCATATATTGTTCTTTATTGGTAAAATACAGTAGAATCCATAAAAAAAGCAGCCCCGGATTTACCAGGGCTGCTTTTTCCATATATGAATCTCTTAAAAAATGCTTTGCTTACACAGCAGCTGCGTTCTCTGCAAGTTTTCTTGCCTGCTCGGAGCGGATAAGGTTAAGCGCGCTTCCTGCTTTGAACCATTCAATCTGCCCGGCGCTGTAGGTGTGGTTTAAAACCACTTCTTCCTGCGTGCCATCTTCATGTATCAACAACATGGTTAACGGATTTCCTGCAGAAAATCTTTCCAGGCCTAAAATACTGATGCGGTCGTTTTCACGGATCCTGTCATAATCTGCAGGATTTGCGAAAGTCAATGCCAGCATTCCCTGCTTTTTAAGGTTGGTTTCGTGGATACGCGCAAATGATTTTACTATAATTGCGCGAACGCCTAAATGCCTTGGCTCCATGGCTGCATGCTCGCGGCTGCTGCCTTCGCCATAGTTTTCATCGCCCACAACTACAGAACCAATCTGGTGAGATTTATAATAACGCGCAACATCGCTTACATCGCCGTATTCGCCGGTAAGCTGGTTTTTTACGCTGTTTGTTTTCTCGTTGAAGAAGTTTGTGGCGCCCATTAAAAGGTTGTTGGAAATATTATCCAGATGACCACGGTATTTCAACCAAGGGCCAGCCATAGAAATATGATCGGTAGTACACTTGCCTTTTGCTTTAATGAGCAGCATCATATTCTGCAGATCGAAACCTTCCCATGCCGGGAATGGAGCAAGTAATTGTAAGCGGTCGCTATCCGGCGCTACTTCTACAGTTACGCGGCTGCTGTCTTCTGCCGGCGCCTGGAAACCCGCGTCAAGCGCATCGAAGCCCATTGGCGGTAATTCTACGCCTTTCGGCTCGTCTAACCTTACAAGTTCGCCATTCTCATTGGTAATTGTATCGGTTAAGGGGTTGAAGGTTAATTTTCCGCCAAGTACTAAAGCTGTAACAATTTCCGGGGAAGCTACAAAAGCGTGCGTATTCGGGTTGCCATCGTTACGTTTCGCAAAGTTCCTGTTGAAGGAAGTAATAATGGAGTTTTTCTTGTTCGGATCTTTGGTGTGGCGCGCCCACTGGCCAATACATGGTCCGCATGCATTTGCTAAAACTACACCGCCAATTTCATCAAATACTTGTAACAAGCCATCGCGCTCTGTAGTATAGCGTACCAGTTCCGAACCCGGAGTTACGGTATATTCTGAACGTACTTTGATGTTTTTCTCTTTCGCCTGGCGAGCAACTGAAGCCGCACGGGTAATATCTTCATAAGAAGAGTTTGTACAAGAGCCGATTAAGCCAACTTCAAGCTCTTCCGGCCAGCCATGCTCACGTACAGCGGTTGCGAACTGCGAGATAGGCCATGCTGCATCCGGCGTATAAGGACCGTTTACATAAGGCTCAAGCTCATCTAAATTTATTTCAATCAATTGATCGTAAAAATCGCCTGGTCTTTCATAAACTTCTTTATCGGCACGTAAATGCTCGCGGATATTATCTGCCAGCAGTGCAATTTCCGAACGCTCTGTTGCTTTCAGGTAAGCGCTCATTTTATCATCATAACCAAAAATAGAGGTGGTAGCGCCAATTTCTGCACCCATGTTACAGATTGTAGCTTTACCGGTTGCGGAAATATTATCTGCGCCATCGCCAAAATATTCTACTATAAAGCCTGTACCGCCTTTTACGGTAAGTATGCCTGCCACTTTAAGAATAATATCTTTCGCTGCTGCCCAGCCGCTTAATCTACCGGTAAGCTTAACGCCAATGAATTTCGGCATTTTAAGTTCCCATGCCATGCCTGCCATAACGTCCATAGCATCTGCACCACCAACGCCAATAGCAATCATACCAAGGCCGCCGGCATTTGGCGTATGAGAATCTGTACCTATCATCATACCGCCAGGGAAAGCGTAATTTTCCAATACAACCTGGTGAATAATACCTGCGCCCGGCTTCCAGAAACCAATACCGTATTTGTTAGATACCGATGCGAGGAAATTATATACTTCGGAATTTTCTTCCAAAGCCTGCTCAAGATCCTGTTTTGCGCCAACTTCCGCCTGAATTAAGTGATCGCAGTGAACGGTAGATGGAACAGCGGTTTTATCGCGGCCGCAAAGCATAAACTGCAGAAGCGCCATTTGCGCGGTAGCATCCTGCATGGCAACACGGTCCGGTGCAAAATCCACATACGTTTTACCGCGCTCAAATGCCTGCTGCGGCTCGCCATCGAAAAGGTGCGAGTACAGTATTTTTTCAGATAATGTAAGCGGACGGCCAATAACCTGGCGTGCTTTTGCAATACGCTCCGGCATTCGCTGGTAAACGCTTCTTATAAGGTCTAAATCAAATAGCATATATTGGAATTATACGTTTTTCTGTTAATTTGATGCAAAGTTAATAAAAGGCAAACCTATTCGGATATATTTTACCGGAATTTACGGTAGAGAATGTAAGAATGAAAGATTGAATGAATGTAAGAATGTTCCGCGATGCGAAGCAACCCTTATTCAATTACGAATTAAAAATTACGAATTACGAATGCCGCGATGCGAAGCAACCTTTAAACCTTGCAACTTTGCTACCTTTCAACTAAATCACATATATCAAATGGTCAAAAAATGCTTTAATAATCAAAAAAACTAAATCAGCGGAATCAAATAAATCATAATTAATCAGCGGTTAAATACTTTGCGCCTTTGCTTCTTTGCGCCTTTGCGAGAAAATATGCCGCGATGCGAAGCAACCTTCCAACCTTTCCACCTTACTACTAAAATTCCCGGAAAATGCTTTGGCGAATAGCATCAGTTAATAAATACTGGCATTTTAGCGAAGTTGAACCATAAAAATATGTGTTATTTCCCTGTTGAAAAAATCAAAATCAACATAAATAATACATAATAATTTCAGATAAAAATTCAATGGTGTTTTTAGTGTCAGGAAAGCATCAAAAACGGCCTCTACGCTATCAGGAAAGCATTTTTTGAGCATGTTATATATGGAAAACCGGCCTGTTTTAGGTTTTTTGGTTAGAAAATATTATGAATGAAGCGGTTAGATAG
>DAIUCM010000261.1:0-2944 GCA_036846145.1 Bacteroidota bacterium
TCACTGATCACTGATCACTGATCACTGGTTACTGATCACTGATAACTGGTTACTGATCACTGATCTCAATCACATCTTCCGGTAAATTCACAAAATCTGTACGGAGATGTTTCTTTGGAGCAATGCCATATTCCTTAAGTTTTTCCGCGCGGCGAATTATGCTGTGCGAGCTGTTACGGAGCCGGTTCATAGCTTCGGTATAAGCATATTTTGCGCCGTCAATACTCTTTTCTATGCGCTCCATTTCATCTATAAACTCCACAAACTGCTCGTACATTTTACGGCCCATTTCCGCAATTTTCTGCGCGTTGGTATTTTGTTTTTCATACTTCCACAAGCTGCTCACGGTTTTTAAAGTAGCCAGTAAAGTGGTTGGCGTTACCAGTACAATTTTACGTTTCCAGGCATATTCAAAAAGCGAGTTATCTGCCTGCAAACTAACAGCAAGGCATGCTTCTATTGGCATAAAAAGCAATACAAAATCGGGCGAATGAAATCCTTTTGCGCTGATGTAATGCTTTTCGCCAAGGCCGCTGATGTGTTTTTTTACAGAATCGATATGCCGAATGAGGCATTTCTGGCGCTGTGCTTCATCTTCCGTTCGGCTTAGCTCTTCATAGGCAACAAGGCTAACCTTCGCATCTATAATAATATGCTTGTTATCAGGCATAAAAATCACGGCATCGGGTATTTGCCGCTGGCCGCTTTCATCTTCAGTTTGCAGCTGCATCTGGTATTCGCGGCCTTTTTCCAGCCCTGAAATTTCCAGTATCCTGTCCAAAACCAGTTCGCCCCAGTTGCCCTGCTTTTTGGTATCGCCTTTTAAAGCTTGCGTAAGATTGCGGGTTTCATCCGTCATGCGCAAACCAAGCTCTTTCAAATGATTGATCTGCTCTTTTAATATGGTATTCTGCTCGCTGTGTTCTTTGTGGGTGATGCGCGATTTTTCTTCAAACTCCTTCAGCTTTTCCTTCAGCGGATCAATAATCTGCGTAATGGTAAACTGGTTCTGCCGGCTGAATTTTTCACTTTTTTCCTCAAATATGCGCTGCGCAAGGTTTTCAAACTGCTCTTTAAACTGGCCTTGCAGCTCTTCTATTTCCTGTTTCTGAGATATTAATTTATCCTTAAGCGCGGCATTTTCCGTTTCGGCCGTAACGCAATCGCGGTTCAGCTGAATAACATCTTCCTGGCTTAGTTTAAGCTTTTGCTGCAATTCGCTTAACTGGTTCTGCAAAAACACCAGCTGATTCTGCAGCAATGTTTTTTCCTGCTGAAGCTTCTGCCTACCCAAAAAATAAAAAACAACAAAAACAAATGCGCTAAACCCAAACCCGGCTATAAACCAACCCGCAACTGCATCCATAAATAATCTGGCTTAAAAGTAGAAAATTACACTTACCTGAAAAGCGAACAACACTTTGTTATTGCGGTAAGGTTTCTTACTGGAAGAAAAATATGATACAAAATTAACGAATTAATTGCAATAACCGGTTAAAGTATTTTCCAGCAACAGGTTATATGGCTTCTGCTGAATTTTTACTTTGGTAATTATGCGCCTGGCTTTGGTTTCCTGCAAAAAATCCAGGTTAATACACATATTAATTTAAAGTATAACGACTATCCGTTTGTTAGGAAAATGTGTAAATCAAACCTCTCCGGCTTTCAGCCACCTCTCCTTATCCAGGGAGAGGAGTACAGCTACGCCTGTTGTTTTCTTATTTTACTTCTATTTAGCCTGGTATGCGGATAGTCATTTAAAATATTACACAGCAAACCAATAAACTTTAAAGAAATACAGGCTTCAGGAAACTGATTATCAAAACATTATCATAAAGTAAATTTTAAATTATTATTTTTTGTAATAAAAGAAGATTTTTTATAAACATTTTTACGAGTAATCAGGTTATATCCGTCACGAATTAACTTCTTGAACGAATACTATAATCACCCATATTTATGCAAAAGTGGAACATATTTTTAAGAATGCTGCAGCTGATGGTATTTCTGGTACCTATTGCTGTATCATTATCAATCGGCATTTTTGTGCTGTTTCGCATTATATTTCTGCAGCACTAAGCTATTAAATACAATAGCCTGGCGCTATGAAAAAACTATAACCTAAAATATAAAACCCGGCTTTTGCCGGGTTTTATATTTTACAGCGTTCCTGTAATTTTTAATACTGATTATTATAAAACCTATCTTTGTTTTTCAGCAAAGTTTTACTCGCTTTTGTGATGTCATATTCGTCCTTATTAAAAAAATAATTACTATGCGGAAGTATTTTTTAGCATTTGTATATATGGCTGCAATATTTACAGCCTGCAAAAAAGAACCACAGCAGGAAGCCACTTACACCTTACAGGGCAGAATACTGGATGGCGAAACCATGCGCGCCTACCCAAACTTAGCGGTAGAAATAGTAGCGGATAAAGGCACAGGCAGCAGGTACATAAGTGAAACACTGGGGAAGGCTGTAAGTAACGATACCGGCTGGTTTAGCATTACCTACAAACAAACCAAAATTACAGGCAGCAGCATAGATGGTAACGAATACAATGCGCAGGTAAGGCTTTTAAGCCAATGGCACCAGTTTGATGGAATACCTGTAAATGAAAATGTTACTAAAGATTTCTTTCAGCCTGTAAAAGGCACACTTAAAGTATTCCTCAAAACAGATAAACCGCTGGAACAGAATAATGATACGCTGTTTTTTGCTTACCCTGTATTCACTACAAGTTCTTGGCCAGATCACTATTTTATTGATACTATAACTAAAAGCATCAATGGTTACTATCATACTATTATAAACGCTCCTTTAACTCAAAGCCTTCTTATAGGTAGAGGTTCTAAAAATTTAGTATTTAGTCAGCATCAAAATAGATTTACTTATGCACAACAAGTGTTGAATCCAAAAATTGATGATGATCCAATTATAAAT
>DAIUCM010000262.1:0-2877 GCA_036846145.1 Bacteroidota bacterium
TTTTGTTAGAGCTCAATTATCGAGTTATGAAATAGTTTTATTATTTTATAATGGGTTATCTAATTTTGGTAAAAAGGAATTTAAGCCGCTCATTGAAAGATATTCTCTGTTGAAACATATAGATGATGATTTACTGATAAATATTAATCATAAAAAAATTTATAAACCTAAAGCTTTTAAATAAAAACAAGAAAGGGCAACTCTTTCGAATTGCCCCTCTGTAAAAGCCGCTTAGTAAAAAATCCAAAAAAAACTAAGCAACCTTTATATTTTGTATATATTCCTGTTCCTGGAGTTTCGGTATCTGTATGTTCAAAATACCCTGTTCCAGTTTTGCTTTAATATTCTGTATATCAGCTTTTTGGTTTAACTTAATCCGGCGCTGAAAAATTCCAAAAGCACTTTCCAGCAAGCGGATTTTATGTTCTTTCACCTCGGGCTGCATGGCTCGTTCGCCACTGATTATCAAATAACCATCTTTTACATCCAGTTTCACATCTGCGCGGTCAATGCCCGGCAAATAAACCGAAATGTAATACGCGCCATCGCTTTCCCAAACATCGGCCTGCGGAATAAATTGTTTCTGTACAGCATTTTCCTTGATCTGCTGCATCAATTCGTTCGCCAGTTCGCCAATGCTTTTCGCTTCGCCTTTGCGCAAACTCTCATCATGTATATCTTTCAAACGCTCCATATCTATCTCTACTTCGTATATACGCTACTGTATAACAACAAAACGCTGAAATAT
Organism: Bacteroidota bacterium; assembly: GCA_036846145.1. Taxonomy (GTDB): domain Bacteria; phylum Bacteroidota; class Bacteroidia; order CAILMK01; family CAILMK01; genus DAIUCM01. Next base: position 749 of record DAIUCM010000262.1, read on the forward strand.
ATCCATAAAATTCAAAAATTTTTAAAAAATCTTTCGTTCAGAGATTCTATGGCTTAACATACGCGCTTTTCCAAAAAGTTTCAATTAAAAACAGGATTAATTCAAAAAAGTTATGAATTCTGATTTATAGGTTAAGAGTTCTCCATATATAATCGAACCAAAAAATGCTTTGAATCCGTTCTGCCATTGGAAGCGTAAGTTTCACCGACAAACCTTCCATATTTGATTTTGCCGAAAAATGCTTTTGCTTACAGAAAATCGGCACATTGGCATATTTTCAAATTGGCTATTTAATCTCATCACATTAAGAGTTATCTTTGCAACACAAAACTCCTCTATATAAAAATGAAATTTGGCGTAGTAATTTTTCCCGGATCCAATTGCGATCAGGACGCGATACATGTGCTCAGAAATATTTACGGAATGGAAGTGGTTGAGCTTTGGCACAAAGATGCCGACCTCAAGGGATGCGATTTCATCATTATTCCCGGCGGCTTTTCTTATGGCGATTACCTGCGCAGCGGCGCCATTGCCCGATTTTCGCCGGTAATGGAAAAAGTAATTGAATTTTCGCAAAATGGCGGTTATGTTTTGGGAATCTGCAACGGTTTCCAGGTTTTGACGGAAGCGCATATGCTTCCCGGCGCACTTTTGCATAACCTTTCACGCAAATTCATCTGCAAAAATGTTCACATCAAGGCAGAAACTACTGATTCATTGATTACCAGCCAGGTTCCGGAAGGTAAAGCGCTGAAAATCCCGATCGCACACGGTGAAGGCCGTTACTTTGCCGATGCTGAAACTTTGGCTAAACTGAAAGCAAACAACCAGATCCTTTTCCGCTATTGCGATGAAAACGGCAAAGTAAACGAATCAACAAATTGCAACGGTTCACTGGATAACATTGCGGGAATTTGCAATGAAGGCCGCAATGTTTTCGGCATGATGCCGCACCCGGAACGCGCTGCTGATGAAGCACTTGGAAATACAGATGGTAAATTCCTCTTCGACTCTATTATGAGCGTGGTAGCAACTATGAAATAAATCTGAACAGATATATAAAACTGGAAAGCCCCGGGAATCCGGGGCTTTTTCATTTTATTTTAAGCTTTTTTTAATGTGCAGAATTCGGAATTAGCGGTAACTTTACTTTTGGTTTACATATAAACACCTCATGAAAAATAGTTTACTTTTTGTATCAGTTTTATTTTGCCTGAATGTTTCGGCGCAGATAAAGATCACCAATGCAGATATGCCCAAAAGCGGCGACAACATCATCTACAGCACTGCTATTGCCAATATTGATGTTAGCAAAACCGGCGAAGATTATACCTGGGATTTTTCCGGCCTGCAGCCGGTAACCAACGATACATTTAAATTCGCCAATCCAACTGGAATTTACCTGGTTAATTTCTTTGGAAACGTGGCGCGAAAAAGCAGGATCGGCAACCAGGAAGGCGTGTTTTTCTTTAAAAACAGTAATACGGAATGGGCGCAAACCGGGCTGGGTTTCAAGATGCCGGCTTTAAATACCGATGCGCCTTTGAAATTCAATAATCCGGACCAGGTTTATAAATTTCCGCTTACGTTTGGCAGCAATACGTACAGCGATACTTTTGGCGGCGTAACAACCATCCAAACTTTTAAAATTGCTTTCCACGGCAAAAGAACCACGCAGGTTGATGGCTGGGGAACCATTAAAACACCTTTCGGAACATTTGATTGTATCAGGCTGAAAGCAGTTGTAATTGAGAAAGATACGGTTGGATTCGCGCCATTTGATAACAGCCGTACGGAATATACATGGCTTGCAAAAGGCCACAAAATTCCTGTTCTGCAAATTACTATTCCAACAAATATCCAGCAGCAAACCACCATAATTTACCGCGACAGCGCCCGCGATATTACCAATATTCCGCGCGAGCCGAGGCCGGTTTTTATGGCCAGCGATACAGCAGTTTTTGAAGGCGACACCGTTGCTTTCGTCAACCGCACCATTGGTTTCAACAATACTTATAACTGGGAAATTTCTCCGTCCACATACACTTTCGCGCCCGGCTTCTCCGCCGCTTCGCAAAACCTGAGAGTGATTTTTTCTAATGAAGGAAAATATACTATTTCATTATCAG
>DAIUCM010000263.1:0-2869 GCA_036846145.1 Bacteroidota bacterium
AGAATATAGAATATAGAATATAGAAAAATATTTACAAAGTGAATATTACTAATAACTGATTAACGTGAGCTTAGGAATTTAGTAATTGATTTACAGTGAAATTTAAAAAATTTTCCATATCCGCTAATACGGAAAAATGCTTTAGTTCTAAGCTTCCTGTCGCTCGGCTCCAGCCGCGTTACAAGTATCAGCAGGCCTTTGGCAATATGGTAACTGCTAACTGATAATTGATAATTGATAATTGATAATTGATCACTGCTCACTGGTACGTGCTTAAAAGCTCTTTTGCGTTTTCGATGGCAAGTGCGCTTGGTTTATGGCCGGCAATCATTTTAGCAATTTCAGAGATCCTGTCGGTTTGCTGTAAAGTGCGGATGTTTGTTTCTGTAAAATCTTCGCCGGTAATTTTATAAACAACATAATGGTGCGCGCCCATTGCTGCAATTTGCGGCTGGTGCGTAATACACATAACCTGGTGCTTTCCGGACATTCTCTTTAAAATCTGCCCGATTTTTATTGAAACTTCTCCACTAACGCCGGTATCAATTTCATCAAAAACAATAGTAGGCAAAAATATACTGTCGGCCAGCATATATTTAAAGCATAGCATAAGGCGCGATAATTCACCGCCGGATGCAACCTGGCTTACAGGCTCGGGCTTGCTGCCTTTGTTTGCACTGAATAATATTTCCACGCCATTTTTTCCATACTCGTTCAGCTGATTCAATGCCTGCAGATCAATTATAATTTTTGCATCTGCAATACCTACTTCCTTCAATAAAGCCATTGCATTTTGCTCAACTGCTGGCAACTGCGCTTTACGGTTTTCATGCAGCTGCGCTGCCTTCAGCTCAAGTATGTTTAACTGGCTGGCCAATGATTCTTCAAGATGTGCGATATCAGATTCAAGGCTTTCCGTGCTTCCTACTTTTGCCTGCAATTCATCTGTATAATTTATAAGCTCCTGTATAGTTGATACATGATGCTTATTGAGCAGGTTATTTAACAGCTGTAAACGGTTATTTACCGTCTCCATCCGCTCATTATCAACACTTACCGACTGCTGAAAATCATCGGCTTCAGCGTAAATGTCTTTAACTTCAATCAATATTGCCTCAAGCCGCTCATAAAGCTGTTTTAATACCGGATTTAATGAAGCAACCGTACCCAGTTGTTTTTTAATATCCGATAACTGGCTGTGAATGCTTTGCTCGCTATCGTATAAATTAAAAACAGTGCTTTGTAAACGCTGAGAAATTACTTCGGCATGGCTTAGCAGGTTCATCTCTTCTTCCAGCGTTTCCAATTCGCCGGCCTGTAAATTAGCTCCTGCCAACTCATTCAGCTGAAAGAGGTTGTAGTCGTAATCTTTACCTGCCTGCGCTGCTTTTTCTTTCAGCTGGGTAAGATCTTTTTGTGTTTTTTTATATTGCCTGTAAAGTTGTCCGTATTCCTCCTGGAGTGGTTTGTGCCTGGCGAAAGCATCAACCAGCGATAGCTGAAAACTGCTGCTGGCAAGCTTAAGGGTCTGGTGCTGGCTGTGTATATCAATCAGGCTTTCACCCAGCTCCTTTAAAATATTTAAAGTAACCGGTGTATCATTAATAAATGCGCGCGATTTTCCGCCTGGTGCAATTTCTCTGCGTAAAATGGTTTGATCTTCCCAGTCCAGGTCATTTCTTTCAAAAAAGTTTTCGAGCTTATAACCTGCAACTGAAAAACGGCCTTCAATTACGCATTTTACACTGTTGTTGTGCAGGGAAGTACTATCGGCCCTATTACCCAGTATCAAGCCAAGCGCGCCTAAAATAATAGATTTTCCGGTACCGGTTTCGCCCGTAATAATATTAAAGCCCTTGCTGAAATCAATTTCAAGGTCTTTAATAAGTGCATAGTTCTTTATTTTAAGATGCGTAAGCATTTTTTCGCGTATATATATATGGATTTGTTATTGAATTATTTCAGCTTGTCGTTGTACAGATTCCGGTTTGTAACATCAAGCTGTAATAAAATATCCTTGGCCTTGTATTTTTCTGTTGCGCCGGCCTGTGCAAAGATATCGGCAAGTTCGCGCGCTTTCGCGTCAAAAAACTGCCTTACTATAAACTGGTTTGGTATTGTTTTATTAACGGCCTGTACGCGCTCAAGGCTTGTAAGCGCATGCTGAATTCCTTTTTCTATATCGCTGGCCATTATATCCATACCGCGGCGATGGTAATAGTACAAAGCTCTCCTGAAATCCACATTCCTGTCATCGAGCAACTGCGTAACTAAAAAATGCCTGTTCCTGTCATCTTTTTCGAGCCCGCTCCAGCCGCTTGATGTACTTGACTGTGCGGAGTTTACAACAGTTTGCGCTTTCATAAAATATTGTGTTCCCCCTAGTTCCGAAAAACTATCGTAATCGTAACCAAGTATCATATAAGCATAGTATGATAATACCGCCGTTAGTTCATTTATATAAACGCCTTCCTGGAACTCAAGCGGCTGAAACTCAATATAACCGAAATTAAAATTTTTATCAAAAACGTTAACCAACGGGCTGTTATAATTTGTTCCGTAAACCGGCCTGCTGCTTTGTATTTGTATGGTACCGCTGTAGCTTGTTCCGGAAACCGCCGTTATATTAATTGCAATATTGCATTCTATTTTTTCAGTCGGCCCGTAATTGTCATTCGTCCAGCGCCTTGCGTTCATAAATTCGCGTATGCTGTTGCCCAGGCTTGTAAAAACCTGTTTGTTGGTCATTTGTATAGTTGGAGAAATTACAGTTACATTGCAATTGAATTCCTGCGCACCGGCTTTGCTAAAACCTGCCAGAAAAAAAAGTACAATCGCTGTAAATTTTATTATATTTTCTGTTTTATAA
>DAIUCM010000264.1:0-2862 GCA_036846145.1 Bacteroidota bacterium
TTTGTTTAGTTTTTATTTTTGGATGATTAACAATTTCGTTCTGGTTAAATATATGTGGAGAAATAAAACATTTAAGCCGTTTTAGTTGATATTATAGCAAGATTTAATTACACAGAAAATTATATTAAAAAAGATGTAATAAGCAGCGATACATTGTATGAAAACGAAGGAGATAAAAATAATGCGCGGGCCAAACTACTGGTCTGTAGATCATCAGAATATTATTGTATTAAGGCTTGACGAAGCAGATGATTTTGTAAACGGTGAAGCCATATATACACTTGGCGAAAAATACCTTTCGCTTGTAAAAAAATTCCCCGAAAAAACATTTGCGGCCAATGCGGCAAGGATTTATGAAGCGCAGGCCGATGCTGGCGATTCGGCGGCGCATTTCATCAAAGCGCTTGCCCTCTCATTACAGCAGCTTGGCCATTTGGATGTAAGCTATGCAGAAGTAATGCAGGAAGAAGCTAAGCCTTATGTTACTGTACTGGTGGAGTATATAACCGAAAGAGCTGGTAAATACGCGGTAGAATCGGCAGTTAAAATTGCAGAAGCGTTAAAAGATAATTTAGCGATTGACCTGGAAGTTTATGCCGATGAAATACAGCGCCTGCACCATAAAGAATATCTCGGGCCAAGCACTATGGCAATTGTTGATGAAGTAGTTAAGAAAGGTGTTCCATATATAGGCGACCGCAGAAGTAGCTACCTGCAGTTTGGCTACGGCGCCAGGCAAAAACGCATAAACGCTTCTATTACAAGCAATACAAGCATTATTTCTGTGGATATTGCAGGTGATAAAATGGAAACCAAAGCGCTGCTCGATTCCTTTAACATTCCTGTGCCAAAAGGTATAACCGTATTCGACCGCCATGATCTTAACGCAGCCCTGGAAGAAATTGGTTACCCGGTTGTTGTAAAACCGTTAGACAGTAACCAGGGCAAAGGCGCAACCATTAATGTAAACGACTGGACCTGTGCTTTAAAAGGGTTTCTTGGTGCGCGCAAATATTCCAAAGGCATTATTATAGAAACCTTTATTACCGGGCACGATTACCGCTTGCTTGTGGTAAATAAGAAATTTGTTGCGGCATCTTTACGTACGCCGGCAAGTGTAACCGGCGATGGAAAATCGACCATAAAACAACTGATTGAACAGGTTAACAAGGACCCGAGAAGAGGTGCGGGCCACGAAAAAATGCTTACCAAAATAAAGGTAGATGAAATGAGTAAGCGAATTTTAGCCGATAATAACCTAACACTCAGCACAGTTTTACAGGAAGGCCGCGTGCTTCACCTGAAAGATACTGCCAACCTAAGCACCGGCGGTACTGCTACCGATGTAACCGATAATGTTCACCCGGATAACATATTTATGGCAGAGCAGATTGCCGCGATTGTTGGCCTTGATATTTGTGGAATTGATGTAATGACAACCGATATATCGAAACCATTGAAAGAAACCCGGGGCGCTGTAATTGAGGTAAACGCTGCGCCAGGCCTGCGCATGCATACGCACCCAACTGAGGGCAAGCCACGTAATGTAGGTAAAGCCATTGCAGAAATGTTATTCCCCGATGGTGAGCCGCACAGCATACCAATTGTAGCCATAACCGGTACAAACGGTAAAACAACAACCAGCCGCCTTATTGCGCATATTGCCAAAGTTGCCGGTAACAAGGTTGGCTTTACCAATACCGATGGAATTTACATCCAGGGCCACCAGATGGAAAAAGGCGACTGCAGCGGCCCGGGCAGTGCGCAGTTCGTGTTACGCAACCCTTTGGTTGACTTCGCCGTACTGGAGTGTGCACGGGGCGGTATTTTACGATCAGGGCTCGGATTCAGGTATTGCGATGTTGGCGTTGTAACCAATGTTGCTGCCGACCATTTAGGGCAAGGCGGTATTGATACGCTGGATGATCTTGCCAAGGTAAAATCGGTAGTTCCGCGTAGCGTGAAGGAAGATGGTTACGCTGTTTTAAACGCGAATGACGACCTTGTTTATGCCATGCACGAAAAAGTGAAGGCCAATATTGCGCTTTTCGGCCTGCACGATGAAAAAGGAAGAATAAAAAATCATGTTGCCAAAGGCGGGCTTGCCGCAACCGTAGATGATGAGAATATTGTAATTATTGAAGGTGAAAAGGTAACTATTGTAGATAAAATTAAAAATATACCCTTAACCCTGAAAGGAAGGGCTACATTTAATATAGAGAACGTTATGGCCGCGGTACTGGCTGCATACAAAAGCAACATACCTTTGGCCGAAATTCAGAAAGCCATATTAAGCTTTAATCCATCGCCTGAGCAAACACCCGGCCGCCTGAATATTTTTAATTTTGAAGATTTTGAGGTAATGGTGGATTATGCGCATAACCCGGCTGGCTTAAAAGCTTTATCTGAATTTCTGAAACGTGTGGAATCGACATCTAAAGTTGGGGTAATTGCCGCTGTGGGCGACAGGCGGGATGAAGACATTATGGAGATCGGAAGACAATCTGCCACCATGTTCGATGAAATAATTATAAGGCTGGATGATGACCTGCGCGGACGTACGCCCGAGGAAATTTATAACCTGGTAAAACAAGGTATAGATTCTGAAAAGAAAGAAATGCCAGTTACTTTAATTCCCGATGAAACCGAAGCCTGTACTTACGCCATTAAAAACGCCAAAAAGGGAGCTTTCATCACCATTTGTACCGAGAAAATTCAGCGGGCTATAGATGCAGTAATGCAATTTAAAACGGTTAATGCGCCGGTTGCTGAAAAACAGGAAGTGGAAGTTTAATTTGCGCTACCAGTATATTATATATGCAAAAAGCACTGCCGCGGCAGTGCTTTTTGCATATATAATAT
>DAIUCM010000265.1:0-2814 GCA_036846145.1 Bacteroidota bacterium
CATTTTACAAATTTTGCAGCGCTCTTGTTGTTTTTATTTGTTTAAACCAGTTCTTGGTTAAAATTTCATCAATATCGTTTGTAGAAACTTTTTTGCCGTTTATGGTGAAGTTATAGCCGAAAAGCGCTTCCGTTTGCGCTGTTTCTGCTTTAATTCGCTGGCTTACAATATTTTTTAAAGTTGCCGGATTATTGGCCGCGGCGTATAGAATGGTTTCCAGTTGCTTTACCTGTACGCCGGTAAGTGCATCTTTTTTCGCAAGATATATCCTGGCCATTTCTATATTTTCTTTGCTGCCGGTAAATTCCGCCATAGCTTCATCTGCCTTGCGCGCGGCAACAGCATTGGTAGAATCGCCTTCAACAATGCGGGTATTTACAGCCCAGGCTGCCTCAGCAGATGCAGTGTAAAGCTGCTGGTACGTTTTGTTATACGCGTTTAAATACGTTTGTACGGAATCCTGCAGCACCTTATTGGCCTCGGTATTATCTGCGCCCTGGTTGGTGCTTTTACAAGCTGCAAAAAGCGAGACTAGCGCAGCAAAAACGAAAAAGTGTTTCTTTAATTGCATGTTTTTTTTGTTTACTGGAAGCAAAGATAATTGAAATTGCACCATAGCAGTAGCCGCACAGCCATTTGTATATTATATTTAAGCTAAAACCTAAAGAGCAGATAAAATTTGCAAAGGCCGGCGCATTAACACTATAATAATGCATTAAGTTATTTATTTGCATAAATAAATAGTATTGCATATACAGTGTTGTTAAAAAATGCTTTGGCTTACTATCCGCTTGTCCGGCAAACCTGTTGCTCAAAACGTTACGTATCTTCTGCCATCGCTCCTGTGTGATCCATAAAATAGGATCATAAATTTCTGCAAACGATCTTTGCTTTTTTCGCCTTAAAGGTCAAAGCCGAATTGCTGTAGGAAACGTGGATTTTCGCGCCAATCTTCCCTAACTTTAACAAATAGTTCAAGGAAAACCTGCTTGCCAAACTGCTGCTCCATATCCATGCGCGACGAAGTACCGATTTTCTTTAAAGATTCTCCACCTTTACCAATAATTATTCCTTTTTGCGATTGCCTTTCAACAATAATTTCAGCATTTATGCGTATTATCGTTTCTTCTTCTTTAAATGAAATTACAACAACTTCAGTGGAATATGGTATTTCCTCGTAGAAGTTGTTGAAAATCTTCTCACGGATAATTTCAGCTGTTAAAAAGCGCTCGGTTTTATCGGTGTACTGGTCTTCCGGGAAATATGCCGGGTGCTCGGGCAAATGCGCCAAAGCAGCTTGTTTTACACTTTCTATATTGAAGTTTTTCAAAGCAGATAAAGGAATGATAAATTTTTCCGGGATAAACTCCTTCCATTTGTCAATCAGCTCTATAACAGCCTGTTGTGACAGAGTATCAATCTTATTCAGAACCAGATAAACAGGAATTTCCTGTTTCTGTATTCGCTGCAGAATTGGGTGTACTGCATCGGCTTTTTCCTGTACATCAATCATATAAAAAATAACATCCGCATCTTCAATAGCCTCGTGTACAAAATGCATCATGGCATCGTGCAGCTTGTATTTTGGTTTGGGGATGATGCCTGGCGTATCGGAAAAAATAACCTGGAAATCTTCACCATTCCAGATGCCCAAAATACGGTGCCGTGTGGTTTGCACTTTTGGGCTTACAATGCTTAACTTCTCGCCCATCAAGGCATTCATAAGTGTGGACTTGCCTACATTGGGCTTGCCGATGATATTTACATAGCCGGAACGGAATGCCATAAAAAAACTTTTTAGAAAATACTTGTTTAATAGTTTGCAAAGTTATACCTTTGCAGCATCATAATAGTTAAAAGAAACTATTTACTGCAACAGCAGTTAAAAAAATATATTGCGGGGTAGAGCAGTGGTAGCTCACCGGGCTCATAACCCGGGGGTCGTTGGTTCGAATCCAGCCCCCGCTACTCAAGACCCCCCAGAAAAACCATTTAAAGGCCGTTTCTGGGGGTTTTTCTTTTTAGCGCGTAAAGGGGGCGTAAAGACACCGCTATTAAATAATTTTAATGATATAAAATTTAATAAATGCTGCCCTACCTGCTACTCAAATTCAGTAAACTCTAAATTTTGTTAGTATGACGACATTATGAAGAATTCAAGAATGATGATTAGGTTCTTAGTTAAACTTCGAATAGTCTGCCCAAGAGTAAATTTTTACGTTTTTTACGTAAGTACTTTGGGGCAAGGTATTGTCTACAATTCTGCCAACAAGTTCTTCAGATCTTGATGGCCAAGTATTGATAAAAAATTGCATAGGAAGACTCGGAATTGGTGTCGGTTCCCAAGTTGCACGAACATGAATCAAAGAATCATCCACGTACCACCTAATTTCATGTGGCTCCCACTCAATAGTATATTTGTGATATTCAACTGATGCATCAAAATCAAGATCTATTGTAATTGGTGTTCCTCTATTTCCATAATTATAATTCGTTTCGCTAATTCCTGGATTGTAATAAACATTCGTCAAAATTTTAGAAGTGTCATTTCCTAAAAATTCAAAATCGATTTCTTGCCATGGATCATTCCTTTGCAGAAAAAAGGCAGTAATAACTCCATCTGCTTTTATTGGTTTCATTTCGACTTCAAACCTTCCAAAAAGATGGTGCTTATGGGTAACTATTGAAGCTGAAGTATATTTCTTTTTAGCTGTCCTTTTTTTGGATAAAGTCATTTTAAATCCTCTTTCTTCTAGTAAAAAGGGCTAAGTTCTAATAATAACAGCGTTATTTTTAAAGAGTAAAAATAATTCA
>DAIUCM010000266.1:0-2810 GCA_036846145.1 Bacteroidota bacterium
AAGTATGATCTCGTTTGCCGTTTATTTTTACTTCCAGCGGCTGATGCTGCTTTAAATCAGCTATTTTGAAATTTGAACGGGAAGGCTCGCCAACACCAAAATACGAATAATCCAGGTAAAGCGATAGTTTATCCCCAGTTAGCTTAATCTCGAAAATATAAACCTTGCGCGCATGCTGTAAATTGAAGCAAAAGTGTTGCCCGAGTTTATGCTGCGGATTTTCGCTGAAATGCTGGTCGTCATCCAGGATTATAAGATCGCAGTTTCTGAAATCTGGATTTTTCTGAATGTTTTCAGGCAGGAATAAAACGTCATTTTCCACAAAGCCGCTCAGCGATTGCATTGGTTTCCATGCCGCCGTTTCGCGTCTTTTATTGAGCGATTTTTCCGCTTTTCCATACGTATAAATGTTTCGGAAAACCTGCACCACTTTAACAGGCCGGTTAAAATTAAAAACCTCAGCTTTCATCAGGTTTGGATATTGGTTTTTTCACGTAACAAGCCTTCAGCTTCCAGCCTTATTTCCAGCAGCTTTTTTGCCAGCGGATGCAGATTTTCTGCCTCTATTTCCCTGAGCCTTCGCTTTCCCAGCCGTTTATCGAGCATGGCAAAGGCGTTTACAATCGGGTTTGGATGTAAAAGTGCTTCTTCCAGGCTGCTTTGTGTAAAATCCCAGCAGGCGCTTATAAATTCCCACTGCTCAAATTCGCCTTTTTCTACAGCTGCGCCGGCAGTTCTTTCATCATTTTCCACACGCAGATTTATTTCCGGCGCATTCCATAAGTAACGGTCGCGGTAATCGGGCGTAGAGAAGTTCGCTATTTCTTCACCATCTACTGTAATCCAGCCGCGCACCATGAAATAGCTTGCCTGCGTATAGCGAGTAGTGTAAATACCAACGCGCTTGCGCAGGCTGTGTGCAAAACGTTCTTCCACAAGGCTTTTCAGCTTACTCCACTGCATATTTCACATTTTTCCATATATCAATATTACAAAAAATGCTTCTTTAATAAACAGGATTAAATAGAAATCAGGTAAATCTTAAGATCACGAATATACTGGTTTACAAATATTGGCACATTGAATTATTGGCACAATGCAGTTATCTTTGCGCGAAGCATTTTTTACGAAATAAATATATGGAAGATTTACAGAAATATTACAGTATAGTAGAAGAAGGTATTAAAATGGCGGGTGTAGATCCGGAACTTTGCCGATCGCAGACAGAAGGGCAATGGAACCTGAAAAGAGCGGAATCCGACATCTGGATTGATGTTTGGCCGGTAGAGCAGGAGGGAAACACGTATTTCCAGGTGATGACGCCGCTTGTTGAAATTCCGGAAGATGGCACCGAAGCATTTTACCGCGAATTACTGGATTTGAATTACCAGATGGTTGCCGCCTGTTTTGTAACTTTTAAGAATGGTGTTTACGCAAAAATCACCCGCGAGGTAGAAACACTTACTGCTGAAGACGTAACACTTTGCCTGAGCCGCGTTGGCCATTACGGACAGATCTTTGAGGAAGGTTTCAAGAAGAAATTCAAAACCAAGAAGCTGGAGCACCATGATTAATGAATGAATGAATGAATAAATGAATGATTGAGTGAATGATTTTTATGTCTCCGCATTCATAATTTGTAATTTACTGTCGTTTAGTTAAAAAAAAATTTAATTAGCGTTTTGTGAGCCATAGACCTCAGAGCGCTGTGTTTAGAGTACCACTAAAATTCAGATTCACTTAAAAACTCTAAAATAATAAAATTTTAAACGATTAAATTTTCAGTAGGAGCTCCCTGTGCTATGCTCACGGCCCGGAAATTAAAGTTTCAGCCATCAACGGATGAAAATCCGTTGCTATAATATTTTATCGTTCTTATGGAACTTGGTTCGGAGCGTTAATTAAGTTCCGTATGGACGATCAAATATTGTAGGGATGGAATTTATTCCATCCTTAACTTAACTAAACGACAATGATTTTTAATTGTTCCTTGTTCTTAACTCCCACTAAAACCAAAGCATTTTTTGGCTGTTGTATATATGTAAATAATGATGAATTATAAATGATTTTGATTTTTCAAAACAATCTTTCATCCTTGTTTATTGATGACTGATAACTGATCATTGAAAAAAATGGATAATAAAGTAACATTTCATACCAATATAAATTGTGAAACCTGCTACGGAAAAGTTGAAAAAACCTTTGAAGGCAAAAACCTGTACAAAGATTTTAAAGTAGATTTCGCTAACCCTAAAAAACCCGCAACTTTTACGCTGAATGAGGGCGTTAAAACGGACCAGATCAAAAAACTGATCAACGAAGCGGGTTACAAAGCGGAAGTTGTGGAAGAAACCAACTTTATGCGCAAACTATTCAATCGCAAGTAATTGCTGAGTTATAAAGCTTAAAAATTTAAGGCAAAGTGTATTTCAAAATATTCAATCACTCAATCACTCATTCATTATAAAAAGTGGAATCAGCAAACCAACCTCAGGAACCAAGAATAGCCGGATTAAAATCTGTTAAGCAGGAAATAGAGCCAGGCATTTACGCCTATTGTACTTGCGGTTACAGCTCTAACCAGCCATTTTGCGATAGTTCATGCTCCATTACAAGCTTCAAACCTTTATTGGTAGAGATCAGCGAGCGCAGGAGAATATCGTGGTGCACCTGTAAGCGGACAGGTAAATCGCCTGTTTGCGATGGCGCGCATAAATTGTTGCCGGGTTATGTTGCGCCGGTTAAATAATTAGCCAATTAGCCGATGTGCCAATTAGCCAATTATATTTATTCGTTCTAAATGTAAATTG
>DAIUCM010000267.1:0-2653 GCA_036846145.1 Bacteroidota bacterium
AATTATTTTTACTCTTTAAAAATAACGCTGTTATTATTAGAACTTAGCCGTTTTTAAGAAGATTTTCATCGATTAAAGTATAAATTGGCTTATCTAATGCATAAGCAATTCCAATTTCTTGGTTTACCCATTTATTAAATTCGGAATATTTAGTGAAAATGACAATAAAAATATCCGAACGAATTATACCTGACTTTACTTTCTCAGGAAGATATTTTGTAGTTCGAGCATCAGGGGCAATCACTGGTTCGAAATATGGTATGTCAGAAATTAGTTTCGTTAAAATTTCTAATTTCTTTTTATCATCTGAGGAATAACTAAGAAAGATCGGAATTTTCAAATTCATAATCAAAAATACATTTCTTTTGCCAAACGATACAAATTACAATGCGCTTCTACGATATCAATAATATTGGCAGAATAGCCGCCGCCCATGCTTGCCGTTAATGGAATTCCATGCTGATGGGCCGTCTGTAAAACAATCCTGTCGCGCTCCTTTACGCCATCTCTTGTAAGAGACATTCTTCCCAGTTTATCCGTCGCCAGAATATCCACGCCGCTCTGGTAAAAAATGAAATCCGGTTTGTGCAGGTCAATGAGTTTGGGCAAAGCATTTTTAAGGATATTGATATATGTAAGATCATCGGTTCCGTCTTCCAGCTCAATATCCAAATGGCTTTGTTCCTTGTGCAGCGGGTAATTGTTCTTTCCATGCATGCTGAAAGTAAAAACTTCCTCCGAACCATGAAAAATAGCCGCCGTTCCGTTTCCCTGGTGAACATCCAGATCCACAATTAAAATACGTTTGGCTTTTCCTTCGCGCAACAAGTAATTCGCAGCTATAGCATTGTCGTTGAACAGGCAAAAACCTTCGCCTTTGTCCGCATACGCATGATGTGTTCCACCCGCAATATTAAACGCCACACCATCTTCCAAAGCAAACATCGCCGCCTGAACTGTTCCGTGCATAATACAAACCTCGCGTTCAAACAGTTGCGGGCTGTAAGGGAAACCAATTTTGCGCATCTCCTTAGGCGTGGCCAAACCATTTTTGAGCTTTTCTATATATGCAAAATCATGCGCAAGTGCAATGGTTTCCAAACCCAAATCCTCCGGCTCGAAAAACCAGCTTTTTTCTACCGTTCCTTCATACAATAATTGCTGCGGAATGAGGTCGTATTTCTCCATCGGGAACCTGTGCCCGGGCGGAAGAGAATGATTATAGAGTGAGGAATGGGCTATGCGGAACAAGACTACTAAAGATATTTATATTTTCAGATTTTCACAACTTTGTAAACCTGTATATCTTCGCCAAGTTTTACAACAATAAAATACATGGCCGGCCTAAGCCAGTGAAGTTGCAATTCATATTTGAATGGGCCATAATGCAAAATTTCATTTATTCCTCCCAAATCCTTCCCCAAAATATCATATAAACGGATACTAACAGGTAAACTTGTACCCAAATTGCCTTCTATAATTAAATCTTCAACAAATGGATTAGGATAAATTTTAACCTTTTTACATTGTAATTCATCTTTGTAAGTAATATTTATAGTATCAGTTGCCTCACAGCTTCCAATGCGTACAGTAACATAATATGTTCCTGATGCGTCAATTTTTTGCTCGGGATTTGTATTGCCGGTGTTCCATAAATAACTTGCGCCTTCAGTGTACGCGTTCAAATAAAAATCTCCAGGGCAAATGCTTGTATCTTTACCCAGATCAACAACTGGCGGCGGATATACTTGTATTGTTACTTCTGTGCGCTTATTTTGTGTAATAAGATAATAACTTGTTGTTTCTTTAGGTTTTACAATTAAGTTTCGATCTAAAGTTAATGTATCGCGTCCATCTACGTGTAAAGACCAATAAAAGCTTCCGCTGTATTTAGCATTAAGCAATGCACTATCTCCTTCGCATATAATTGTTTGTGCTTCTATTTTAGGAATTTCACTTACACTTATATCGTCATAATAATAATAAGCCTTAGATGAGTTGTTGCTGTTTTTAACCCGTCGTACAGAAATATGCGTATCGTCAAAAAAATTACCCAACGCAATATGCGTGTATGTTGTGTCAGCTATAAAAGTACCGGTTATTGTTACCCAGTTTAAAGTATCTGCAATAACCTCAGGATGTACCAAATGCGCGAAATTCGGAATCGAGGTTATTTTACCAAAGTGAAACAATACTCCATTTTTATTACAGCCATGGGCATATTCCGCCATTCTTTCCCAGGCAGCAAGGTTTATTTTATAACTCACCTCGTAGCTGTAACCTGTTATCAACGGCTTCAGCAATGGAGCTATTAAGTATTCGCGCCAGTTTTTTATGGCATGCTGAAACGAATGGCTGATGATTCCGGCATAAGCGTTTCCGGATGCAGCGTTTTGAAAACCCATGTAGTTTGCAGGCACGCTATTTCCAGGATAGGCCGGGCGATATGGGTCAAACGCTCTTTCTACACAGCTGTTAAAATAATCAGGCGTTCCAAAATCAGAAGTCCAGCCGGTTGTAAAACTTTCAAACTTTGCATTTTTGTCCGGGCAATCAAGTAATTCTTCGAAACCGGGATTTGGCACTAAATTCTGCGCCAGCAGCTCTTCATCAACAAATAAACTAAGAATTAGAATGCTTAGAGGATATAAAT
>DAIUCM010000268.1:0-2623 GCA_036846145.1 Bacteroidota bacterium
CAACAAGGCCTATTGTTTTCCAGCCGGTATCATTTACCGCATATTTATATTTGTAGCCTGCGTTTTCTACCTTGGGTTTTGTTTCAAACTCATGTTTTACTTTGGTGGTATCGCAAGGTTCACGATCGCTGTTTCTGGCCGAATCGATGGTTAGCGCGAAATAGCTTTTGTAGCAGCTTGGCAGGGTTTCATCAAGAATTATATTCTGCCATTCGTTTACACATGGCGGGCCCATTAAAAGCATTCCGCGGCGCTCCTTACCTTTACCAATTTGTTGTTGCTTCAGCCATGTCATGCGGTCAATATTCAGTTTCGGGTCCCAGCCGGCATCGGGCTTCTGGTAAACTACGGGAATCGAATCTATATCCTGGCAACCGGTAACAGGGTCGCTAACAGTAAGCTTTGCCCAGTAGCAGCCCTCATTCAGGTAATTATGTGTGGGCAGCTTTTCTTCCGAAAAGCGGCTGCGGTCATTTGGGTTGTTTTTGGTGGATGTGCTTCCTGTTCCTTCACCAAAATCCCAGAAAAACTTTAAGCTGTCGCTGGCATAAGGCGCATACGGATTTATGCAGGTATCAGGGTTTTGGCCGGGATAATTATCAATGGCATCATAACCGCGGTATTTAATGCTGAAATTTGTAAACTTAATGCGGCGCGGCGAAAAACAGCTGAATAAGGTGGTATCATCTAAATACAAAGGACTGTTTTTAATAGGAATACCTGCATAAACAGAATCCTTCGGCCAAGGGTCGCCTTTATACCATATATGCTTTTGGAAAGAAATGCTTTCCTTATCTTTTACGCCCGCAATGCCGGGCTTTAGTTTTGGGACTGTCTTAATAGTTAATTTATTGTCGCAATCATAAGATTTTATAGTATCGTAACCGGTAACTGTGGCATTGCAATACGTAAAAGTGGTATCGGCATTTGGTGTTTTAATACGTTTATAAGTATAATAATTTACACTTGGTGGCGCGTAACAGGCGGTATCAAATACTTTGGCATACTTTGCAATGGGAATATAATGGCTTCCACCTTCAGGAATTTTGTCCCATTCTTCGCCTTTTTCCGGCATAATTAAAGCGCGCGGGCCCATAACGCGAATTTTACGGCATAAAATTGTGTCGAAATTGCAATTGTAAATTCCTGCGCGGTAACGCACGGTGTAAATACCCGGATGTACATATTTATGCCTCGCATAAGCAGAAATGCCAATATCTTTAAATGATGTATCGCCAAAATCCCAACGGTAAAAACGCGCATGCGGATGCGAAGAGCCAAAAAATTCTATCCATTCGTTTTGCGCGATACACAACTCTGTTTTTGGCTGTATATGTACATCAAATTTGTAATCTCTTAATTCTATGAAACTATCAAGCGTAAAGGTGTTTTTGCAGCCATATTTGTTTTCTACCGTTAAGCTCGGTTTAAAGAATACACTTTGTGTGTAGGTTCTTTTCAGGCTAAGCCAGTTTTTTAAACATGATGCATCTTTTAAATCACAGCTTACTTCATCTCCACTGGCAAGTTTCCAGGTAAATTTTGTAATTCCCTGGCCGGTAGTATCAGTTGTATTAACAAAGTCTATTTCTGCTTTCAGTGCGCCGCCGGTGCAGCTGTAGTTTACCTTTAGGTTGAAGTTTGGTTTTGGCGTTAAGCCGGCCTGCGTTGCAAACAGTACCTTTACGCGCCTTTGTATCAAATGCTTGCAGCCGTTCGTATCTAAAACTTCCAGCGCTAAAACATAAGTGCCGCTGTTGGAATATGCGTAACATGGGTTTTTTTCGGTGGAAATGCTGCCATCGCCAAAACTCCAGATGTAACCTACTGTCGGTGCGCCATCCAGCCCTCGTTTGGAAAGATCCTCAAAGCAAAACTTATTGCCCACCGTACAAAGTATAATATCCTGGTTTTCCTTTACATTCATATCCGCCTGTGGATTGCCAAGCACGCGTAAAGGGTCTTTTAGCTTTTTAATACATTGTGTACCATCATTAAAAGTTATAGTTACAGTTGGGTAATAATCACCACGGGCGGTGTACACATGCGAAACATCTTTCTGGTTGCCGAAGGAATTATCGCCAAAATCCCAGAAATAATATTTGACCGGGCTTGTATTACCTGAAATTGTAACGGAAAACTGTACAGGATGCGGAACGCAGCCCTTAAATGTACTTATAGTAATTTCGCATGTAGGCTGTGCACGGGCTTGCGGCGTGTAAAGCAGGTTAATGCCCACGATTAATAGCAGGAAAATACGCGCAGTGTTCATTGTTTTGGCAGTTTGGCATGCCGAATATAGTAATTATTTCTGTTAATTGACTTTTTCAAAGGTATTAATTTCAATTATTTACATATTACCGTTAATGTAAAAATTCTTTCACGGATATAGAGCTTAATGACAATTGAAAAATTGCATTTTTGCGAAACAAGTAGGCTCAAAACCATATGCACAAGTCATAAAAAATGCTTTGTATAAATGGACTTCTTTAATAATGGCCCATATGATTTTTTATTTTTAATTTATAGCTGAAACTGTTATTGCAGTTGAAAGAATAGTGTTGAAAATGGGTCGTGTAAAAGAACTAATGACAACAGTTGGCTGAGCACCTGTGTTTATCAT
>DAIUCM010000269.1:0-2585 GCA_036846145.1 Bacteroidota bacterium
GGATGGCACAATTAAAAGCTATTCTAATCAAGTACCGGTAAAAGCCGGTCAACAACCGGGGAACCCTTCAAATAATCAAGATTAAATATCTGATTGTAAAATAATTATGAATGAAATGGTGTTTTAACAAGCTAATTTAATAAACAACAAATATTAGCCTTATAAATCTAAATAAATACAACACAAAAAGCCTTGCGGTTAACAAGGCTTTTCTATATTAATGTAAATTAAAGTCTTATTACTTCGCTGTTTCAGCTTTCGCCGCACTTTTAGCTTTTTGCGCGTCGTTATTCTTTAATCGGCTTTTACCATTGCTGCCCATAAACCTTTTACCTTTTTTGGTTCTTTTATCACCTCTTCCCATAATTTTTTGTAGTGTTGTGTTTAAAATTAAATATTTCATCAAAATTACTATTCCTTAATCATTAAACAAGCATTTTTTTGCTTTAGGTTTATTATAGGCAAATTGGTTCCAACAATTCTAATATTATCTTACCATGTATGTATCGATTGTTATTTAACATCTTAAAAGATAATTTACCGGTTGCAACATATTTTTAGCTCGTTTATTTAATATACCGAATTACATATATATAATCTGCAAAAAATGGTTTATGGATAAACTAATAACAGGTATTCATCACGTTACGGCCATTGCCGGCGATCCGCAAAAAAATATAGATTTCTACTGCGGTTTTTTAGGCTTGCGAATGGTGAAGAAGACCGTAAATTTCGACGCTCCTGAAATTTATCATTTCTATTATGGTGATGAAAGCGGCTCGCCAGGCAGTATTCTTACATTTTTTCCTTATGGAAGTGGTATCCAGAAAGGAAGGCAGGGAAAAGGAATGCTGAATACAACTACTTTTTCGGTTCCGGCATCATCGTTAAATTACTGGACTAGCCGCCTTGAAAAATTCAATATTCAATACAAAGATGCGCAGGAGCGTTCAAAAGGTGAGGTTGTAATTTACTTTGAAGACCATGATGGGCTGGGCCTGGAACTTGTTTTTAACGATAAAGATACACGTACCGGTTTTACATACGGCCATATTCCGCAAACGCATGCGGTTAAAGGCTTTTACAGTACCGAGATCTGGGCTGAAGGATATGAAAGAACGGCGGCGGTATTAACCGAGTACCTTGATCACAAATTAATATCAGAAAGCGCTAACCGTTTTCGGTATGCCGCTACCGATGCGCCGGGAAATTATATAGATATTGTTTGCGCGCCGGATAGTTTGCGCGGGCTTGGCGGCAATGGCACGGTGCATCATATCGCCTTCAGCACACCTACCAGTCAAACCCAGGAGGAAGTAAGAAAAAAGCTTCAGCAAGGCTTTCTTAATCCAACACCGGTGCTGGACAGGCAATATTTCGAATCCATTTATTTCCGTGAGCCGGGCGGTGTTTTATTCGAGGTGGCAACAGAAAAGCCGGGCTTTGCAGTGGATGAAGATAAAGCGCACCTTGGCGAAGCATTAAAGCTTCCGCAGCAATATGAAAAATACAGGGCTAAAATAGAGGAAGCCATAACCCCGGTAACGCTTGATATTGATAAATACAGATAAAATATGCACCGCAAAAATATTATCACCTCAGGTAAAAACGTAACAGAAGCGAAAAAAGCATTGATTCTGCTGCATGGTCGTGGCGGCTCGGCCGGCGACATACTTTCACTTGCGGCTTACCTTAATGTTAACGATTACGCTTTGCTTGCCCCACAAGCCACTAACAACACATGGTACCCATATGCATTTATTGCGCCTCCGCAACAGAATGAGCCCTGGCTTTCATCGGCGCTTGCGTTGGTAAAAGAAATAACTGAAGAATTAAATATAAAAGGTATCGCCAACGAGCAAATATATTTCCTTGGTTTTTCGCAAGGCGCCTGTTTAATGCTTGATTTTGTTACCCGCAATGCAACCCGTTGGGGTGGAATTGCTGCTTTTACCGGCGGATTGATAGGCGATAAAATTTATACTGAAAATTATAAGGGCGATTTTGCCGGAACGCCGGTTTTTATCGGATCAAGCGATCCGGATATGCATGTACCTGTAGCCAGGGTTTACGCAAGCAGCAACATTATGAAGGATATGAATGCTGATGTAACAGAGAAAATTTATCCTGATATGGGACATACCATAACAATGGATGAACTTGAACTTGCTAATAAACTCATCTTCAACATATAAGAAAGCATTTTTGTAACAATGCATATATGTGGCTGTAAACACAAAAGCTAACTTTTAAATGTATTTTCCTGTTTATAATACCAGCACTTCCTGTTTGTAAACTTAATAAATTGCAGCAATAATATTAAATGAGTATCCTTTTATTAGGAACTATTGCTTTGTTAACCTCTCCGCCCTACGGGCACCTCTACTAAATTAGGAGAGGAGTGCAGCTCCGACTATATGATTTCTGTTTATCTTATTATGTGTATAGTCATATTTTTATTTAATAACTATCCGCATACCAGGTTAAATAGAAAAAAATAAGATAAAACAACAGTCGGAGCTGCACTCCTCTCCTTAGATAAGGAGAGGTGGCTGAAAGCCGGAGAGGTTTGATTTACATATTTT
>DAIUCM010000270.1:0-2538 GCA_036846145.1 Bacteroidota bacterium
AATATTTTTTAATAATCAGCCATGAAATTTTTAATTATAGTAAGCTGGTTTTGACGTTCTTTATAAAAATTTAATATTTTTGCTGCATTAAATTAAAATTAAAAAACCATGATGAAAAAGTTTTTACTCAGCAGCTGTCTTGCATTTGCGTTCTATGGCGCTAATGCACAAACACCAATTACCCTTAACGAAAACAATGTGCCTTTTTCAAGACGTGATGTAAATGTAAGTGTAATTTCAGCAGCTCAGCTTACAGAGCCGGCAACCGGTGCCAACCAAACCTGGGATTACAGCAATGTTGATACATTAGGCAGTGATATTTACTATTACTACAATTCCACTAATGGCCAGTTTACATCTACCGCAATAAATGAAGATGTTTCTGAACCCATAACCAAAGATCGTTACATTTCGCTATATAATTATTTAGACAAAAATAACAACGGTATAATATGGCCGGGTTTTTCGGCTGATTACCAGGTATATCCAATTGGAGATCTGACCAATAACCCTAACGACTCGTTTTATGTACTGGAGCAAACACAGGTTTATGCGCAGCCGCAATATACTTTAAGGTTCCCGGTAACCGAAAACTCCAGCTGGGCTGCAAATACACGCAGGGTAATTAATTTCCAGATTACCTTATCTAACTTTATGATGAATAAAATGCCCGGTTCTAAAGTAACTAATTTCAACCGAAAAGATACTGTTACTGGCTGGGGCAGATTACGCGTACCTGTTGAAAATTCTAAAAGCGTTTGGTACGATGTACTGATGGTTAGGAGAGTAGTTAAGAGAATAGACAGCCTTTATCTTAATGGTGCACCTGCACCTGCACCATTACTGGCTGCATTTGGCCTTACACAAGGAGATAATGCTGATGAATACAGAACTTATTTCTACCGTGCGAATGATTTCTTCCCGTTAATGTTTATCAACCACGGTGAAGATGCGAGTTATTCTTCTGCGATTTTTGCAATGTACAATACTGATAATTTAACTGTTACAGGTTTAAAAGAAACCGGCAGCGCTGTTTCAGCGGCATTATATCCTAATCCTTTAACAGGCAATAACCTGCAGGTAAGCTTTTTAAAAGATGAGAACGCTGCATGGAAAATTAATGTTTTGAACATGCTTGGCCAGGCTGTGCAAAGCCAGCATGTTAATGCAGGCGCGGGCAATGTAAACGCAACCGTAAATGTAAGTAATGCTGTTGCAAATGGTGTTTACTTGGTTCAGTTGGTAGATGCGAACGGAATCGTACGCGGAACTTCTAAAGTTATTGTGAAACGTTAATTTTTTAAATTACTTTTCATAAAAAAAGGAGGCAATTTCTGCCTCCTTTTTTTACATAAGGGCACCTCTAAAAGCCTCAAGCAGCGCAGAAATATGAAACCGGCATTTACAGTTGTAAATGAGGATTTTTAATTTTATAGCACAACGTAAAGATTGATTTTTTAAAGCCGACCATATATACAGTGATCAGAAAATACCTTGATTTATAAAACGGCGTCATTAAATGCGCTGAAACATTTTCATAAAAGAATATCACCCTCAGTAAGTTCATCTTCATTATTTACAATGCGTGTGCCCACATTAAGGTTAGCTGCATTTGTAATGGTTATAATTTCTGCCTCAATAACTTCCGGTTGTTCATGCTCAATTATTAACCTGGCAATTTCCGGAATATTTAATGAAACTTCAGGGCTCATCACATCAAAAACTGTATTACTGCCTGTATCAATAACTGAAATAACCTGCGGATTATATTTTTGAAGCAGCTCGCTTACATCAGCGGCCTCTACATAAGGAACAGTTAAAACCAATGCAGGAAATTTAAAATTTGTCATAATATTTAATTTATATTGCAATTAACCTGTTTTTTGAAGAAAACAAAAAATATTTTATTGTTCAGATAAATGGGCAAGGCAGAAAAAAGCATTTATAATAAAATTCGGCCAATTTATGCCTAAGGGTTTTGAATTTAACTCTTCACATAATTTAAATACCTGGTACTAAATATTTATAACAGTAAGCGGCAAAAAAATACATTAAAACATATCATGAATACAGCCTGGACAAAGTTGCGCGTTTTAAAGATTAGCTTGACAGTTGATTAGCAAATTTATTTGACGGCTTTGATTACTTATTAAAAGTTGTAAGTGCTTTTTGCATATATGGTTTTGCCGGAAAATGCTTTTGGATTAATTAAAACTTCATATCAAAACGTCCATCAGTAATGCTTACTGTATCACATTTATTACTTACAAAAGTTATTTCAAATGTGCCTGCAACAATTTGGTTGATTTCATCTAGTTTTGTTATGATTAATCTTCCTGTATTAATTGAATCGGTTTCATATGCACATTTCTTTTCCCAGTCCCAGAAACTAGCGCCACAGATGCGTTTATTGCCTAATTTAAAAATCCTGGTTTCAAATAACAATGGTTCTTCCATGTGAATTACAAATGATTGATTAATATTTTTACTGCTATCTTCTCTGGTTGCATTTATTTTAAATTTCCCCATATAGTAGCT
>DAIUCM010000271.1:0-2517 GCA_036846145.1 Bacteroidota bacterium
TTTCTTAAGTTCTGTCATATCTGCAGAAATGGATAAATACATTTTTTGGTCTATATAATTTGATTGAAATAATAACTCAATCCAGTACTCCGATTCGTTTGCTTCTTTCTGAGCCACTGCCATTTTATGAATGAAATCAGCTTTGCTTTCAGCTTGTTCTGCTTCTCTAACCAAAGCACCAATAGAAGTCCCGCTTTTTAAAAGTTGTTTGCTTAATACATATTCTTTTTTTTCGCTTATTAAAAACTGATAAAGCTTAATAATTCGCAATGCGAAAGCAAACGACTTACTCTTAATTGGGTTTTCTTTCAAGGACAAGTATTTATAATGAATGAAGATCGTTACTAGCTGGCTTAAGACAATTCACAATATACCATTCACAATTCACCATTTATTAAAGTTTATCAACCAGCACATTCACCTTGCCTTGCGCATTTACAACCGCTTTTATACTGGTAGGTGTTAGGTAAATGCCTTCCGGCGATAAATTGGTTATATTGCCTTTCAGAAGCACATTAGGACTTACACGGCCATTCTTGCTTAATCCATCCTGAACCATTTTTTGCGCATTGCTTATATGGTCTTTCATCGGGAAAGTAAGCTTTTCCTCTATCTGCTTCAGGAAACCAGCATTTATCAGCCAGCTTGCCGATTTCAGTAAAACATTTTTGGTTTTGAGGTTATAATCGAAATCGCGAACTTTAATAGCTTGTGTGGCAGCATCATAATAAGGAGTTCCTTCAATAAAAATACGGCCGGTAATTTTTTTACCTTTTGCTGTTTTGCCGTTAATATCTGCCTGCATCAGCAATTTTTCGCCGCTTCCGCTTAGTGCCAGATCCATAATTTGCAATGCGTATTTATTATTATCCAGGTTATAGGTTTTGCCTATCACTTCCTTTTTTATCATTTGCGTTGCCTGCTCATAAGGTATTTCGCCAACCAGCCCAATCTGGAAATCGTCCTGAAGCCTGCTATCGGTTACAAGTTTCGGCAAAACCGTATTAGTACCGGCTTGCGGCTTGGCACCTGTAAACATTTCTATGTACGATTTTACACCAATCTTCATGCTCAGCTCGTTATTTTTAGTTTGCAAGGGTGTAACGCTCACAGCCTGCGGGCTGATTGCCAGCCAGGCATTCATGTTCTTATCCAGCAAAATCGGCTGCTGCATATCCACCCAGGCTTTTTGAACGTACTGCTTTATGTTAACTTTATTCTGTATTTCCTTATCTAAACGGGCCGTTAATTTATCAACCTGCGGCGCCAGCGCAAGGTCAATAATACTTTCCAGAGGTATTTTAAGCGGACCAAGCTCCAGGTAAGGTTTCTTATTTCCCCACTGGTAATCGCCGGTTGTGGTTGTTTTCAGCTGCCAGTTCTCGGTAAGGGCCAGTTGCGACTGGAAACTAAGGTTCATATCAAAATTAGTGCTTTCGCTTTTGGATAGTTTAGGGCAAATATCACAAGCCTGCCATTCCCAGTTGCCCAAAGCCCAAATATGCAGCGGAATGCTAAAAGATATTTTATTATTCTCGGCGTTTACGCCAATGTTGCCGGTTTTTGAAATGGTAATCTTTACATTATCGCCTTTCAGGTCATCATCTTTATATAAAACACCGCTCAGCTCCTGGTTAAGTTTCGCCTCCAGCTGCTTAATAGGAAATGAAATAGGAATATTAATGGTAGAAAGCTTTCGTTCAAATGCCCTGGTATCTGCCTGCTTGTCCGGCGCCTCTGATGTTATATTGGTCTGCTTACATCCTGCAAGAATATTAATAACGAATAACAGTAAAATACCTTTACGCATATATGTTAAAGCAAAAAAATGGTTTAGTTAATTCGCCGCAAAATTAGCTATATTTCCACACCTTACCAATGCTGAGCGCAATGCAACCCAAACCGGCGGAAAAAATTTTACAGCAGGTGAATGAATTTAATTATTGCTTTGTTTAAAGTTTAAAATAAAAAAACTGGCAGCCTTTTTGCGAATATGCAGTTGGCCATTTACGGAAATGTTTTTAGCCGTATATTTGAAGCTGGAAAAAGCAAATAACAAACAATTTATAAAAACTTAATAACTTAAACAAATGAAAAAATTACTTACCGTAATTGTACTGTTGCTCGTAGGTGTAACTACTTCCGTACGTGCAGATGATCCTGTGAAAGGCGCATTAAAATTCGATAACCTTGTGCATGACTTCGGCGAAGTTGCGTATGGTTCGGATGTAAGCCACGTATTTACTTTTAAGAATGTAAGCAAACAGCCGGTAGCAATTAAAAATGTTACAGCAAGCTGCGGCTGCACAACCCCAAGCTGGACCAAAGAGCCCGTAATGCCCAACAAAGGCGGAAATATTACTGCAAAGTATGATAGCACCAGGCCGGGCGCATTTACCAAAACACTTACTGTAGATGTAAACGGTGAAACCATACTGCTAACTATTAAAGGCACAGTGAAAGACAGGCCGGCAGACAAATAATAAAAAAACTATAATAAAATATATAGAAAAAAAA
>DAIUCM010000272.1:0-2511 GCA_036846145.1 Bacteroidota bacterium
GTTTCCATGATGCTAAGATACAGCTTTTTTCGCTGTTATAAGTAGAACTTAGCCTCTTGATGTTGGTTATGAAATGTTTTATTCAAACCCAAATACCTCAATTTTTACCGCCCTAAGTTTTTTATGTAGCCACTTTAACTGCATCCCTGTAAGGTGTAAAAAAAAATGAAGCATTATTAAAGCAGCACTGGCATATGATGCTTACTTGATTCCTTTTCGTAATTTTGTTTTGGATGGTTCAAAACAAAATGAAACTGATTCTGTGTTTTAATTAGGGCACTTCTAAAAACTCAATTTCTGCGTTGTGCTATAAAATTCAAAATCCTCATTTACTACTAAAAACTACGGTTTTAAATTTTCTGCACGCCTTGAACATTAGTTTATTAGAGTTGCCATTTATTTTAATCAACTTGCCAAATTTTAAAAAAACTATATAACTTATAAAGATGTAGTTACCGACTTGTTTGGCCACAATTTATATTTTTTATAATGTTTGCCATGATAATCTTTGAAATCGAAAAAGCATACTTTATATTTTCATAATAAACTTACATGACAGAAATAATAGAAACTTCACCGGTTGCATCGTTATTATTTGCCATAACAATCGTTTCATCGTTCCTGGCATTACAAAATCCCGAAATGATGCGGCGCTGGATTTTAAATCCATATAACTTTGTCTATCGCCAGCAATATCATACAATATTAACAAGTGGTTTTATACATGCAGATTTACCACATCTCGCTCTTAATATGTTTGCCTTTTATTTCTTTGCATTTTCATTAGAAGAAGATATGGTAATGCTTGCAGGCGTAACCGGGCATTTTATTTTCCTGTTTATTTATCTGGTAAGCATGGTACTTGCGGATATATCGAGTATAATAAAGTATAAAAACGATCCTGGCTATAATTCACTTGGTGCTTCCGGAGCTATTGCTGCGGTATTATTCAGCTTCATTTTATTTGAGCCATCTCAAACCCTGCGGCCTGTTTTATTTCCGGTACCGATTCCGGCACCCGTTTTTATTGTTTTGTATATGGTTTATAGCATAAACGCCAGCAGGAAAAATGCTGATAATATTAACCACGAAGCGCATTTATATGGCGCTTTTGCCGGTTTGGTGCTTACCGCGATAATTTTTCCCGGGCGTTTGCCTTACTTTATTGATGAAGTAAAAGAATTATTACCTTTTTAAGCGATTTTACGCAAGTGTTTACGCTCGGTATTTAAATAAGGTAAAACTACAATACCTATTAATAAAAAGAGCAACACATATTCCCATAATTTCGGCATGCTGAGCTTTTCAGCTGGTGGTGTTTTATCGTTACGTATTAATACCGAGGCGTATGCCGGGAAAAACAAAACGGAACGCAGGTTGGCATCTTTTTCCATCCAGGCAAAATTATTTGTCAATAGGCTCGGTATGCCGTATTTAAACAGGTATAACGGCCCGCTGTCACGGCTTTGTAAACTGTGGCCGAACTCATGCATGAAAAGGTAATGGCCAGCCTTTGCCGGATAACCCGGGTAAAGCATAATATGTGAACCAAAAGAAATAGATCCGCCAATGCCACCACCTTCCATTACCGTTACGCCTTCAATAAATTTAATAGTGCTAATATTCCTGAGTAAATTAATGGTTTGCAAGGTTAAAAAGCCAATAACCGTCTGCAGAATTTCCCAGCTAAACCTCGATAATATGATTTTCGGCGAACCATAAAACAGCCCGGCCCATATATGCAAAGTGTTAAAAATGCTTTGGTTTATTTTTTGGTTGATGGATTTATAAATCGGAATTCCAGGTTTTCGCCATAAAATACCTTTTACAATTCCGGCCAGAATATCATCTGCAATCAGCACTTATTTCGTATTCACTTTTTCTAAAAACGCCAGCAAATGTTTGTTGAATTCGGTTGGATTTTCAAGGTTACTCATGTGCGCTGCATCGGGAATAATTTCAAGTTGAGAACCTTCGATCTTTTCGTGCATACTTTGCGCGGCGATTGGCGGTGTTACTTTATCGTGTTCACCAACCAAAATCAGCGTTGGTAATTTTATTTCATTCAATTTTCCTGAAGTATCAATTCTTGCTGCCATGGCCATTAAAGTTCTTCCAATAGCAGTTGGCGATGAATCTTTTATAATATTCTTAATCATTTCTACTTTTGCTGGTATTTTACCGAGATTTTCTTCTGTGAAAACAACTTTTACAAAATCTCCTGCGTAAGTATCTAAACCTTCTTTCTGTATTTTATCGATTGTCTGGAACCGCTTGATTTTCGCTTCATCATTATCGCCTTCAGAACGGGTATCGCACAAAACTAATCCACCAATTTTAGATTGATCTTTTTCTATCGCACGCAAGGCAATATAACCGCCCATGCTGAGTCCGCAAATAATTGGCTTTTCAAGTTTTAAAGCATCAATCGAAGCAAGCAGATCGTCGGCAAATAAATCAATATTGTACGGAATTTCACCAATTTCGCTGTAACCAAAACCACGAATATCG
>DAIUCM010000273.1:0-2501 GCA_036846145.1 Bacteroidota bacterium
ATTATATATATGTATTAGCTGAAAAATGCTTTGATGAATATTTATGTTTTTAAAAATGAAATTGTGCGGGCGTATGCGATACGCCCCTACGCCGTGACGATGCCATTCGTAATTCGTAATTGTTAATTCGTAATTGATAGCGACCTTTGTCGCATGATAACCATCATTTCCAGCACAAACCGAACCGGCGCCAATACCCGACAGGTAGCAGATATTTATGCTTCTTTGCTTAAAGATTTGGGAGAGGAACACCAGATATTAGACTTAAAAGATCTTCCGCACGATTTTATTTTTTCTGCCTTATTTGAAAACCGCGGCAGCAATCCGGAATTCAATGAAACGCAGAAACTGATCGATGAAACCAACAAATTCGTATTTATTATTCCGGAATATAACGGTTCCTTTCCAGGTATTTTAAAGGCTTTTTTGGATGGACTGAAATTTCCCGGATCATTTAAAGGCAAAGTTGGCGCACTTGTAGGTTTATCGGCAGGAACAATGGGCGGAAGTTTGGCTATGAGTCATTTAACCGATATTCTGAATTATTTGGGATTATTTGTACTTCCCATAAAACCGCGAATAAACAATGTGCAGAAAATTATTTCTGATGGCAAAATAGATGACCTGTTTATCATGAATCTACTGAAAGAACAAGCCGAGCAGTTATCTAAATTTCACTGCCAGAATACAATGTAAGAATGAATGATTATAAGAATGAATGAATAATTTTAAGCAAAGCATTTTTCGGAGTTTTGATATATGGAAATTTTGTTTAATCCAGGATAAATTGAAATTCATCCCTATAAAATTGATCGTCCCTCCGGGACTTATTTAGCGCCCGAACAAGTCCTGTAAGGACGGCCAATTTTATAGCAACGGATTTCAATCCGTTGGGATTTCGCTTTAAAACATTCATTCATTCTTACAATCATTCATTCTTACATTAAAATTCATTGGCTAATTGGCTAATTTTTTCTTTAATTTTGAATTTTCAACAAAAGCATTTTTCAGCACAAGCATATATAGAAATGAAAAGAGACGAACTGGTTTTTGATATAATTAACAAGGAATTACACCGTCAGCAAAATGGCCTCGAGCTTATTGCTTCCGAAAACTTTGTAAGCCGCCAGGTAATGGAAGCCATGGGCAGCTGCATGACCAACAAATACGCGGAAGGTTATCCCGGCAAACGCTATTACGGCGGCTGCGAATTTGTGGATATGACGGAAGATCTCGCCCGTGATCGTGCAAAAACATTGTTCGGTGCGGAATGGGTGAACGTACAACCGCACTCGGGCGCACAGGCCAACGCAGCAGTTATGTTGGCACTTTTAAAACCAGGCGATAAAATTCTTGGTTTCGATCTTTCTCATGGCGGCCACTTAACGCATGGTTCGCACGTTAACTATTCAGGTAAACTGTATCAGCCTACTTTTTATGGTGTAGAGCGCGAAACCGGTTTAATTGACTGGGAAAAAGTAGCGCAAAAAGCACGCGATGAAAAACCTAAATTGCTGGTTGCGGGCGCAAGCGCTTACAGCCGCGAGTGGAATTGGAAACGCCTTCGTGAAATTGCAGATGAAGTTGGCGCCTGGTTAATGGCTGATATTGCGCATCCTGCAGGAATAATTGCCAAAGGTTTATTGAGCAATCCGCTTCCGCATTGCCATGTGGTTACAACTACTACACATAAAACGCTACGTGGCCCGCGTGGTGGAATGATTTTAATGGGTAAAGATTTTGAAAATAACTGGGGCGATAAAACACCAAAAGGCGAGCTGAAAATGGCTTCCGCAAGTTTTGATGGCGCTGTTTTCCCGGGTATTCAAGGCGGTCCGTTAGAGCATGTAATTGCCGGCAAAGCGGTTGCTTTTGGCGAATGTTTAAGCGATGAATACGGCAATTATATCAAACAGGTTGTAGCGAATGCAAAAGCGCTGGCGAAAGCATTTACCGATCGTGGTTACAACATTATTACAGGCGGAACTGATAATCACCTGATGTTAATTGATCTTCGCAACAAAAATATTACCGGTAAACAGGCAGAAAATATTCTTGGCAAGGCGGAAATCACCATCAATAAGAATATGGTACCATTCGATGATAAATCTCCGTTTGTAACCAGCGGTATTCGTATTGGTTCTGCAGCAATTACCACGCGGGGAATGAAAGAAGAGCAAATGGATACAATTGTTGATTGCATTGACCGCGTGCTGATGAACATGGAAAATGAAACCGAGATAAACGCTGTTCATGCAAAAGTAAAAGAGCTTGCAAACGAGTTTCCGCTTTATGCAGAGAATGGTAAATCTAAAGTGGCAGGATTTTAGTTTGAAATTAGATGTTCCACTTTTTTAATAAGTGGAACATCTACGCGATGAACCTATTCAAAGCATTTTTAGCGAAATTGAAATATGGAAAAGCGAAACGGTTTTAATTACCTGTTTCGCTTTTTTATTTTCAAATAATTAAAATTTGGAATTGACTGAAAATATGTATGT
>DAIUCM010000274.1:0-2466 GCA_036846145.1 Bacteroidota bacterium
GTCTTGCCAATGGCAAGACTTTTTTTTATTTTTGTACTGGTATATAACTGATTGTTAAGGAAATATTATCTCCTATTAAACAAATAAGAACAGGCTGGTACACATTTTGAAATTAACTAATACAAAACATACAACCATGAAAAAAACAAAGCATTTATTAAACGCACTTGTATTCGGATTATTGTTAATACTGCAATCCTTTACCATACAGGGCGATTCAAAGATCAAGTATAACGAGGAATCGTGGAGCAAGGTAACCAAGCAGGCCACTGACGAAAACAAGCTTATTTTTGTTTATGTAAGCATGAAAGGCTGCCATACCTGCAACGATATTGAAAAAAGCCTGGCCAATAGCGAAGTAAGCGAATTTTTTAATGCTAATTTTATTAATGTACACCTCGATGGTACCAAAACTGCTAATAACATGCGTGCCAGCAAATGGGGCGTTGCGCAAGTGCCGGCCATTGTATTTTTAAATGGTAAAAGCAAGGTTATTCATAAGCTGGAGGGTTACCAGTCTGCCGAGGATATGATTGCGCAGGCAAAACTTGCTATTAGAAAGAAAGACCAGGACTTTAAGTAATTTTTTACCATAAATTGAGCAGATAATTTTTAGAAAAATCAGTAACTTGTACTTCCAAAACTATTAAAAAACATACACAACATGCGTAAAAACTGGTTTCTCGTTGCGGCCTTTGGCGCCATTCTGCTGCTGCAATCGTTTATTGTTAAAAGCGATGAAAAAATCAATTTCAGGGACGAAACCTGGAATGATATAAGCAAAGTAGCAAAAGCTGAAGAAAAGATAATTTTTGTTATGGTAACCGCGGGTTGGTGCCCCATTTGCAAGCGGATGGAAAAAGTGCTTGATGATACGCAGCTTGGTGAATTTTACAACCAAAATTTTGTAAGTACACGCTTTTATGATAACAATACCATGCAAAAATTAAGAGCCGAAAACTGGGGCGTTGCAAAAGTACCGGCTATGGTTTTTCTCGATAAAAAACGCAACGTAATACACAAAGCGCAAGGCTATAAAGATCCGGCTGCCATGCTGGCCGAAGCAAAAACAGCTTTAGAAAAAGCAAAGAAGGAATAAGCAACATAAATAATTTTAAAAAAAAATTGCCGGTGAAACATCACCGGCAATTTTTTTTTGTACCTTTGCGCCCGATTTCAGGCCACAGTGAGCGTTTTATTTTTAATTATCAACACTTTAGCAGTAAGGCGTACGCTAACATAATTAATAAAAAAGCTTACATTTTTTGCCGAAATCTACAATAGGTAAGGTATAAATTTAGTGTAAGAAGAGTATGCGTAAGATTTTTTTTCTTTGGGGTGCTGTGGTTATAGTTTTCTTTTTACAATCCTTTGTTCCACGTGCTGTCGAAAAAGTAAGGTTCCGGCAATATAACTGGACTGATATTGGCCGTTCGGCAAGATCGCAAAATAAAATGATTTTTGTACTCGTAACAGGCGATTATTGCCCAACCAGCAACAGGATGAAACGGGTTTTTACCGATAAAAGGGTTGCACAGTTCTATAATAAAAACTTTGTAAGCACCAATTTCGACGCGGAGAATTTTATACAGAACTACCGTGTAAGCAACTGGGGCGTTTCAGCAGTGCCGGCCATGGTTTTCCTGGACAAAAACCGGAATGTTATTCATAAAGCGGAAGGGTTGTTTGATGCCCAGGGCATGATTCGCGAAGCTGAAATTGCGCTGGAGATTAAGCAGAACAAGTAAACTTAAATATCAGGACAAAAGTATTTGGTATAGCGTACCGAGAAAAATAGAAAATTAAATAGTTATTTATTAGCTATTTACAGTTGATGCCAAAGTGCAGTTTAATTAAACCTGAATTTGTCCTATTACTTATAATAAAATACCGTGAATATATAGAAGCCCGGCCACGCCGGGCTTTTTCAATAACATATCTTGTAGAATTGCTAAAGTAGTAATCAAACTATTTTTTCCAGCCTTTATATATTGAAGCTGTGTTTGGCGGTGCATTTATAAAGGTAAAACAAACTTGCCTGGCTTAACAACTGCGCGTTCGCTTTTCCTTTCATCAACCATAAGCCATATATACTTTATGGCAAAAATGCTTTAAAAACAGGCTGCAATTTTATGTTACGGCATACAATTCCTGATTTATAAAAAGCACGCTTCATCCACATCTTTTTATCCTTAGCAAGTCGTTTTTTATCTTGCTTACCATTTCCATAGCTTAAATTCAATATTCTGCTGCTTACAGTTATTTCGGCTACTTAAAATGCTAACTAATAAGCTCCTAACACGAAAAAAAGCTCCTATTAGAAAAATTCAATTTTTTCACAAAAAACACTCCAAAGCGGCAAAACCAATTTCTCCTGTTAAGAAATTTAATGCATTTTTATTTCTGCTTATTTGCTGAGTACCAAAAATATAAACCAAATAAACTGCCTTTAACACACGTCATTAA
>DAIUCM010000275.1:0-2431 GCA_036846145.1 Bacteroidota bacterium
ATCTAATATCTTGTGCCTAATATCAGAAAAGAAATGTATCTTTGCACGATTTTTTAACTTAACGTTCAGATAGAATAAATCATTTTCCGCCAAGGTATTATATGGAAAATGGCAAAAAAATCTGGCTAAACATAAATAAATTTTAACATGAGATCTATCAGTATCACCGGCCAGAAAAAAGAAGGCTCAGGTAAAGCAGCTAACAACCAGTTGCGTAACAGCGGTTTTGTTCCTTGCAACTTGTATGGCAAAAACGGAAACATCAATTTCACTATCTGGAGCACAGATTTTAAGGATCTGGTTTACACGCCGGAAACTTTCCGTGTTGCTTTAACAATTGATGGCGAGCAATATAACGCGCTTATGAAAGAGGTTCAGTTTCACCCGTTGAACGATACAATTACACATGTAGATTTTCATGAAATTGACGAAACCAAGCCGGTTAAAATAGAATTACCAATCCGCTTTACAGGCAATGCTGCCGGTGTTCGTGAAGGTGGTAAATTCGTTAAGAAACTTCGTTCATTAAAAGTAAAAGGCCTGGTTAATAACCTGCCAGATGCAGTTGAAGTTGATATTTCTGGCATGGGCTTAGGCAAATCTATTAAAGTTAGAGATATACAGGTAGAAGGATTTGAAATCATGAATGCTGCCCCAAATCCGGTTGCAACGGTAGAAGTACCTCGTGGCCTGAAAGGTAAAACTACCGAAGAAGCAGCTGCTACTGGTAAAAAGAAAAAATAATTATAAACTAGCTTAACCCTAAGCTATGAAATATCTTATAGCCGGGCTCGGTAATCCGGGCCCGGAATATGAAAAAACCCGACATAACATCGGGTTTTTGGTTTTAGATAGGCTAGCTGCTGATCTTGGCGGCACTTTTAAGACCGATAAATTTGGGCAGATCGCACAGGTTCGTGCCAAAAACAAGATCCTCTATCTGCTAAAGCCCGATACTTACATGAACCTGAGTGGAAAAGCGGTTCGTTACTGGCTTCAGCAACTGGATATTCCCAAAGAAAATTTACTGGTTGTAACCGATGACCTTGCTTTGCCAAGCGGTAAGCTACGCCTGAAAACCAAAGGCAGCGATGGCGGCCACAACGGTTTAAAAAACATAAACGAATTATTACAAACCCAGGAATATGCGCGCTTGCGTTTTGGTGTTGGAAATGATTTTCCCAAAGGTAAGCAGGTTGATTATGTGCTCAGCGGCTGGCGTGCGGAGGAATGGAAACTTGTAGAAGAGCGTATAAAATTATCTGCAGAAGCTATTCAGAGTTTTGCACTTGCCGGGCCGAGTTCTACTATGACGAAATATAATAGTTTGTAGTCTGAACTGCCTTCTTTTGATTTAGGTGATTTTTGTGATTTTGCGTCTCGATTATTAAAGCATTTTTTAGTGTTCCTTTATATGGAGTTACATTTTCGATCAAGTTAAAATATTTAAATTGCTTGATCAAATAACTGCATGGTTATCAGACTCCTAATAACTTTATTACTTCTTCTATCTTTAGTTCTAGCAAATGCCGGATCACCAATAATTTGGTTTAGCTTTCTGCATTTGATCCTAATAAACTTATTCATTGGACTTGCAGAAAGCTGGATTTTAGAAAAAGAAGGATTGCAAAATACAGCCTGGAAAATAGTTTTTGCAAACTACATTTCAATGCTTGTGGGATTCTATTTCATCGCACCTTATTCTGCAGATCTATTAGGTTATAAAGATTTTTGGGGACTTAATTCAAGTATAGGATACTATGACCATATTGGTTTTTTAACAGGAATAATTTTCTCATTTCTTGCCACCTAATTGATTGAATATCCTTTCTTTAAATGGGCAATTATGAGAAAAGAGAAGTCAGACAAATTTAATTCTGCATTCCTATTAGCCAATGTGGTTACAAATGTTTTAATGATAATTGTCTATCTTTTTGTAATTGGTTGATTATTAAAGATAAGCCAATTTCCATATTGCATTTCCTAAAAAAATGCTTTCGTCGCAGTGAGACGCCAGGCATGTCGTCTCTTCAAAATCGCGCATTACAATTTAAAATCTTTCATTCAAAATCCAACGTTTCCAATCCATAACCTATAACTCGTACCTATATTTATCTTTGGGCAATGTAAAATAAAACTTACATACTAATGCATATTTAAAATTTCGCGTAATAATACTAAAGTTTCGTGCACTGAAACAGCTTCTATTAAATACACCACTTAACATTTGTAATAATTTAATAATTAATCATCAGCTGCTAACGCCAATTTGAGCGGCAGCACCGCAGGCAGCAATACAACTTACTAGTTATTTAATAATATATTAGCCTTAGGGCGAAAAAAATGCTCGGAGCAAAACTAATGTCAATGATTTTAAGAAGATAAAATATTACATGTTTAAACATATATTTTGACGAATTGTATATATCTT
>DAIUCM010000276.1:0-2418 GCA_036846145.1 Bacteroidota bacterium
GAGCGCCACTCCTTCCCTAATTTAGGGAAGGTGCCCGAAGGGCGGAAGGGTTAAAATTCAACCCCAGCCCATTTCCTGAAATTCTCTCTTTGCTTTTCGCTGGCAATAGGAATTTTTACAACTGTATAAATAGGGAAATATTCTTCGCTGGTTTGCTGCATGGCAATATCCATTTGCTTTTTGTTGCGGATGATGTTGAGCGTTACATGTTTGCCCATTTCTATCGTCAGGAAATCGTGCAGATTATTTTCAAGTATTAAACCGTTTACACCAATCACTTCATCATTAATGCTCAATCCGGCTTTATCTGCAGGGCTATCTGGCGCAACCTGGCCAATGATATTTTTAAATGCCGTTTCAGATTTTAGTTTAAATCCGAAATGCGATTCGTAAATAATAGGCGAGGAGGTGAGCGCAATGGAGCAGCCAATGTAATTATACGCTTCTTCCAGAGCTTCTTCTAAAGGCATCAAACCCCAGATGTATTCCTCGAAAAACCTGCGGTAATCATTACCGGAAACTTCGCTAACTATCTGTAAATAATCTTCTTCGGAATAGCCTCTGCCTTGCTTCGCGAAATCATTGTACAAGATGCGCATTACATCATCCAGCGATTTTTCATTGTTCGTATCGTAGCGCAAATGCATGTCCAGGATAAACGCAACCATCATTCCTTTCACATACATGTTCACTTTGCGGTCAGGAATTCCCGGTTTGTAGCCATCCAGCCAGGTATCGTAACTGCTTTCCGCCAGAGTCTGGTAATATCTGCCGAAAACATGGAAATGCCTGTGCATGAATTTCTGCAGTTCCAAAGCATATTCTTCCCATGGATAAACACCTCCGCGCATGAGCATCAGATCCCCATAGTAGGTCGTGACACCTTCGGCAACGTAACCTAAATTGGTGTAATTTTCCTTGGTATAATCGTACGGAAACATCTCAATTGGTCGTATGGATTTGATGTTCCAGCTATGAAAAAGTTCGTGCGATGAAATGCCTAAAAAGTCGTTATAAACATCTGGCGACATTAATTTATAACCCGGCCCAAGCGCAATAACCGTAGAATTTAAATGCTCAACGCCATGGTAAAATTTGAAATTCGGCAACTGGAAAAGGAAATGATATTCGCGAACCGGCAACTCGCCAAACATCTCTATTTGTACACGGCTGAAATTATAAAAATCCATTTTTACACGATTCCAGTCCGGCTGCGCTTCTCCCTGGATCCAGATATGAAAAACAAATTCGCCAACACTGTAAACTTCGTGTGTTAAACTGTTCGATGCAATAAAAGGTGAATCTGCTAACTCATGAAAATCAGCAAGTTCTGCTTCATAAAACTGGTTGAAATTCATTCCCGAAGCAACCTTGTAATCTGCCGGAAGCTCTTTCAAAGTCAGGCGGCATTTATCATTTATATATTCCGGAAAATAAACCAGGCAATTCACCGGGTTTACATATAGCTGATTTTCATCGTAATACGAAGCGCCTGCGTCCAACTGGTTCGCAAAATAATTATAAACTACTTTCACCTGCGAAACGCCTGAAGTTTCAATTTCCCAGCAATCTTTTGTTATTTTTTTATATCGTAATGGATTATCATTTTCATCGAAAATCTGCCATTGCTGTATATTTTGCGCGAAATTGGCTAATTCGTAACGGCCCGGTCGCCATGCAGGAAGCTGAACCAGTAATTTATCTGTATTTACAACGGGATTAACAACTTCAATATCAATAAAATGGCGATGCGGATTTTGTGCGGAAATGCTATATAATATCATGCTGGAAAATGCTTTCGTGAGCTGCAAAGGTACGGTTATGGAATTGAAAGATTGGAAAATTGAAAAATTGAAAAATTGGTTTAAAGTTGGAAGGTTGTAAAGTTGTTTCGCGCAAAAATCATCGAAACAACGGATTGAAATCCGTTGCTACAAAATTGGTCGTCCCGCTGGGACTTGGTATGGAGCGCCGATGAAGTTCCATAGGAACGGCCAATATTTTAGGGATGGATTTCAATCCATCATTTTGAAAAATTGAAAGCATTTTTTGACGAAACCTTATACGGAAATTTAATATCTGATTCATACTGAAAAACTTAAATTTCAATCAGCGCTCGATGTTCAATCCAGACCATTCGGGATGGAACATCTATTTTAAAATCAAAAGCATTTTTTAACAAAATGAGATATGGAAATTGAAACAGTTCGTACATTTTGCCGTTGAAGTTTTATTTTAGCAGCAAAATCAAGATCTATGCGAATTAAAGCCAACGGAGCAAAATTATATTACAAGGAAACTAAAGCAAATCCCGAAGCAAAAGCCATTATTTTCATTCACGGTTTCCCTTTCAGCCATAAAATGTGGGACGAACAAATGGAAATTTTGCCTGCTGATATTAAAGGAATTGCATACGAT
>DAIUCM010000277.1:0-2274 GCA_036846145.1 Bacteroidota bacterium
TAAATAAACAATATTTATAAAGTTTAAAGGAATTTTCTATCCTGAAAACTAATTTATGCACATTATTTATTTTACAATAACCAGCTTTTTAGTATTAAAATGTTTATCAGAAATAAAGTTTACATTATAGGTGCCTGAAGAAAGTTGGCTGATATCAAATTCCTCAATATTTGCACCCACAGACCTGTACGCTTTATTTGCCTAATACTTTGTCCTAAGCTATTTATAATATAAATAGTATAGTTTTCGGATTCTGGCAATTCAAATGCTAAACGCACTTTATCTTGAGCCGGATTTGGGCTTAAATTAAAATCAATTTTTCCTTGTACTTGCTGATCTTTTTTCAATTGTGCCAAGCTTGATTGTACCCTGGTTTCGTATTCAATTTTTTCTGTTTGGATAGCTGAGGCTGAAAATACTTGAGCTTTATATTTATTAGGATTAGCACAAAAATTTGCTACTTCTAAATTAGTAGAAGGTGGCATGGGATACCTTTGAAAAGGAAAACCAGTTATAAGTTCTATATCTGGGCTTATTTCTGCCCCTGGTTTAATACTGAAGCCTCCCCCTGCATATATTTTTACTTTTATACCTGGTGAAGTAGATAATTTCGAAGTTATTTCTACAATACCTTCAAACGATAAAATTTCATCATCTGTAAATACATGGTCTGTATTAAAATCTTTACTACCGCTTATTATATTTGGGCCATTTGCTGTAAAAATATCAAAAAATTGTGGAATATAAGTTCCTGTTAACCAGTTTTCATAATGTTCACATCCCCAAGCAATATGATGGGAAAAATGTGGCTCGGCATAAGTTTGTTTAGTTAATTCCACGGGATATGTAAATAATAGTGCTGATGCAATATCTTCAGAACTATGATCATGGCTTTTTACTAAAATTTTAAATTGGAGAAATATTCTTTCATCTAACGTTGCATAGTACCAATCAAAAGGAGTAAGAAATGTACCATTATCACTGTTAATGGAATATACTATAGGCATTTCTTTAAATTGATCTATAGGTACAAAGGGTGAAGCCCAAGAATATAAAACATCAGGGAGATATTCAATATTCTTGTTAGGGAAATTAAAATTACTCGTAATTACAGGACAAAAACTATTGAAATTCGGCCAATTATTAACTACTGTTTCAAGCTGGAAAGACTCTGCATTTGCATTTGTAAAGCCAAACTGATCTTTAATAACAACACGGCATAAAATTGTTGTTTTATCAAGATCAATATTTAGTTTAGGATTAAAGGCATATTGTAAATTACTGTTTAAAACTAAGCGATTTACAGCAATGCCCGTTTGCTCTATTTCATTGGTATTAACATCAGGTATATGCGTTTCTGCAAGATGATAAAAATTAAATTTAGGTGTTTCCAATAATGCAAAAGTTCCTAAACGCTCATTATATGTTGGATATGCAGGAACAACTTTCCCGTTACCATCTGTATAACTATTCGTTTGCATAGTCTTATCTGTCCAGTTAGAGCCTGGAACAGCAAGTGAAATCATAGTGCCTTGTACTTCATTTGTTAATGTTACTGTTCCGGAAGCTTTAACATCACCCGAAATTACGGTAGCGCCGTTATCGCTTGTATTACAGCCTTTTACCAATGATGATAAATATGTAATGTTAGCATCTAAAATTTTTTGACCAGCGGCATGTTGTTTCTTTTTGTCGTCTGCTGTAAGGTCGCTATAATTGCCTTTAATTACTGTAGCTACTTTTTCAGTACATGACAAAAAGCTCTTGAGCTCTGTAAGGTTGCTCTTTTCAGTTTGCGTTCTATTTGGATGATCTTTAGCGATATCTATAAGATCAACAAAGGCCTGGATATTAATTACTGCCCCGCCTGTTGCTATGGCAGTAGCACCGGATATACCGGCTGCAAGTACTCTGCTAAATACCATTTTGGCATAATCTTGCTGCCCTTTTTTTTCGGTTTTTATTGAACCTGTTAAAGAACCTGTTATGTCTATATCAGCTACCTGCACAAAACTAAATGAGACATCGAGCTGTGCCCTGTTGTTGCAAAGGCATGGATCATAAGCTACAGGAATATCGAACCAGAAGAATACATTGGGATTGTTTGTGTATTTTACAAATACAGACATGGCTGTTTCATCAGTTTCCTGGTCTAATGGCTGCACAGATTCTCCCTGAATACTTAATAAATTGGTTGCCTTTAAGCCAGCTTGATATGTATGAACTGGTTTAAACAAATAAAAACAACAAGAGCGCTGCAAAATTTGTAAAATG
>DAIUCM010000278.1:0-2257 GCA_036846145.1 Bacteroidota bacterium
GGTTTCTATCTTACCACTTTGGTTATTGAAGGGGCTGGGAATATTTATTCCTTTCTTGCGTGAAATGCCGGAAATGATGTACCAGTACGACCAGGATTATTTCTTCGATTCCACCAAATTCAACAAGCGTTTCCCTAATTTCAAAACCACAAGTTACGTGGAAGGTGTGAAGAGAACAATTGCGGACACAGTTTAATTGATTAAAGATTAAACCCAAAGCATTTTTTGGCAAATAGAGATATGGAAAAGCCCGGGCCAAAATGTTCGGGTTTTTTGTTTTCTGAAACCTGATTCATTTAATTTGCATATATAATATTTCTAAAAAATGCTTCAGATCCGCTCGCTTCAAAACACAACCTTCGAAACACTTTATTTAGCTTTTAATGAAGCATTTAAGGATTATAACCGAAGCTGGAATCCGTACGAGTTCAAAGATTTACTAAAGCGTAGAGGCTATGTGCCTGAAATATCTTTCGGTGCTTTTGCTGATGATAAACTGGTAAGCTTCACGTTCAATTGCATCGATAATTATAATGGCAAAAAAACCGCTTACGATGCCGGAACCGGAACCTTAGAAGCATATCGCGGCAAAGGGCTTTCCACCAAAATCTTCGAAGCATCCATTCCATATTTAAAAGAAGCCGGTGTGAATCAATATCTGCTTGAAACGCAAACCACCAATCACACTGCCATTTCCGTTTATAAAAAGATCGGTTTCCAAATCAAGCGCGAGCTGAGTTATTTTGTACAAAATACTGCTGATGTTAGTATAAAATCAATAAAAACTGACGATGATATTATCATAGAACCAATCGAAATAACAGATGCAGAAAAAGCGATTGAATTTTGTGACTTTGTGCCTTCGTGGCAAAACAGTTTCGCATCCTTACGCAGAACAGAACTTGCATTGAAATCAATTGGTGCATTTATAGAAGATGAATTGGTTGGTTACGGCATAATTGTTCCTGAATCGGGCGATATTCCGCAACTGGTTGTACGCAAATCAAATCGCAGGAAAGGAATTGGCGCAGCGCTGCTTTCGGAACTGCTCAAAGGTAACCATCACGCAACAACCAGGATTATTAATGTAGATACAAATTGCCGGGATATTAAGGCTTTTCTGGCGGCGCAAAATATTTTTCCGCTTGGTGCGCAGTATGAAATGATCATGAAATTATAAAAGGGCTAGCACTGTAAAACTATTTTCCCGGCTTGCTATATATGTAATATTATGCTTAGTTTAGCATAAGATATTGAGCATAAAAATTTTAAGAATAGCGTTTGCCTTGAGTATATTAACCGAACTTGCCCGCGTTGTTTTCATAAACCGGTTACATAAAACAGACCAGATTCCACTTTATACTGAGCAAAATGATACTGATAACAGTTACACCAGGCTTTATCATGCCTTAAACCGTTCCATAAACACGCCGGAATCAACAATCGTAAAAGCACTGGGCTGGAATGAATCTTCCGCTCATTACCGCATGTTCAAAAGCCGTTTCCTGAAAAGATTGCAAAATGCGCTTATGTTCCTGGATGCCAGTAAAAATGGAGATCCATACCGTGTAAAGCATTATAATGCACGGAGAGTACTTCAGGATATTTCGAGATTAAGAAAAAAATGTATGCATATACTCCGGCAAAATATGATCAAAATATTAATTTGTTTTTTATCTCTATTTTTGCCTGTTTGTGTATTTTCTCAAACAATAAATAATCTTGATAAAATAAAACAACCTTTTGTTGAAATATTTGGTGGGAATATTCTTATGGGATATTCTCACCTAAATATAAGAAACCTAAAGGTTAGATTAGATTCACTTAAT
This sequence comes from Bacteroidota bacterium, assembly GCA_036846145.1. Lineage (GTDB taxonomy): Bacteria > Bacteroidota > Bacteroidia > CAILMK01 > CAILMK01 > DAIUCM01. The sequence continues at coordinate 1,830 of DAIUCM010000278.1, forward strand.
CTTGGCAAACCCGAATCTGATTTCTATTATACTGGTGGTAATTTAATTATAGGTAATGAAAAAGCGTTGATGCAATTTAATATATATAATTGCAAATATTTATGGGAAACACAACTGCAAAGTGGCTCTTGGTTCAATATGAGTAGTATATATTTTGGAATTGACTATTTAAGTGTTTTACATAGTACAAAAAAAATTAAATTGCCAGGCGGAATTGGATTTGGTTATAATTTCCATACTATTGATTATGCCGATACATTCCCTATCAACGCTTCATTTACCAATACATTTAATCCAAACTCAAATATGCCTGCTACGATTAGAAATAATGGATCAATGAATTTGCATTTGACGCTACAACCTCAATTAAAAACGGCTAAGTTCTACTTATAACAGCGAAAAAAGCTGTATCTTAGCATCATGGAAAC
>DAIUCM010000279.1:0-2240 GCA_036846145.1 Bacteroidota bacterium
GCTTTCGGCAGGGCGCTGTGGCAGAATATCCGCGCTAAAAAAGTCGTCAGCGGCGGAAGCACCATTTCCATGCAGGTCATCAGGCTTTCGCGCGGAAACAAATCCCGTAACCTCTGGCAGAAAGGGGTGGAAATGTTGCTTGCGGTTCGGCTGGAGCTGGGTTATTCCAAAAAGAGCATCCTGAACCTGTACGCTTCGCACGCGCCTTTCGGTGGAAATGTGGTGGGCCTCAACGCTGCCGGCTGGCGCTATTTCGGTCGCCCCGCGCACGAACTTTCCTGGGCGGAAGCCGCAACTTTGGCCGTTTTGCCCAACAGTCCCGCGCTGGTGCATCCCGGCAGGAACAGGAACCAGCTTCGGCAAAAACGCGACCGCCTTTTACATATATTGTATACGCGGAAAATGCTTGATGCCGAAACGTATAGGCTCGCCAAACTGGAAAATATTCCCGATGAACCTGTGCCGCTTCCGCAGTTCGCGCCGCATTTGCTGGGTACGCTACAGGCGCAATATGCCAGCCGCAAACAAAAACCTGCCGTAGTAGAAACCACCATTCAGTTACCGCTGCAGAAATCTGTCATCCAAATACTCCATCGCCACCACGAATATCTCAGCGCGAACGGTATAAGCAATGCGGCGGCTTTGGTGCTGGATGTTGAAACCGGGAATGTGCTGAGTTACGTGGGAAATGTTTATCGCCCCGATAAGCCCGAATTTGACAGCCATGTAGATGTGATACAGGCGCCGCGCAGCCCCGGAAGTGCTTTAAAACCATTGCTTTACGAAAGCATGCTGCACGATGGTTCCCTTTTGCCAAACACTTTGGTGGCCGATATTCCCACGCAGATTGCCGGTTACACGCCGCAGAATTTCGACCTTACTTATGATGGCGCCGTACCTGCCGATAAAGCCCTTGCGCGCTCGCTGAATATTCCTGCAGTGCGCATGTTGCAGCAGTTTGGGGTGGAGAAGTTTCATCTCGGTTTACGGAAAATGGGCGTTACGACTTTAACCAATCGGGCAGACCATTATGGTTTAAGTTTGATATTGGGCGGCGGTGAAAATAAGCTTTGGGAACTGACCGGGATTTACGCAAGCATGGCGCGAATCCTCAACCATTACAACACGCAAAACGGCCGTTACAATCCCGATGATATTCATCCACCTTTCGTAGAAAAACAAGCAGAACGCCCGACGAAAAAACCATATAAGCAACTCTCAAAAAATGCTTTAATGAGCGCTGCGGCCATTTATTATACTTTCGAAGCCATGAGCGAAGTGATGCGGCCAGGCGAGGAAATGTTATGGCAGCAGTTCAATTCCGCGCAGCGCATCGCCTGGAAAACAGGAACCAGTTTCGGCTTTCGCGATGGCTGGGCAATCGGCCTCACACCGCAATATGTCGTGGCTGTTTGGGTTGGCAACGCCGATGGCGAAGGCCGCCCGAACCTCACGGGAATTTCTACCGCCGCACCCATTTTATTCGATATTTTCAGGCAATTGCCCGTAGCACAAAATTGGTTCCAATTCCCTTACGGTGAAATGGTAAAAGTGCCCCTTTGCCGTCAATCCGGCCATCGTGCTTTGGATATTTGTGAAGCAAAAGATTCGGCTTGGATTCCACGTACAGGTTTGCGTTCTGCTGCTTGTCCATATCATCAACTGGTTCATACGGATTTTAGCGGGAAGTATCGTGTAAACAGCGATTGTGTACCTGTTTCGCAGATTGTAAACCGTAGCTGGTTTGTTTTACCGCCAGCGATGGAATGGTACTATAAAAATCATACACCCAGCTACAAAGTACTACCGCCTTTTCGTGATGATTGCCTGCAGGGTTTAGCCGGAAATGCTATGGAAATGATCTATCCAAAAAAAAGCAACAAGATTTTCGTACCTGTAGAGCTGGATGGCAAAACCGGTAAATGTGTGTTTGAAGTCGCGCACCGTAATCCCAAAACCAAAATTCACTGGCATTTGGATGATACTTTTATTGGTTCTACGCAGGATTTTCACCAGGTTGCGCTGGCACCAAAAACTGGCAAGCATTTGCTGGTTTTGATTGATGAATTTGGGGAAAGGCTGGAGCAGCCGTTTGAGATTGTAGGGAAGTAATTTGAAGATTTGAAAATTTGATGATTTGAAAATTAATTGGAAAATTGCAACATTGAATAATTGTAAAATTTGAAAGAACTGGTTTAAACAAATAAAAACAACAAGAGCGCTGCAAAATTTGTAAAATG
>DAIUCM010000280.1:0-2151 GCA_036846145.1 Bacteroidota bacterium
ACTTCCTAAAAATTAGAGTATGTCAAGGGTTTGTCAATTAACAGGTAAGAAAGCGATCGGTGGTAACTATGTATCGCACTCTAACATAAAAACCAAACGCAGATTTTATCCGAACCTGCAAGAGAAGAAATTTTTTATACCGGAACTGAATGGCTGGGTAAGACTTAAAGTTTCTACTTCGGCTATGCGTACAATCAGCAAAAAAGGTATTTATAACTACATTCGCGAAATAGAAAAGAAAGACGGTATCAAAATCCTGTCATTCTAAAATAACCAATAGTCATGGCAAAGAAAGGCAACAGAGTACAGGTAATTATGGAGTGCACCGAGCACAAAACAAGTGGTTTGCCAGGCACAAGCCGTTATATTACCACTAAGAACAAAAAAAACACATCGGAGCGTTTAGAGCTTAAAAAGTTCAACCCGATCATGAAAAAATATACTGTTCACCGCGAAATAAAGTAACATAATACAATGGCAAAGAAAGTAGTTGCAACACTTCGTAAAGCAAAAGATCAGGTAAAACTGATCCGCGCGGTAAAATCAAAAACAGGCGCTTATTCTTTTAAAGAAGAAATGGTGTCTAAAGAACAACTTCAGGAAGTTCTTAAAAGAAAAGCGTAATTCTGCTCTATAGCAAAAATATAGCAAAGCTTTCTCATGCAAATGGGAAGGCTTTTTTCATTTGAGTTAAGAACTTCTTGAGTTAAGAACGAGGAACGGAGGCGTTGAAATCAATTAAAAATTAAAAATGAAGAATTAAAAATGCCGCAATGCGAAGTTTTGAATCCCGACTAATCGGGGCAATTTTCACATCTGCACATTTGCATATTTTCACATTCACTCTTTATTCTTTGTTCCTAACTCGCATTCTCTCATTCAATCCTTCACTCATTCATTCATTATAAAAGATGGGCGTTTTTGATTTTTTTAAGAAGAAACCGGAAGAAGCAAAGCCGGAAGCAGAAAAAACGGCAGATAAAACAGCAGGAAATCCCGTTTCTGCTACGGCAAGCGCACAACCGGCCGCCACAGAAACCAGTTTAGATAAAAGCCTGGAGAAGACAAAAACCGGATTTTTCAGCAAGCTTGGTAAAGCCCTTATTGGTAAATCTACGGTTGATGCCGATTTCCTGGATGACCTGGAAGAAGCTTTGGTTGCTGCCGATGTTGGCGTACAAACTACGGTAAAGATCATCAACCGCCTTGAAGCGCGCGCTGCAAGAGATAAATATTTCAACACAGCCGAGCTGAACCGAATTCTTCGCGAAGAAATTATAGAAATGCTTGCTGAAAACAAGCAGCAGAATATTGCGAATTTCAATCTTGCAAATGCGCCTAAGCCTTATGTAATTATGGTAGTTGGCGTAAATGGCGTTGGTAAAACTACTACAATCGGCAAGCTGGCGCACCAGTTCAAAAAAAGTGGTAAAAATGTATTGCTTGGCGCTGCCGATACTTTCCGCGCCGCAGCCGTTGACCAGTTAACCATCTGGAGCGAACGTGTTGGTGTGCCTATCATTTCCCGTGGCATGGGTGCAGATCCGGCTTCAGTAGCTTTTGACACTGTACAAAGCGCTGTTTCCAAAGGCGCAGATGTAGCAATTATTGATACAGCAGGCCGCTTACAGAATAAAGTTGGCCTGATGAATGAGCTTTCCAAGATCAAAAATGTGATGAGCAAAGTCATTCCTGATGCTCCACATGAAATTCTGCTTGTTCTGGATGCATCAACCGGGCAAAACGCAGTTGAGCAAGCCAAGCAGTTTATGGCAGCAACAGATGTAAACGCCATGGCTTTAACCAAATTAGATGGAACTGCAAAAGGCGGCGTAGTAATTTCAATTGCCGATCAATTCAAAATTCCGGTAAAATACATTGGTTTAGGTGAGAAAATTGATGATCTGAAACCGTTCGATAAAGTAGCGTTCATCAATTCATTATTCAAAGACTAGGTTTTTCAATGAACAATGTTCAATAATCAATGATCAATTCTTGTGCATCGATTATTGACTGATAATCGAAATTCCATATACTCTTGCTAAAAAATGCTTTGAACTATGATTTTAAATGATAAAATGAGAGCTATGATTATTTGTTAATCGAAATCATAGTTTTCAAATAATCAAATGAATCAAATTCCATATATAC
>DAIUCM010000281.1:0-2115 GCA_036846145.1 Bacteroidota bacterium
ATATATATTTTAGTATAAGTAGAAATCTATGTCAAAAAAGTTATTAAGTATTTTTTTCCTTTCGCTTTTTCTTATTTTAAGCAATTCCTGTAAGAAAGATAAGCCGGAGCCCAATGACAACCAGCCTTCAGCAAAAACAATAACATTACTTACAGATAATGTAGAACCGGGGCAAATTGTACTGGCGCAGGCAAGCGAATCAATTTCATTAAATCCTGATACAAAAATTACGGTTAATGGCCGGGAAGTAACAGTTTTTGATGCTGAAAACAACCAGCTTGGCTTTTTAATGCCTGTTTTGCCTGCCGGTAAGGTTTCTGTAGATTATACAAATGCCGGAATAACCAAAAAGCTGGATGTAACAATTAAACAATACACGCCAATTACCGAACCTGCAACTGTAATTAATAATTTTACTTCGGAGATTGATAAAGCGATTGGTAACCTGGAAGAACATACCAAAAACAGCACAACAGCGCTCAACCCGGAATATATAGAACTGGCGCAATACCTGAACCAGACAATAAAAGACAATTTAAAAGATTTAAGTGCAGAAGAACAGCTGATGCTGGCTTACTATTTCCGTAACAACATGGTGCATTCGGGCGATTTTACGCTGGATTCGCTGAATGGAAATTTCTACCATGGAAAAAATGATGCGCAGGCAGATGCCGGAGAATCTCTGGTTCGTGTTGGTAAAAGCTTTGTAAAGAATGTTGTTATTGGCTATCCGACCACGAAAGCGGGTTTTATGCTGGCTTTTCTGCCCTCGCCAACTTTGCTCGATAAAATTGCTGCTACTGGATTTCTTACTGTAGGTTTGCTACACATTTCCGATGCCATGTCCGATGCAAAAAGAATTGGAAGCCTTACCGGTGTGGCAGAAAAAATTATGGAGCCTTTTAAAAAGCGCGCCGATAAAATTGAGCTGATAGCAAATGCAGATGAAAAACTATACTTCAATGGCGAATACCGCAACCTCAATATGCAGGATAAAGCGTCTTCCAACACAGAAATTTCAGCTATATTTGGTGCTTTAATTACTTTGCAGGATGGTTATAACAAAACGGTAGATATTGCAAATAAAGTAATGAGCTGGTTCCCTTGGAAATCACCAAAAATTCCTTCTTACGGTAACCCTATTGGCAGCCAAAGCGCTACCAAAAATATTAAACTTCCGGGCAACAGGTTAACAATCAGCGATGTTTCCGATCCGGCAATTGATGTAACTTACACAAAAGCAGCTGACCATATTGTTATAAAAGCAAGCAGCCAGACGATTAAAGATGAAGATAAGGATTTTAGCTTTACTGTGAAGTTTACTGATCCGGCGCTTGGTATTGTCCTGGAAAAGAGAGTAGAAGCTACTTATAAAGCAAGCCTGGCAGTTGGTCAGCCATATGCGGGCGGAATTATTTTTTACCTTGATGCAAGCGGTAAGCACGGCCTTGTGGTATCGGATAAAGATGTAGCTACAGGTGTTCGCTGGGCAACAGGCTTTACAGAAAAGTTTAATGGTGCGAGCGGAGATTTTGGAACCGGTTTGAAGAATACAGAGAATATAGTTGCCGCATCCACAGCAAGCGCTGCAAAAGTATGTTACGACCTGGAATTGAACGGTTTTAACGACTGGTTCCTGCCATCCAGAGAAGAACTTGCCCTGGTATCGGCAAACCTTGGTGTTACAAACCTGCTTACTTTTCGTCCTGAATATTATTACTGGAGCTCCACAGGTAGTAACAATTCTGCCATGGCTATTAGTTTAAAAGAAGGGTATGTTGGCGGGCTGTTTACAACTAATTATTTAGCAGTAAGAGCCGTAAGAGCTTTTTAACCATATATATAGACTTCAAAAAATGCTTCAGTTTTTAAAAGCTGAAGCATTTTTCTATACTATCATATATGGAAAGCTAAGTTAGTTGCTCAATTTTCAAATCTTTCGTTAAAATATCCGCAGCTTAGCCAGATTAACTGACAAATTTTGTGAACGGAGAATATTGTACATTTAGTTATTATATTATAGTTTCTTAAATGTATATATCATCCAGCGTTATATTAGGTTAAATGCACGCGCAAACATGCTAAGATCTGCAACAGAGTTAATGCCCAATTTAT
>DAIUCM010000282.1:0-1935 GCA_036846145.1 Bacteroidota bacterium
GATTTGCGGGCCGGTGTTTTGCATAATTTGGAAGACAGACAGAAATTGTTAGGCAAAGGAAAAGTACAAACATTTCTCTGCAATTTGGAACATAAAATCGACAAAAAACTGCCGGAATTTGATGGAATTGTAGCGGATGTGCCTTGTACCGGCTCGGGAACCTGGGCGCGGAATCCTGAAAACCTGAGTTATTTTGACCAAACGGTTTTGCCTGTTTTCCAGCAGAAACAGTTGAAAATCCTGGAAAATATTTATCCTTTCCTGAAAACCGGTAAACCACTCGTGTAGATTACCTGTTCTGTATTTAAGGCCGAAAATGAAGAAGTCATCGAGAAATTCTGCGCGAAACACAAGGTAAAAATTGACGAACAAAAATATCTGGAAGGTTACCGAACTGGCGCAGAAAATATTTTTCTTTGCAGGCTGATAAAAACGGAATAATGCGCAACGGGAACAACATACAAAACGCTCAGGATCAATACAAATACAAAGGTATGCGCCGCCGCCTCGTGCAACAGCTGGAGGAAAAAGGCAATTTCGATCCGCGCATTCTGAAAGCCATTGATGATATTCCGCGCCATTTTTTCCTGGAAAGCGCTTTCGCCGAGCAGGCTTATGAAGATAAAGCTTTTTCCATTGGCGAAGGCCAAACCATTTCCCAGCCTTATACCGTAGCTTATCAAACGCAATTATTAGATATAAAACCCGGCGAAAAAGTGCTTGAAATTGGTACAGGTTCAGGTTACCAGGCCAGTATTTTAGCTGCACTCGGCGCGAAGGTTTTTTCCATAGAACGCATTCAACCATTGAGCGATAAAGCCAGGAAAGTTCTGGTACAGCTGGGTTTTAAAGATATAAAATTGTTTGTAGGCGATGGAACATTAGGTTTGCCGAAATATGCGCCTTACGATAAAATAATTGTAACCGCAGCAGCACCGATTGTTCCTGATACTTTGATCACGCAGCTGGTTATTGGCGGCTGGCTGGTTATTCCCGTTGGTGACAGAGATACGCAGCAAATGCTGAAAATTACCCGTACCGGTGAGAATACCTACAAACGCGAGCAATTCGATGATTTTAAGTTTGTTCCTTTAATCGGCAATCAAGGCTGGAAACACTAATTCAATTACAAATTAACAATTACGAATTACGAATACATTTTCTCGGCGGCAAGCGCTATTTGAATTTCAAAGCATTTTTTGACGAATGTATATATGGAAATTCTTCTGAAGTCGTTTAATGTTCGCAGTTCTAGGTTCATTCGTAATTCGTAATTGTTAATTCGTAATTGATTCGGGAACAACCACTTTCAGGCTCTGTGGTACAATATGTATTTTTATTTTCTTTGGCAGATTAATGGGTTCACCATCAATATGTACCGATTCGCGGCCTTGGTTAGTTAGCGTAGCTTCCTTGGTACGGATAAAAATGCTGTAGGGCGAGTTATGAATGGTATGACGGAACAGCTGTATAAACATTTTGAAATATTGCAAGGCCGGTGATGGCTTAAAGATACAAACCTCGAACTTGCCGTCATCCATTTTACCTACAGGGTTTATAGCCGCGCGGTTTCCATATAACTGCATATTTGTAATAGTAATAGCAACTGCTTTTCCATCAAAGTTTTCGCTTGGAGTTTCCAGCTTATAACGGAAAATACGGAAAGTAAAAAGTTCAAGTATAAGGTTATATGCATAAGTGATCATGCCCCGCAACTTGCTTTTGTGCGAGCGTTTAATGAGGTTTGCATTAAAACCCAGATCGCACAAATGCAGGCAGAAATTTTCGTTTATATTTAAAGTATCAATTTGCCGGGTTTTAAAGGCGCGAATTGTTTCCAGCGCTTCGGGGATGGTTAATGGAATTTTAAGGTTCTTCGCTACAGCATTGCTCGAGCCTAAAGGAATAATACCTAAAGCTATATCACTATTATTC
>DAIUCM010000283.1:0-1921 GCA_036846145.1 Bacteroidota bacterium
ATGAATTATTTTTACTCTTTAAAAATAACGCTGTTATTATTAGAACTTAGCCATTTGTTCAATACAAAATGGGTATTTTACATATATGAACTTGCACAAAAATGCTTTGTCTAAAAATCAGAAGTTAAAATATGATACTAAAGAGTATGAGAAACCATTTTCTACCCAACCCATATATGCAATAAATCATTGATCATTGATCACTGATAATTGAACATTGCTTTCTACCTTTGCCGCGAAGTAAATATTTCCGGATGTCGTACGAAAAAAGAGGCGTTTCTGCCGCAAAAACAGAAGTTCATGCAGCCATTAAGAATTTAGACAAAGGTTTGTTCCCGAATGCCTTTTGTAAGATCCTGCCCGACCTGGTTGCCGGCGACGAAAACTACTGCAACGTAATGCACGCCGATACAGCCGGAACAAAAACATCATTGGCGTATCTTTACTGGCGCGAAACCGGCGATACAAGCGTTTGGAGCGGTATTGTTCAGGATTCCATCGTGATGAACCTGGATGATATGGCCTGCGCAGGAATTACCGATAACATCATCCTTTCATCTACCATTGGCCGCAACAAAAACCTAGTTACCGGCGATGTTTTGAAAGTTCTTATCGGCGCTACACCTGAGTTTATTTCCCGCATGAAGGAGCAAGATATTCATCTCACTTTGGCAGGTGGAGAAACCGCTGATGTCGGGGATATTGTGCGCACCGCAGATGTTGGTTTTACCGCTTTCGCCCGTTTCCCGAAAAATGAAGTGGTTGATATAAATATTAAAGCCGGCGATGTAATTGTTGGTTTTGCATCTTACGGACAAACAACTTACGAAACCGAGTATAACAGTGGCATCGGCAGCAACGGATTAACTTTCGCGCGCCACGAAGTACTCTCAAACCATTACACGCAAAACTATCCTGAAAGCTTCGACCCGAATATTGATGCTGCATATGTCTATACCGGGAAGAATCGTTTGACTGATAAATTTGAAGGTTATGAAGTTGGTAAATTATTGCTTTCGCCAACAAGAACTTTTGTACCTTTCATCAAGCCATTGTTAGCGAATTTCCGCAGCAAGATAAATGGCATTATTCACAACACCGGCGGTGGGCAGACCAAGGTTTTGCATTTTATTGATAAGCTTCACATTGTAAAAAATAACCTGCTTCCTGTTCCGCCTGTTTTCCGCTTAATTCAGTCGCAGAAAGGGGCGGACTGGAAAGAAATGTACCAGGTTTTCAATATGGGCCAGCGTCTTGAAGTTTATACTGATGAAGCTTCTGCCAAGCAAATGATTGAACTAGCAAAAACATTCAATATTGATGCGCAGATTACCGGTTATGTAGAAAGTGCTGATTCTAAGAAAGTTACTTTACATACTGAGCAGGCAGGTGAATTAGTTTATTCCTAGAGTTGGGAACATGGAACAAATAACAAGGAGTGTCGCGATGCGCGGTAACCAATGCTTCCATATATGCCTTTGTTGGAAAATGCTTTAACCCTTCCGCCCTTCGGGCACCTTCCCTAAATTAGGGAAGGAGTGGCGCTCTGATTGTTAGATGTGAATATATGCTTATGTGAAAAAATGATTTTATATGAATTCACATACACTTTTAATATTTGACGTTGATGTTCGTACAAGAAGCTGGAAGGAATGGCTACTTGCACATACATCTTTTTCTAAACCATTGCATCGTTACGAAGGGGAATTATCTCTTTTAAATGATAAGCTGTATTTTGAAGGTCTGGATAAAAGAGCTAAAGAAAATGATGAAGTTGAAATCATTATTTTCAGGCAACAAATCACAGAAATTTAGCTCGGTTATGATAAATTTAGAATATTTCGCAAGTTCGTGGAATGGGATTAACATGGAAACCAATTCGTATTACATTTCAGGAAAGCGATATAGTACAATATTTGTA
>DAIUCM010000284.1:0-1885 GCA_036846145.1 Bacteroidota bacterium
CATATATACAGCCCGCGAAAAATTTCGCGGGCTTTTTTATTTTCTGCGCGATAGTTCCAGATATTGGATAAGTTAAAATTAATATTTGTTAAAATAAAATTATTTCGTCCTTAAACGTAGAAATTTAATTTATTGTAATATATTGAAAGATAGTGTATTATATTGAGTAGCGCTTATTGGTCTAAGTTGATGCCGTTCATTTGCTCATTGCGATTCTTAAATAAATACAAAAATATTTTAAACAAAATATAGATTGATTTCCTTATTGTGGTATTGATTGATTAAACTACTAAATAACCCTCTAAATACTTAAAATTATGAAAACTTTATATATATTATTAATAACTTCAATGATAAGCCTTGGCGGCGGAAAAGCCTTCGCCCAACAAGGCGCGCAAACAACACCCGAACAATGCGTTACGGGAGATGCAACAGCTAAAAACATCATCTATAAAGTAAACGGCAAAACCGTTTCTACCTTAAAAGGTAACGTTAAGGAAGGTAACCTTGTAGAAGTAACTTTTACAACTTCGCCTGGCACCAAGAAAACACGCTTCTCCTTAGTAGCTTATAACGCGGCAGGTAAAAACCCTAACCCGCAGAAAGCAAGCGAGCTGGAAGCTTATGATTATGAAACTGCAGAATACGCGCCTGGTACACACACCATGAGCGTAACAGTGCCGAACAACTATTTTGAAGTTGATTTCGTAAAAGGATGTATCATCTGGAAGTTCGATGCCAACACAAGCTATGGCGACAGGTTAATAGCACAGGCTACAGGCGGCGAGAAAGACTGCTGCAAGAAATGCGATGAGAACAAGAAAGTAACCATCTGCCACGTACCGAAAGGCAACCCTGCAAACGCACACACTATTACTATCAGCAAGAATGCTGCAAAAGCGCACATTGGCCGTCACGGTGGCGATTATTATGGCGAGTGTAAGAAAAACCCTGGTGGCGATACTACTTCTACAGTAATGGTAGATGTAACCTGCGAAAGCGTAACTGCCACTTCTTCTAACACCAAGATCAAGTTTATTACCTTAGTATTTGATGGTGAAGAAACACAGACTTTCGAGATCAACGCTAAAACTGCCATGGTATCTCCAATAAACGAGTACGAAGGATATTTCATTATGGGTGCATATGTAAAAGTAGGGCAAGATGGAACAGGCCAGCAGGGTGAATACTATGCTAATGAGAACTTTGAGGAATGTGAAGAACTGGTAGACCCTGCCTTACCGGTAAAGCTCAGCAAGTTCGAAGCTAAGAAGATAGATGCCAGCGTAGTGAAATTAGAATGGACTACAGTAGCTGAAGTAAACAACGACTTTATTGCCATTGAGAAATCGAGCGATATAGAGAACTGGAAAGAAGTATGTAGAGTGCCAAGTGCTGCACCGGGTGGTAACTCACAGCATGTACACGATTACTCTTGTACCGATAACCATGCCGATGAAGATGGCCAGAACATAGTTTATTACAGGCCTAAGCAGGTTGACCTGAACGGTACTTTTGAGTATCATAACACAATAAAGGTAAGGTTAATGGATGCCGCTTACGCTACCGAGATACAGAGTGTATATCCTAACCCTGCCACCGACAGGCTGAACATTAAGTATAACACTGCCGAGAATGGTATCTTTAACATTAAGCTGGTAAGCTTGGACGGTAAATCACTCTTACAGAACCGTTACGTTGCCAAGCCAGGTGTGCAGACTTTAGATCTGGACCTGATGGAAGATAAACTCAAACCAGGTGTTTATGTACTGGAGATACAAACCGATACTGAGGTGTTCCGCCAGAAAGTGTACAAACAGTAATTTTTTAGTAGTTTTCGTTTTTAACACAAAAGCCCGGTTATGCCGGGCTTTTGTTGTTTATA
>DAIUCM010000285.1:0-1828 GCA_036846145.1 Bacteroidota bacterium
CCATATATACAGTACGCCAAAAATGCTTTAAGTATTTAGATATTTTAATTTTTTATAAGAATAATAATATGTTAAGAATAAAAAATTTAGCTTACAACTCCGCAAAAACTTTATCCAAAACAGCCAAAGTAGCTTCAATCTGCTCCTGCTTGTGCTCGGTAGAAACAAACCATGCTTCGAATTGAGATGGCGGTAAAAAAACACCATTTTCCATCATCAGCCAGAAGAATTTCGCGAATTTCTGTATATCGGCTGTTGTGGCAGATTTATAATCCTTTATTTTTTCGGAAGTGAAGAATGGTGTGATCATAGAACCAAAAACCTCTACCTGTACGGCATGATTATGTTTTTTCGCCAGTTCACGGATTCCATCTGCAAGCATTGAAGTATTTTTCAACAGGTCTATATATGGGTTTTCATCGCGAAGGGTTTTCAGCATTTCTATGCCGGCTGTCATGGCCAATGGATTTCCGCTTAAAGTTCCTGCCTGGTACATCGGGCCGAGCGGCGCCACCATATTCATTATCTCTCCGCGTGCGCCATAAGCGCCAACCGGTAAACCACCACCAATAATTTTACCGAGGCAAGTTATATCTGCTTCAATACCGAAATAATGCTGCGCACCGCCAAATCGCTCACGGAAACCGCACATTACTTCATCAATGATCAATAAAGCTCCGTTATCATTTACCAGTTTTTTGAGTTGTTTCAGGAAATCATTTTGCGGCAAAACAACGCCCATATTTCCCGGAACGCCTTCAATTACAACTGTTGCAATTTGTCCTTCATTTTGTTGAAACAGCTCTTCTACACTCTGAATATCATTGTATTGCACAATCAACGTGTCTTTAACCATGGCTTCAGGAACACCTGCGCTTCCGGGCAAACTCAAAGTCAATAATCCGCTGCCTGCTTGTGCCAAAAGGAAATCGGAATGGCCATGATAACAACCGGCAAACTTTACAATTTTGTTGCGCGAAGTAAATGCACGCGCCAAACGGATCGCACTCATTATAGCTTCAGTACCGGAATTTACGAAACGCACTTTATCCATCCCCGGGAAAGCTTCTTTCACCAGTTCCGCCAGCTCAATTTCCTTTTCTGTACTCGCACCGAAAGTGCTTCCGTTATCCAGTTCTCGTTTTATGGCATCATGAACCCTGGCTGGTTTGTGACCTAAAATAAGCGGTCCGTACGAACCTACATAATCGAGGTAGCGGTTTCCATCCACATCAAAAATATAAGGCCCTGCTCCCCTGCTGATAAATGTAGGCGTGCCACCAACCGAACGGAATGCGCGAACCGGGCTGTTTACGCCGCCAACCAAATGCTGCTGCGCGCGCTCATATAATGCTTTCGACTTTTCTAAATTCATGCTTTTCAATTATCAATGATCAATAAACAATGATCAATTTTTACATATGTGCTTTTGGTGAAAAATGCTTAATTACTCCCACTTCCCCTTCAAAATAAAATATCCATAATCATCATTAGTGCAATTATCTCTTTCGATTTCAAATTCCAAAATTGGAAAGAATTTATATGATTCTGTTCTCCAATATACCCCATAACCACAACCCCATGCCCCAACACCTCTAAAATATTCGTGAATAATTTTATCACCTTGGGTTTGGTTATTAAAATTTTTTACACCAAAAATTGTCCATGTTAGAGGATTAATTAAATGTAAAATTATTAACCCAAAAACAAAACCTGAACTTGCCAATGTAAATAGCCAATTAAAAATATTTACAACTCTGTAATTAAATTTAACTCTTTTTATTAAAATCAAACTTAAAGAAGCTAAAATAATTGATATAACTATATC
>DAIUCM010000286.1:0-1780 GCA_036846145.1 Bacteroidota bacterium
GTTTTGTTATAATTGAGAAATATATAGCGATAAACCGTAAATTTATTTTTTTGCCGCGCTATTCAAAAACTATAGTTTTGGCTTCAGAATATAAAAATGCCAAAATGGAAAGAAATTTTACACACAAGCTTTTAAGCGCTGCTTTTGGCCTTATAAGCATTTTTAGCGCAAGTGATATATGCGCGCAAAGCAACAATGCCGGTACAAGTATGGAAATTAATGATATACGTGCGCGTTTACATATTGCAGGCGATCATTTTAACGACCTTATAAGCAGCCCGAAATTTGAAGTGCCCAAAACAACCGAAGCAGGGCAAATACGCAGGAATACTATGTACGCCAGCGCTTTATGGATCGGCGCCATGCATAACAACAACCTGCATGTGGCAGCTATGACTTACCGCCAAAGTGGTTCCGATTTCTGGGCGGGCCCGTTGGACGATAATGCGGCCATTACCAGGGCAGAAACCGAAAAATGGGATAATTTTTTCGAGATATCAGGAAGTGAAGTTGAGAAATTTAAAAAGGACCCGAACCAGATTACAGACGCCATCCGCAACTGGCCCGCGCACGGCGATGCTACCAAAAACCAGCTGAAATACCTGGCGCCGTTTGTAGATACCGATAACGATGGCTTGTATGATCCTGCAAAAGGCGATTACCCTAAAATAAAAGGCGATTATGCCATTTGGTGGGTTTTTAATGATAATGCCGGCAAACACGGCGAAACGCTGGGCAGGCCTTTGGGCGTGGAAATACATGCCATGGCTTATGCTTTTAACTCGGCCGATACAACTTTAAACCGCACCATATTTTTTGAATACGAGATCATAAACCGCAGTAAGAATAATTATAATGATGTTTATTTAGGCCTGTGGACAGATTTTGATATTGGTTATGGTTTTGATGATTATATAGGAAGCGATACCACGCAAAGCGCTTATTTTGCTTATAATGGCGATCCGGAAGATGAAGGCGTTGCGGGCTACGGCAGTAATATACCGGTACAATCAGTAGTGTTTTTTAACGATTCGCTAAAGAAATTTATGGTTTATAACAACGATTTTTCACCGCGTGGAAATCCGGTAGAGCCGCAAGATTACTACAGCTTTTTAAGTGGCCGCTGGCGCGATGGCAAGCCCATTGTGGCAGGCTGCAACGGCTATAGCTGCCAGGGCGCAAAACCAACCGGTTTTATGTACTCCGGTAATCCCTTAGATAATAAAACCTGGCATGAGCGCAGCGCTGGCAACAAGCCCGGCGACCGCAGAGGCGTTGGAAGCACTGGCCCTTTCAACCTAAATGCCGGCGAAAAACATACTTTTGAATTCGCTTATATTACCACATTTAAACAAGCCGGCAGTACCGATGCAAACCTGGAAGCCATGTATGGCGATATTTCTGATATTAAAAATTATTATAACAAAAACCTCAATACATCTGCCGGTAATGAAAGTAAACCGGCGAAACCGTATTTTGAGTTAACAGCCTACCCAAACCCAACAAATGATATATTAAACCTGCAATGGAGCAATAGCAAAGCGGAAAATGTACGCCTGGTAAACATGCTCGGCCAAACCGTTCTCAGCCAAAAAGTTTCTACAGGTGAAAGCAAAATAAACATCAGCACAAAGCATTTTCCGCGTGGCGTATATATGGCAGTGATAGAAAATGGCTCACAAAAAGCTGTGCAACGCGTTGTTTTGCAATAAGAAATATAAAAAAATATGACTATCCGTTTGTTAGGAAAATATGTAAATCAAACCTCTCCGGCTTTCAG
>DAIUCM010000287.1:0-1683 GCA_036846145.1 Bacteroidota bacterium
GATTATGCCTAATTAGAAAAATTTATTGAATTATAAATTAATTTAGAAAACTTCATAACAAAATAAAGCATTTTAAAGCTATGTGTTATATGGGAAAAGTGCACAAACTGACAATGATTTTGCTGATTTTTATTTCCATGAATTCATGTGTAAATAATGAAAACAGAACCGAAACAAATAATTTAGATTCAGAAGAGAAATCTTATGCATGCTTCTACAGCAAACATTCATCTGCAATCACACAAACGTATCCGTTTAATTTGGCCGATGAAATTGAAGTAGTTTCACACCGTTCACCGTTTGAAAGCCAGGAATTAAAGAAAAAAGAAGATTCGGTAAAAATTGGTAATTATATTATTCATGGCGTTAAAGAAAGAATTGTTTTAAAAGAATCGCAAAAAGATAGCTTATTTTCAATACTTTATAATTATACAAATAAAAATGGAGATCATATCCGTGCAGATTGCGATGAACCCAGGCATGCAATAATATTCTATAAAAAATCACTGCCTATGCCAATAGCTTATATTGATATTTGTTTTGAGTGCCATCAAGTACATTTTCCGGAACAAATAAAATTTCCGCCTTTTTGCAGCGAGAAATGGAAAATGCTGGAAAATTACTTCAGAAGTATTGGTATTAAATTTGGATTTATAGACACACTTACAGGTAGAGTAAACGATGCTATTGCCAGCGATATGGTAAATTTCCATCCACCGGTTACAAGAGAGTAGTATAGCCTGAATTTTCAATATCAAACATGCACTCGGGAATTAGATGTGAAATTTGAAAATTACTACAGGCGTCCGAGAAGCTAAACTCATCCGCACGCGTTGGAAACGCGCGCGAGCTGCCTACGGATTGTTTTTATTAGTTTAAGATGGCCTAAGCATTTTTTATCGCCTGTTATAAAAAGTAAAACAAACATTCCTCATTAACATTTCCAGTCGTAGCGGCTCGCGCGTGTTTCCAACGCGTGCGGATGAGTTTAGCGTTTCCTAACGCCAGCCATTTCTTAACTAAATTGTTTCCATTCAATCATTTTTGGAAAATATATTATATGGATTATAAACAACGAATTGTTTGATTTACACATCGATAGGTCCCAATTTTACGTTTTCAAATCATTTATTACAAGATGCATATATGCCGATAAAAAAAGCGCAAACCTAAATTAAGATCTGCGCCTTGTAATTCTTTATTAAGGAGTTATATCAGCTTGGCTGCCAAAGAATTTCTACATTGCTGGTGCCATAAGTAACTTTTCCTTTCCACTGAGATTCTGTTAAAGAGAGAATTTCCCATGTTTCCTCATCGGTGCTGCCTTTATCGAAAATAATTTTACTTTCATCAGAATTAAATTCCCAAACGCCGCTGTTTGTTCCGCTGGAGCTGGTTGTTGTGTATGTTCCGTTCTGCTTTACCTCAGTCCTTATACTGCTCCAGGCCGGATCGCTGCTTAACTGGCCGTTAATGTAAACTTCTTTTGTCTTCCATGTTTTAGAGATCATTTCTTTTTTTGTTGGTGCAGGATCTTCTTTTTTACATGAGACCATGATCAGGGAGAATGCAAGAAATAGAATGCTTAAGTATTTCATAATGTGAGTTTTTTGGTTACACAAACTAAATAAACTTTGATAAGAAATACAAATTTTTCGTAATGAAATTCAATTAGTTATAAAT
>DAIUCM010000288.1:0-1585 GCA_036846145.1 Bacteroidota bacterium
ATATAATATACTTAAAAAATACTTATGTTTTATTTACCAAGCTCAAGCACATAATACTTTTTGTCGCCGCTTGGCAAATAACCTTCCAGCAGAATTCCGCCTTTTTTACCTTCAAGCGCCTTATAAACATCCGATGCTGAATAAACACTTATTTTATCAACGGTAGTTATTACAAAACCAACCGGAACATCGGCGTTTTTAAAATAACCTTTTTCAATAGCGCTTACTTTTACACCATTCTTTATTTTCAGCTTGTTTTTATCTGCTTCTTTCAAATTCTCAAAGCTTGCGCCAATTGATTTTCTAAGTTCTTTATTGGCAGAAGTTACGGTACCAAGTTTACCATCTTTATTACGCAGCACAACTACAAGTTCTTTTTCAGCTTTATCGCGCAAAACGGTAGTTTTAACTTCCTGTCCCGGACGGTAGCGGCCAACAATTTCCTGCAGTTCAGCAACGCTGTTAACAATACGGCCATCAACTTTTACAATTACATCGCCTTTTTTAATTCCTGCATCTGCAGCCGCACCGTTATCGCTTAGCTGCTCAACCAGTACACCAACCGGCCTGTCTAAACCTTTTTCTTCAGCCAGTTTCGATGTCATATCCTGTATCTGTACGCCAAGGAAACCGCGCTGTACTTCACCGAATTCACGGAAATCTTCTACAACTTTCTTCATAATATTTACAGGAACCGCAAACGAATAACCTTCGTATTGGCCTGTATGTGTGGCAATTGCTGTATTTATACCAACAAGTTCGCCTTTTGAGTTTATTAAAGCGCCGCCACTGTTTCCAGGGTTAACAGCCGCATCTGTCTGTATAAACGATTCGATAGCAGTACCGCCGCCAAGCAAACGGATGTTGCGGCCTTTGGCGCTGACAATACCAGCTGTAACCGTTGAAGTTAAGTTAAATGGATTTCCGACAGCCAAAACCCACTCACCTACGCGTACATCATCACTGTTGCCAATTTTTATTGGCGATAAGCCTTCAGCATTTATTTTTATCAGCGCCATATCCGTATTCGGGTCTGTACCAATCACATCTGCTTTATATGAGCGCTTATCGTAAAGCACAACCTCAATTTCATTAGCGTTATTAATAACATGATTATTGGTTACTATATAGCCATCGGCCGATAAAATTACACCTGAGCCTGATGCCTGCTGCGGACCTCGTGGCGGCATCTGGAAGCCAAACTCCTCACCAAACAAATCGAACGGGCTGCGTGGCTGCTGCTGCGAACGTTGTGAAGCCTTTGTTGTGGTAGTGATGTGCACCACCGTTGGCATAGCCACTTCCGATACTTCAGCAAAATCGAAGCTTGGTACTGTTACATTTTTAAATTCATAGGCTGCCGCACGCGCATTACTGTAGTTATCGTACGGAAATGATTTTTTAGTTTCGGAAAACCTGGCAACGGCAATGCTGAACAAACCGCCAAGCATTGCAACAAACACCAGGAGGGCAAATCTTTTAAGTTTCTCCATATCTTTGTATCTTAATTTTTTTTAATACTAATTTTACAAACATTGTGCCGCGAGAAATTATTTTCTTCGCTGATACAGCCGGGTTTTAACAT
>DAIUCM010000289.1:0-1509 GCA_036846145.1 Bacteroidota bacterium
GGTTAGATGTATTCATGACTATAAAAATTTAGTATTTTGAATTTATTAAAGAAATATAACTCCCAGGTAAGTTAAAATGTTTTCGGGTTTAATGTAATTATCAGGCAATCAATTCCATATATCGTTAATTCAAAAAATGCTTCAGCCCTGAAATTTATTTTTACTGAAAATAAAACTATAAACGCAGAAAGCAGTTTCTATCTCTTGTGAAAGAGAACATTACCAACCTAAGCCTTTACGATGTAATAATTATCGGCGGCGGCCCGGCAGGCATGAGCGCAGCGCTTATACTTGCCCGCAGCCGGCGTAAAATTTTGATTTTCGATACCGGAAAACAACGAAACCGTATGGCGGAGGCTATGCATGGTTTCCTTACAAGAGATGGCGTTCCGCCGGCCGATTTCCTGCATATTTCCCGGCAGGAATTGAAATCTTATGGCGTAGAAGTTCAGCAGGTAGAAATTGATTATGCGGAAAAGATAGATGACTATTTCCTGCTTATGGACCGTAATGATAAGCAGTATAAATGCCGTAAGCTTCTTCTTGCAACCGGCCTGGTAGATAATGTTCCGGATATTGAAGGAATTGAGGAATTTTACGGTAAAAGTGTACACCATTGCCCGTATTGCGATGGCTGGGAAAAACGCGATAAACGCATCCTGGTTTATGGCAGGGGCAATGCCGGCCACGCTTTATCTATGAGCATGCTGAACTGGAGCCCAAATGTAACTTTATGCACCGATGGCGGTAAAAAGCCGCGCCAAAGCCAGCAAGAGGAACTTAAAAATCGTAATGTAGCCATTTACAACGGTAAAATTGTAAAACTTGAAGGCACAAACGGACAGCTGGAAAAAGTACATTTAGCCAATGGATTTGTTATTGAATGCGATGCCATGTTTTTTACCAACGGCTACGCGCAGCAAAGTATTTTGGGCCGAAAGCTAAACTGCCATTACAATGCTAAGAACGAAATCAGGGTAAATCATGTACAGGAAAGCAGCGTAAAAGGCCTGTATGTTTCCGGTGATGCAGCGCATGAAATGAAACTTGTAATAATTGCAGCCGGAGAAGGCGCCAAAGCCGCAGTTGCCATAAATGTTGCTATCATGGAAGAAGATAACGCAAAGATCGCATGCGAGCAGGAAAATTCGGTTAAAGCAAATGAGCAATAAAGCATTTTCTGGCAGTTGTTTATATGCAGTATGCGTTTATTGCTGCTAAAAATTATTCATGTATATTATTGCGTTTCAAAAAGTTGCTTAATGCTTCATGCTTCCTTGAAAAATTTGAGCTTTTCATTTGTTGGCTTAAAAAAATTAACCGCTTGTTAACATTTTTATCTTTGTAAGCTACAAGTGCTTCAGCCGCTGTCAGCCATTTCCAATCACTAAATTCTGTAACTATTTTAAAAAGCGGATCTACAAAAGAATTGTGTTTTATTTCCGCCGCTTTTTTGGTGAAAACTGGTAATATTATCCAGTCGTCTGCTGTTTCTAAATTGTATTTTAT
>DAIUCM010000290.1:0-1424 GCA_036846145.1 Bacteroidota bacterium
GTGCAGAAATTGTACTTAAAAATAAAGCAATTATAAATTTAGATAAAAGGATTTTTTTCATAAATATTTTTTAGATGTGACGAGACAAACCTACTTTATATTTTTTGTAATGTCAATCATTACTTTTAAGGATTTTTCCTATTTTTTTTAAAATCAATTAAATACCCAAAGCATTTTTTAGGATTTGTATATATGTGAAAGTCTGGTACTTTTGCCTAAGTGTCAAAGAATGTTTATATTTGATAAAGCCAAACATCAAACCAAAGCAGCAAACCAATGAAAACACTTTTACAATGCCTTTTATGTTGTTCTATCATTTTTATTTCCAGCCAGCTTAAAGCACTTGATCACATAAATATAACATCAGCATACTTACATTTAGATGAAGTTAATGCGCAGTGGGTTAATTATCATGCTGCTGCTCCTCAAAATGCGATTTCCTTTAAAACTGATATTGACAGAATTCAGTATCATCTTCAGCTGGTAGAAAAACATCTTAGAAACAATTTCCCCCAAAACATTTCCGCTGAAGCAAAAGCAAACAGGCTTTTCCTGCTAAATAAACTTAAAACATACGCTGAAAAGAAGCAATTTCCGGCAAATACATATCATACAGTTAGAACGCCATATTTTATAGATGATTTTGGTGTTTACTGCGCAGTTGGCTTCCTCATAAAAGAATCCGGAAATAATGATCTGGCACTGAAAATTAATAAGGAGCACAGGTTCAATTATATTAAGGATATCAGAACAGAAGGCTTAGCGAATTGGGCGCAAAAGTTTGGTTTTACTGTGGACGAGCTGGCATGGATACAGCCTGGATATCAACCGCAAACTCAATTTTTATCGGTTGGAAAAGGTACAAATGGCCCCGTTACTGAATTATATAATAGTGATTCCGATGGCAGGCTTTACATAACCGGAGTTTTTGATTCGATAGATAATTTACCCTGCCTGAATATTGGATATTTTGCGAATGGAAATTTGCATTGCCTTGGAAATGGAATTGATGGCATCGTAAACAGTGTAGCTACAAATGGAGATGGGGTTTTTGTGGCCGGTAGTTTTAATTATGAAAATAAAGTTTATGCCTTAGCAATGTTTAAAAACAATAACTGGCAGTTTATTAATTTATCAGCAAATACTTCATCAACCGGCAGTAAAATTTTTGTAAATGTCAACGGAGATAAATGGCTCGTAGCGGGTTCTGCCAAAAACATTTTTGAAGATGAACTTTGGCTGCAGAAATTAAGCGGATCCTGGCAAAAAGTATTGGATGTTAACGGAAAAATTTATGATATCGAAAATACGCCATTTGGTCTGGCTTTTACCGGGGCGTTTGATACTGTTAACATCTGGCAAAATGAAACGGCATTTAAACATGCTTCCAAAAGTATTTTATTTTTCAACAATGGCAACTGGAA
>DAIUCM010000291.1:0-1422 GCA_036846145.1 Bacteroidota bacterium
AAATTATTATATTTGTACAATTTTATTATTGCCAGCCGAAAACCTTATTTTGTTGATTATAAGCTTTTTTATGCTTTATGCATTATAGGTAATCTTGGATTAATACAAATTTTATTGAACACTTTTCCGGCTTTTACAGTTAATATATTATAACTTCAATACATACCTCTTATTTCATAATGCTATTGAAGTTTAATGCAAACAAAGCCAATTAACCAATAAATCAGAAATCATGAAAAACTCAAATATATTCAAATCATTCAGTACAAAAGCACTTGTTTTAGCTACGGCTTCTGTGGCAACTTTAGCTTCATGTTCTAAAGATGAACTGGCCCAGGACATGCCTGCTTCAAGCCCATCTCAGGTTTCTGCCCCTGCTACTTCCGGCAGAATTACAGGACAATATATTGTTACTTTAAAGGATGGCAGCCAGGCAGATCTTCACAAAAAAGGCCTTTCTTACGGTAACCAGCTGGATAAAGTAAGGGATATGGCTAAAAGCCTGATGAGCGACAATGGTATTGAAGCTTTTGAGCTTACTGATGACAACGCTATAGGCAGCGGCTTTACTACTAAGCTTACTGCAGAGCAGATTGCAACATTAAAGAATGACGCACGTGTAGCTTTAATTGAGGAAGACAGGCTGGTAAATCCTGCCATGTCCGATGTACTGAGCACTACTATTTCCAGTGCGCAGCAAACTTCGTGGGGTGTTAAAAAAGTAGGCGGATCGGCAAGCGGTGTAGGTAAAACGGCATGGATCATAGATTCAGGTATAGATCTCAATCACACTGACCTTAATGTGGATAAAACACGTAGCAAATCTTTTCTTACCTCAACACAGGCCGGTACAACTACATCTGCAACCGATGAGTTTGGCCACGGTACGCAGGTAGCGGGTATTATTGGCGCTAAAAATAATAGTATTGGCACGGTTGGTGTGGCGGCAGGTGCTACACTGGTTTCGCTAAGGGTAATGGATAAAAACGGCTCTGCCTTTGTATCTAAAATTGTAGCGGCATTGAACCACGTAGCCTACTATGGTAAAGCGGGTGATGTGGTGAACTTATCTATTGGTTTTGCTGCATCAACTACTGTAGATGACGCTGTAAGAAAAGTAGCTGCCAAAGGTATATTTGTTGCCATAGCATCGGGTAACAGTAATGCCGATGCTGCTAATTTTTCGCCAGCGAGAGTTAATGCCACCAATGTATATACCGTATCGAGCATGAACAGCTCGAATGTATTTATAAGCGGTGCCAACTTTGGCGCAACAACGGTAGATTACGCTGCACCGGGTACAAACATTGCAACTACTGCCATGGGTGGTAAATATGCGCTGTTTGGCGGTACTTCCAGCGCTGCTCCGCATATGGCCGGCGTACTTTTATTAAACAACGGTGTACCGAAATCTTCAGGTAC
>DAIUCM010000292.1:0-1274 GCA_036846145.1 Bacteroidota bacterium
GTGGTTTTGCTGCGCAAAAGTAATCCACAAAGCCACAACTTACAAACTGCCGTTGAGCACGGCGTTATATTTCCCGAGTAGTAAAAGAAATGATCAAGTATCTTAGATATTCATTAGCCCTATTTTTTGGTTTTATAATTATTTTATTTGGTTCTGTAAAAATCCCCGGAATTGTTTTACCTGCTTTATATGGGCCATATCCAATCGATGGAAATGTGCCGTTTATAAGAGAGTTTACTGATTTTTTTCTTTCTATAATTTTCACAGTTTTAGGCGGTTACATTGCTGCGCTAATTGCACCTTCAAAGCGAATATTTATAGGCACCCTCTCTGGTTTTCTGTATTTTTGCCTAAGTGCTTATTGGTATAGCGGTTATGGTCTAGTTGGCAGTGAATGGATATCACCAATTTTCATGCTCATTAAAGTTCCTGTTGGTGCTTTTCTTGGAGCTTTTTTATGTAAAAAATATAACAAGGCGTAGCAGCCCGCACACTACGTGTGCTGGACAGTGTGTAAGTCGCGGCTTTGTGGTTTTGCTGCGCAAAAATTATCCACAAAGCCACAACTTACAAACTGCCGCTGTACGCGGCGTTAAATTGTAGCGAGGCCAACCATGGAAAACCTTATTAAGGCTGATCGCTTAGATGAAATATTAAGAAGAGTTGGTGCAGCATTATGGATGGTACAAAATCTGGAAACACAATCTGCAATGTTCTATCTTCTGCGAATTAAAGCAGAAAAAGGAATTGGCTTTGAAAAGGGAACCGAAATGTTAATTCAACAACAAAAGAAAACTTTCGGGAATACTTTGCGCTCTATCACAAGCAGTAATATTTTGCCTCAAGAGCTACAAGAAAAATTTAATAAAATACTTGCAGAAAGAAATTGGTTAGCTCATGGCTCAAGCATACAAGGTTATAGCGCAATTGAATCTGAAGAAGCAACATTTGACTTTATTGAAAGAATAGAAAACATCAAAAATGAAGCATTAGCGTTAATGAAAACCCTGCGTGAATTGGCGGTAAATTATGCAGCAGAGGTTGGAGTAACGCCTGAAGAGCTTCAGTCTGGCCTTGAAAGGGCGCAGAAAATGTGGTTCGAAAATGAAATAATTTAACAAAGCAATCAAACGGATGGTTTTTAAGTTGCACTTTTGCCATTCCGCTTCGCTTCATTTTATGGCAAAAGTGCAACTTAAAAACCACCGTTTATCGCGGCGTTATAGCAGTCGAAATTATGGAAAATGTGCATGACTGAAAAATATCAATGCACC
>DAIUCM010000293.1:0-1100 GCA_036846145.1 Bacteroidota bacterium
CTTCTATATTCTATCTCCTATATTCTACCTCCTAAAAAATGAAATTAC
The DNA here is from genome assembly GCA_036846145.1 of Bacteroidota bacterium. GTDB lineage: Bacteria > Bacteroidota > Bacteroidia > CAILMK01 > CAILMK01 > DAIUCM01. The sequence goes on from DAIUCM010000293.1 coordinate 49, forward strand.
TCGAAGGCAAAGTAGCGCTGATTACCGGCGGTAGCCGTGGTATTGGCAAAGGCATTGTTCAGAAATTTGCTGATCAGGGATGTAATATTGCATTTACCTTTTTATCATCTGTAGAAAAAGCCAGGCAGTTTGAAGAAGAGCTGGCGCAAATGGGCATTAAGGCAAAAGGCTATCAAAGCAATGCTGCCGATTTTAAAGCCGCCGAAAAACTGGTGGATGATGTTGTGGCTGAATTCGGCACAATTGATATCCTGGTAAACAATGCCGGCATTACGCGCGATAACCTGCTTATGAGAATGAGCGAGGAACAGTGGGATGAAGTATTGGATACGAACTTGAAATCAATCTTCAACCTTACTAAATTTGCCATTAAACCAATGATGCGCGCCAAACAAGGCTCTATCATTAACCTGAGCTCCATTGTTGGGGTACAAGGCAATGCAGGCCAAAGCAATTATTCAGCATCTAAAGCGGGTATTTTAGGTTTCAGCAAATCTGTAGCAAAAGAGTTAGGCTCTAGAAATATACGCTGCAACGTAATTGCGCCGGGCTTTATTGAAACAGAAATGACCGGCGAACTGGATGCGAAAGTAAAAGAAGAATGGCAGAAAGTAATTCCGCTGAAACGCCCGGGCAGTACCGAAGATGTTGCTAACCTTACTGTTTTTTTAGCAAGCAGCTGGAGCACCTACATTACCGGGCAGGTTATTAATGTAGATGGCGGATTACTTATGTAATTAAAAATTAAAAATGAAGAATTAAAAATTCCTCTTCGCGAGAATCGAAATTCAGTATTTCAATTTCCATATATACAAAGCATAAAAATTGCTTCAGCTTTTATTAGCTGAAGCATTTTTTATTGATGGTTATCCTGATAATCTCAATTCAAAATAATAACTTTTATTGGATTTTGATATATGAAGAAAAATTGTCAGGTTGTAAAGTTTAAAGGTTGCTTCGCATTTCGGAATTTTTTCCCGCAAAGGCGCAAAGTTTGTAACCGCTGATTAATTATGATTTATTTGATTCCGTTGATTTAGTTTTTTGATTAT